>DATJSH010000217.1:0-8246 GCA_035504235.1 Allostellaceae bacterium | reverse complement strand
GGTGCCGAAATCATACATGTGACGCATAAAGGTCGGGGCAAAGCTCTGCCCCGCGCTCTGCCAGCCATAGGCGCGGTTGTGCAGCATGTCGCCCGAGACCGGGGTCGCCGAGCGGGCGCCGGTACCGCCGATGCGCACCTGTGAATAGCCGTTCATCGAGCGGAAGATCGCCACCGTCTTGCAGCAACCGGCGTCAATCAGGCCGATCGCGATCCCGACCAGCGCCTCGGTCGACGACCCGCCGCCGACCACATCCATGTAGAAATTGAGACGGATCCCCAAATCGCCGGCGATAAAAGTGGCCGAAGTCGAATCGCCGCCCGAATAGGACAGCATCCCGTCGATGGCGGCAGCGTTGAGCCCGGCGTCCAGAATCGCATTCCTGACCGCCCAACTCCCCAACGCCCGCGTCGTCTTGCCCGAGCCGCGGGTATAGGTCGTCTCGCCGACGCCGACGATCGCATATTTGTCGCGCAGGTATTTTGGCGTGGTGGCATCCACCTCTTGTCGCGGTAACGGCATCGGCGCTTCTCCCTCCGGGTTTTGCCTGGGGGCATTATCCATGCCCGGTCACGCCTCGTCCCTCGCTTTTTCCAATCCGGGATCGGGGCAAGGCCCGACTGATTGCGGCGGGCAAAAGGGCCAGGCCAACCGCCGGCGCGATTTGCTGCTTGTCGCCAGCAACTGGTCCGCGGTGATCCGCGTCAAAAGTCGTCCGCGCGCCGGACAGAGGCCGTCGCCGCACAATGCGCAACGCCCGGGACCGCTTGCTGCAACCATTTTCCGGGGCTGGATCGGCCGTGACCGATCGGGGATCGCGACCGCTGATCCTCGCTCACGGGCACCAGGACCAGGTCGTAGGCCGGATCAGGTCGGTGCGGTCGCCTCAACGGGTATCTCTGTTCAAGGAAACCGGTGCTGCTCAGACCTCGACGGTCGTGCGGTCCTCGAGCATGGCTAGGGCCGCTGCGCGCCGTGCCTCGGTTCGATTGAGCCAGCCGGCGCCGAAGATGTCATAGTCGTCCAGGGTCCGGTAATAATCTGCTTGCCGCGTTGCGAGGTCGTTGATCAGCAAACGCGCGTCAGCCCGCCCCGCCGCTCCTAAGGTCTCGGGGCCGATGCAGCCATCGACCTCGTCTCCGGAAAATCCCAGGGTTCGCTGCAGCAGTCGGGCCGATCGCCAGATCCCGGCATTGACTCCCATATCAAAGACGCTGAGGTCGACACCGCGCGGCAGCGCATCGGCGCGCAACGGGTTCCAATAAAGCGACTGGTAGATCGCCCTCGCAGTACGCTCGGTCATGTCCTGTACTTGCGCCGGTCCGAGGTCGGGATCGTCCGACCAGTCCCGATAAGTGGCCAAGGTTATGCCCATATTGGTGGCTCCGCCAGGGTCGGCGGGATTATCGACATAGCCGCCTTCCGCGCGAAGTGTGAAAGCGAGGCATATTGCAAAGCTGTCCGCCATTTCCGTTCTCCGCATTCGATTCGCTTCGCGCGCCCGCCGCAGATGCCGGCGATCCAGCTCCGCCGATCGGCGGCCGCCTCGGCAAAGCCCAAGGGATCATACTCGATCACCCGACTTGTCACTCGTATCGACTGCAGAGCGATAAAAAGCTAACGAAACCGGGCGGGGGAAGCGAGCATGGCAGAGCATTCGCCGACGGACACCGCATCGCAGCATCCGACGCCTGCGGCTCCGTTGCGCGGCGAAAATTTCGGCGCCGCAGTTGCGTCCAGGGGGCGGGCCGAAAGGCCTGGAGGGTCGTCGCCGTCCGCTGCTCCCGGTCCTGGCATGGCAACCGCCCAACCCGCCACCTTGGCCGAAGTGAAGACGCTGCTCTCCGGGTTTCGCATGTTGATGCTCAAGCGTCTGATGCGCCGCGACACGTCCGGCCCGCCGGTTGATTCCAACGCACGGCCCAGTGTTCCACAGCAACCGGCCGCGCCATTTCTCCCCGGTGTCGATTTAGCGCTGCTGACCAAAACGGCAGAAGAAATTGCCGAAAGCGCAGTTCTCCTGCAACAGCTCTGCTCAAGCATTGCGATATTGACCCATCTGGCGGCGCCGGCCGACCTCTCCTCGATCTATCTGACCTCGGCGTTTCTGCGCGACGAGACCAGTTCGATCGCGTCGGCTGAAGCGACATTGGCCGCACGACGGCTGAGACGCTGGGCGACGGCCACGGCGGTATTGGGCCTGCTGTTTTTTTGTTTCGCGGTGATGCTGTTGGTGCATGTCGATCGTGGCCGCAGGGAAATCCAGCAGCTGAGCCAGGTCCGCCAGGAATACCAATTGGTCATCGCTTCTTTGGATGAACGGCATGATGCCGCCCAGATCGCCCTCTGTACAAAGGACTTGACCGCGCCCTGGCCACAATCGACCACCGTCTACCAGTCGTGGTGCGAGCATCTGCGCGATGTGCTGCAGCGGATGGAGATTGCGCGCCGAGGGCTCGCCGACTGGAACACGGTCTCCTATCGCTTGGCGGCCGGGCTGCCGATCCGCTGGCTCGGCGGGCGCCGACCATTGCCGGCGGACTTGTCCGAAGCGCAATGGGACGCGAGCGAGTTGCGCGCCTCGGCGGTGATGGCTGGCTTCACTGGCTTTGTCCTACCGATGCTGCTCGGCTTGCTCGGCGCCTTCACCTATGTCTATCGCGACCTCGACCGGCGCGTGCAGGCTGCAACGCTGATGCCGGCAGATGGCCTCCATGGGACATTGCGCATCCTGCTCGGGACGATCCTTGGCGGCCTCCTCGGCGTGCTGTGGACCAACGGTCAGCCGGTCCAATTGGAGGGCGTCACCTTGTCGCTGACGGCGCTCGCATTCTTCGTCGGCTACAGCGTCGAGGTGGTGTTTCAGACCCTCTATACCATGATCGCCAAGGTCGCAAGCGCGATCGGCAAGTAGAGAGCGCCGGTCTCTCGTCGGAAGCCTGCCGGGGCAGGGACCGGGGTCGGAGCCTCACGGGCTGCGCGCCGGCAGGCAGGCTACGTCGTAGGACATTCTCCGACATTGTCGCCCGGCAGGAATTCGACCGAGAGGTCCGTGACGCGAGCGCCGGCGTTTCGCCAATGACCCGGACCGGGCGGTCACTCCCGGTCGCCGCGGCTCACAGCGCCAGCCGGTAGGCCCTGGTTGCGGCACCGTTGTAGAGCGCCTCTTTTTCGCTCGCCGAACTGCCGGCAGTGATGCGCTTGAACGCGTTCCACATCACGGGATAGCTGCACATGCCCTTGTCGACCGGGAAATTGCTCTCGAACATCGAGCGCTGTGGCCCGAACGCTTCGATGCAGGTCTCGATATAGGGCCGCCACGCCTTTTCGAGGTCTTGCGAGGAGGGTGGGTCCGCGTTCTCGAAAAACGTAAAGCCGGAGAGCTTCATGCCGAGCCCGCCGAGTTTGACATAGGTGTTGGGCGAGGCGGCGGCGACCTCACCGATCGATTTCTTCCACGCGGCAAAGGCCTCTTCGCGCTTGCCGGCGTAGGGGCCGATGGCGAGCGGTCCACCGACATGGTTCAATACGATCACCGCCTGCGGAAAGGCGCGCGCCAGATCGGCCACATCGTCGAGCTGGGTCTGAAACACCCAGGCGTCGAAACTCAGGCCGAGCGACGCCAGCCCGGCAAACCCGGCGCGAAAATTGGCATCGCGGTAAAGCCCTTGCGGTGCGCCCGAGCAGTAGATTTCGAGGCTCGGATCGGCATGCCAGGTCGCGCCGTTGCGGATCCCCTTGAAGCGGCCGCCCGAGATTGCGACGTGCTGTTCGAGGATGCCCTTGGCGCGGCTGCCGATCCGCAGATCGACATTGCCGATGATGCCGGCGATGCATTTGGTCTTGCCGTATTTGCCCGACGCGCTCATCGCCGCGATGCCGTCGACAAATTCGGTCTCGCCAAGCGATCTGAGCTCCTGAGGGCCGTCGGCGCGGTACATCTCGCGACATTCCTCAAAACAGGTCGCGGCGATGTTGTGGCCGGTGCCGACATCGGCCAGCAGATCCTCGAACAGATAGCGGTTGCCGGGCCGGTCCCACATGTGATGGTGCGGGTCGACAATCGGCAGTTGCGGCTCGATCGTCTCCTCCTGCCGCCGGGCAAGCCAGTCGGGGCGGACCGGCGCGTGACGGCCGGGCGGGATCGCGGATTGGGGCATGAGCAGTCCTCCCGAGATTGCGTTCGCTCCTGCAACTCTGCCCCGCCCGAGCGGGCAACGCCACGGTTTTGATGCGAGCGGTGTGCAGCGCAAGTCCAAGAGCGGGTCTCGAAGCCGTGTTTACATCAAAGCATCAATGACATTATGTGTTGATGTATGAGGACAACGCTAACCCTCGACAATGATGTTGCTGCGGCTATCGAGCGGCTACGGCGCGCGCGCGGCAGCAACTTCAAAGACCTGGTCAACGAGGCGCTGCGCTGCGGGCTTCGCGAACTCTCGGTCGCGGCCAAGCCGCGCCAGCCGTTTCAGACGCAGTCGGTCGATCTCGGCCGGGTGTTGATCGGCAGCATCGACAGCGTTACCGACGTGCTCGCCGCCGCCGAGGGCGAGGGATTCCGTTGATCCTGGTGGACGCCAACATCCTCGTCTATGCCCGCGTTGCCTCATTTCCACAGCACGGGCCTGCTCGCGAATGGCTCGACCAGCAGCTCAGCGGCATTCACCGCGTCGGCCTACCATGGGCGAGCCTGCTGGCTTTCCTCCGGCTCGTCACCAATCCACGGATTTTCGAGCGCCCGGAGACGATAGGCGAGGCATGGGAGCAGGCGGTGGCATGGCTCAAATGCGACCTCGCATGGGTTCCCGAACCAACCGAGCGCCACGCCGAGGTTTTGGGCCACCTGCTGGCGCTCCCAGGCGTGCGCGGTAACCTGGTGCCCGACGCGCACTTGGCGGCGCTCGCCATCGAGCACGGGCTGACCTTGTGCTCGACCGACGGCGACTTTGCTCGGTTTCCAGGTTTGGCGTGGCAGGACCCGCTGGCGTAGCCCCGCATCGGCGATTGTGCCCACCGCCCCTCTCAATTCGTCAAGCAGTCTTGAGTTCGGCCGTGTAAGGCTACATAGCCTTACGCCATACGACGATCGGATAACGATGCAATGATGACACTGACCCTCACCGCGAAAGGACAAATCACGCTTCGCAAATAAATATTGCGACACCTGGGCGTCGGCCCTGGCCAGAAGGTCGAGGTTGACATGCTGCCGAACGGTCGCATCGAAGTGCGCGCGAGACCCACAGGATCGCTCGAAGATTTCTTCGGATCATTGGAGCGGTCCGGCACCAAACCGCTGACGATCGAGGAAATCAACGAGATCATCGCCGATGGTTGGGCCGGCATCCGTTGAGGGTGACCGCCGACACGAACATTCTCGTCAGGGTCGCGGTTAATGACGATCTGGAGCAAGCCAGACAAGAACGGGACTTGCTGCGCGATGCCGAAACCGGCGTGCTGACTCTGCCGGCCCTTTGTGAATGCGTCTGGGTGGCGCGGCGCGGCTACCGGACAGGAACCGGCGACATTGCTGCTGCATTGCAGGAACTCCTAGCTGCTCCCTCGGCCGCGGTCGATCGTCCAGCCGTCGAAGCCGTGCTGGCGATGCTCAAGGCGGGCGGAGATTTCGCCGATGGCGTCATCGCCTTCGAAGGCCGTCGGCTCGGCGGCGAGGTCTTCGCCAGCTTCGACCGTCAGGCGGTCGAGCTGGTCACGGCACAAGGCGGCGACGCTAGATTCCTGCCAATAAATTAGGGCATTGACCCAAACTTGACGCTTCAGGGGTAATTAGCGGTCCCGAATCTCTCGGGAGACCGGATGGTGTTTGAAGCTGACGAGCTATTGGTGCCTAGCTCGGCGGAGGAGGAGGCGAAAGCGCCCCCTGTCGTAGCAAAGATGGCTAACGTGGTCGCAGCGCTGGTGGCGGCCGAGGGTTTCATCTCTCCAACACGCCTTGGGAAGGCTATGTCTGTGGCCGAGGCAATTGGCAAGTTGCTTGGGGAGCCATCGCTGATGCGGGTTCTGGTGCTGCGTGCTCTATCATCCCCGCCGCGCCCGCGAACCGCCATTACCGAGCTAAAACGAGTCGCCGCTCCGTTGGCTGTAGCAGAACGCAGCGCACTCATGCACGCGTTCGCACCTCATAGGGGACGCTAACGCGGCGATAGTAGGATCGGGTTCAGGTCTTGTTGCGATTCTCGGCGGACGACTGCCTGATCATAGCATTCACGATGCGGGAATCTCGGACGCGTGGGAAGCCATAGCTGAACGCGCCAAGCGGTTTATTCGTTCGGAGACCGAACTCCTCACTGCGGTGCGGGAATTCGCTGGTGATTTTGAAGAACCCTGGCTCATTGAGACTGTCAGGAGTGTGGAGGAACACGGGGATCGTGCCGCCCTTGTTCATGCAATAGGCCTGGCTATACATGAAGCACGGAAGAGCGTTTTCGCGATTTCTCGCGCAGCTGAAGCCCAGGCCTAGGCGCTCTCGATTGCGCAAGAGCTTGATGACGCAGCCGATCGAGTTGAACGCGTTGCTCGTCAGCGCTACGCAGCCATTGGTCGCCGAGCCGAAATGTTAAAGCGGCATATTCGAGAAGATTTGAACGCTCTTGTTGCCGAAGCTGCCGAGGAATTTGAGGTCGATTTCCGGCGCACGGCAGAAAAGAAAAGCGGTTGGTTTGGGAAGTCAGAGACCGACGATCTGAACGAGCGTCTTGTGATCAAGAACCTGGAGCGTCGTTATGCTGACCTGACGCGCCGATACCAAGATCAGCTTACTTTGCTCGATACCGAGGTTTCAGAGTTCAGTGAGGAATTCGTGCACGTTGTGGACGAAGGCCTGCGTCCGATTGCCAGGCATGACTTTCGCGCGATCGCACCCCATCCCTCTTTCGAGCTCCGCGTCAAGGCCGCTGCGGACCGAGCTAGCACCCGAACATTGGTGGGCGGTGCTGCTGGCGCAGTGGCGTCCGGTGCTGCCGTACATGTCGGGCTACTGTCAGGCGCGGCGATCGCTGGTGTGGCCGCGACGCCGGTGGGCGTCGCCATACTGGGGGCGATCGCCGTGGCCGGAATATGGAAGATGTTTGCCAATCCTGTTGAGCGCCAGAAGCAGGACCCTCGAGAGCGAGCGCGGAGACTCGAAGACGATCTGCGGAAGGAAATTCTGGCCAATCTGCCGCGCTTTGATCGCGCGATCGAAGCGGTACTCACCCGCTTCAAAGAAATAACGCTAGCTGAAATTGCCGGGCCTCGTGTCGAGGCGGCGCGTATCCGGGAAATTGCCGAAAGCTACCGCAGTATCGCCCAAGCGGTTATTGAGGCAGCAAACGCACGGATCGAGCGCATAAGCCGAGTTTTCATAAAGTGGCTGAAACGTAAAAATTTCGCGGATGCGTGCACTGGCGGGATATGCGTAGATAGGGCGAACCGTATCGGGGGATTGCGCTGATGCCGAATACGCAACCGCATCGCTTGATGGCGACCGAGATCGTGCGAATGGTCGCGGGTGGGGAGCTGACCGCGGAGGCGGTCGTGGCGAGCTGCCTCGAATGGATCAGCGAGCGCGAGCCGGTGGTGCGGGCATGGGCGTATCTTGCCGGCCAGGCGGCGTTGGAGCGGGCGCGCGGTTTCGACAGGGCGGGAAAGAAGATGCTGCTGGGCGGCGTGCCGTTCGGGCTCAAGGACATCTTCGATGCCGCCGGCATGCCGGCGACTTATGGTTCGCCGATCTATACCGGATGGTGGCCGGCGAGCGATGCGAGCGCGGCGGCGTTGCCAAAGGCGGCCGGCGGCATCCTGCTCGGCAAGACGATATCGACCGAATTTGCCAACCGTCAGCCGGGCCCGACCTCGAACCCGCATAACCCGGTCTTCACCCCGGGCGGCTCGTCGAGCGGATCGGCGGCGGCGGTCGCCGATTTCATGGTGCCACTGGCGATCGGGACGCAGACCGGCGGCTCGGTGATCCGGCCCGCCGCTTATTGCGGGGTCGTCGGGTTCAAGCCGAGTTTTGGCCTGTTCCCGCCCGCCGGTATGCGGATCAACACCGAGACCCTCGATACGGTCGGCATCATGGCGCGCTCGGTCGGCGATATCGTGCTGTTCCGCGCCGCCATGCTGGCGATCCCGTACGAGCCGCCGGCGGTGCCGCAGAGAGCGCCGCATCTCGGCCTGTGCCGCGGCCCGCATTGGGATGACGCGCAGCCGGAAGGCCGGGCCGTGCTCGAAGCCGCTGCCGACCGGCT
>DATJSH010000216.1:0-19196 GCA_035504235.1 Allostellaceae bacterium | reverse complement strand
TGGCGACCGCGGTGACCAGCTTGGCGCCGTCCTTGGCGATCCCGCCCGCCTCGTATTTGCGGCCGACCATGAAGCCGGTGATGTTCTGCAGGAAGACGAGCGGGATGCCGCGCTGCGCGCAGAGCTCGATGAAATGCGCGCCCTTCAGCGCGCTTTCGGAAAACAGGATGCCGTTATTGGCGAGGATGCCGACCGGGAAGCCCCAGAGATGCGCAAAGCCGCACACCAAAGTCTGGCCGTAGAGCTGCTTGAACTCGTCGAACTCGCTGCCGTCGACGAGGCGGGCGATCACCTCGCGCACGTCGTAGGGCCGGCGCGTATCGGGCGGGATGACGCCGTAGAGCTCCTCGGCCGGGTGGAGCGGCGCGCGCGGCGCGCGCAGATCGAGCCCGACCTGCTTGACCCGGTTGAGGTGGCCGACGATGCGCCGGGCGATGCCGAGCGCATGCGCGTCGTCGCGCGCGTAATGGTCGGTGACGCCGGAGGTGCGGCTGTGCACGTCGGCGCCGCCGAGCTCCGCGGCCGAGACCACCTCGCCGGTCGCCGCCTTCACCAGCGGTGGCCCGCCGAGAAAGATCGTGCCCTGGGCCCCGTCCTTGCCGGCGACGATGATGCTCTCGTCCGACATCGCCGGCACGTAGGCGCCGCCCGCGGTGCACGAACCCATGACGATCGCGATCTGCGGCACGCCGAAAGCCGACATCTGCGCCTGATTGTAGAAGATGCGGCCGAAATGCTCGCGGTCGGGGAACACCTCGTCCTGCGCCGGGAGGAACGCCCCGCCGGAATCAACAAGGTAAAGGCAGGGCAGATGATTTTCGCGCGCGATCTCCTGGGCGCGCAGATGCTTTTTGACGGTGAGCGGGAAATAAGTGCCGCCCTTCACCGTCGCATCGTTGGCGACGACGACGCATTCCTGGCCGGCGATGCGCCCGATGCCGGTGACGATGCCCGCCGCCGGCACCTCGCCGTCATACATTCCGTGCGCGGCAAAGGGGGAGAATTCGAGAAACGGCGAGCCGGGGTCGATTAGTGTGCGCACCCGGTCGCGCACCAAGAGCTTGCCGCGCGAGATGTGCCGACGGCGCGCGGCCTCGTCGCCGCCGAGGGAGATCGTCCCGGTTTTGACGCGGAGGTCGTCGACCAGCGCGCGCATCGCCGCCGCATTGGCGCGGAAGGCTTCCGAGCGGGGATCGAGCGCGGTGGTGAGGATGGTCATGGCGAGAAACTACACCGCAGTGGCGACAGAGCGAACTTTTCCCGACCGGAAGTGCGTGAAACGCACCCAAGGCGTAAACTACTCACCGCGCGTCATGGGGCGCGCTCGTTGGATCAACAAAAATCGAGCGAACATGCCGGACGCGAGCGGGCCGATCAGTGAAGCGAGTTTTATCGACGCGCCGCGTGATTCGCGGATAAAGGCGCTTTTCGCCTACTGGAACGGGGTGCGCGGCGAACGGAAAATGCCTGCCCGCGCGGATATCGACCCGGCGGCGATCCCGAGACTGTTGCCCCATGTGTTCATGTACGGCGTGAGTTCCGACGGCGGCTACACGATCCGCCTCGTCGGCGAGGACGTCGTGAGCTTTGTCGGCCACAATGCCACCGGCAGCCCGGCCGGCACGATCATGCCGCCGCGCTCGGCGGAGGTGATCGTCAAGATCCTCGACGCCGTGACAAACGAACAGGTCCCGAAATTCCGCGCCGGCAAGGCGCACTGGCTCGCGGCGAAAAGCCACCGCGACTATGAGGCGTGTTTCCTGCCGCTCTCCGCCGACGGCGAGAGCGTCAATGTCGTCCTGGGCGGCGTGGTTTTCCCGAACGCGGCAGTTTAGGCGGCGGCGCGGATCGCGACCTTCTTGATCTCGGCGCCGACATTGGGTTCGTACTTGCCGAAATTCTGCTCGAAGTCGCGCGTGAGGCCGCGGGCGGTCTCGTCATAGGCCTTCTTGTTGGTCCACGATGCGCGCGGGTCGAGCACGTCGGCGGGCACGTCGGCGGCGCTTTCAGGCACGAGGAAGCCGAAATTTTCGTCCTTGCGCATCGGCGCGCTTTCGAGCCGGCCGTCGAGCACGGCGCGGAGCAGACCGCGGGTGTGCTGTATCGCCATGCGCTGTCCGGTGCCGTAGGCGCCGCCCGACCAGCCGGTGTTGACGAGCCAGCATTTGGCGCCGAAGCGCTGGATGCGGTCGCCGAGCATCTTGGCGTATTCGGTCGGCCGGCGCGGCATGAAGGGGGCGCCGAAGCAGGTCGAGAACGTCGCCTGCGGCTCGCTGCCCAGCCCGACCTCGGTGCCGGCAACGCGCGCCGTGTAGCCCGACAGGAAGTGGTACATCGCCTGCTCGGCATTGAGCTGGGCGATCGGCGGCATAACCCCGAACGCGTCGCAGGTCAGCATGATGACGTTCTTCGGATGCGGCGCGAGCCCGTCTTGCGAAGCGTTCGGGATGTAATCGAGCGGATAGCAGGCGCGGGTGTTCTCGGTCAGGCTGTTGTCGTCCACGTCGGGCATACGCGTGCGCGGGTTGAGAACCACATTCTCAAGTACCGTGCCGAAGCGGGTGATCGTCGCATAGATCTCGGGCTCGGCCTTGGGCGACAGGTTGATGACCTTGGCATAGCAGCCGCCCTCGAAATTATAGATGCCGCGCGGGCTCCAGCCGTGCTCGTCGTCGCCGATCAGGGTGCGGCTGGCGTCGGCCGAGAGGGTCGTCTTACCGGTGCCGGAAAGGCCGAAAAAGATTGCGCTGTCGCCGTTAGGGCCGACATTGGCCGAGCAGTGCATCGGCAGCACGTCGCGCGTCGGCAGCACGAAATTGAGATAGCCGAAAACGCATTTCTTGATTTCGCCGGCGTATTCGGTGCCGCCGATCAGCACGACGCGCTCGGCGAAATTGACGAAGATGAAGGTCTCTGAGCGGATGCCGTCCAACTCGGGGATCGACTTGAAATGCGGCGCATGGAGAATTGTGAACGCCGGCTCGAAACCCGGCAGCTCGGCGGAAGGCGGCCGGATGAACATGTTGCGGGCGAAGAGACTGTGCCATGGGCTCGGCGTCACCACCCGCACCGGCAGCCGGTATTCCGGGTCGGCGCCGCAGTAGAGGTCCTGGACGAAGAGCTCGTGGCCCTGCAAATAGGCAAGCACACGCTGGTGCAGGCCGGCGAATTGCTCGGGCGTGATCTTCTGGTTGACGCTGCCCCAGTCGACCGTGTCGTGCGTGCCGGGCTCGTCGACGATGTATTTGTCGCGCGGGGAGCGGCCGGTGTGCCTGCCGGTGTTGACGACAAACGCGCCGCCAAGGCCGATCTCACCTTGGCGCTGGCGCACCGCGTGCTCGTAGAGGAACGGCATCTGCAGGTTCCAGTGCACCGGACCAAGGTGCCGCATGCCCTGCGCTTCGAGATCAAAGGACGGCTTCGGGCCCGTCACCGGGTTGTCCGTCTTATCCACGCGTTCCTCCATCATCGCCGGTCCGGCTTGCCGCGGGACCGGTTTTGGCTAGATAGCAGAATTCCACTCGCAAGCAAGCCAAAGACGACGCAACTTCCGGGCCAGCGATGTAAATCCGCTATAAGCCGGACGCGGCACGCGCCCGGATAGCAAGCTCGACCAGCACCCGCCGCGCGCTCATCGGATCAAGCACGGGCGCCACAGCATTATCCGCAAAATCGAGCCGCGCGGTTGCAGTGCCGCAGCACAGATCGATGCCCTCGGGATCGATGCCGGTCATGCGCCAGGCGCCCTCCGGGCGGCGCAGCAGCCGGGTCGCGTAGAGCGCCAACGCCTCGGCGTGATCGGCGTTCATGTGCGCGACGATGCCGGCTTCCGCCGCCGCCAGTGCCGATGCATCGGCCGCGAAACGCAGCTCAGCAGGCACGATCCAGGAGATGCGGCCAAATCCCGCGACCAGATGGCCGCGCCCGATCTCGACGCGATAGAGATGGAAATCGCCGAACCCGGCATAGCCGGCCGCGCCGGGGTGTCGCGCGACAAACCGCGCGCGGCATCGCTCGTCGTCGTGGCGCATCGCCTCGCCGAGCAGGCTGAGGCGCGGCGCCGCGAGCGGATCGGCTCCAGCCGAGCACCCCCCGCCGTCGAACAACAATGAAATCCGGCAATCGGCGGCGATGTTGCGGGTGTGCTGGGCGAGGTCGGAAATCAGCAGCAGCGGGCTGGCGTCGGTGTCGCAGGCGACGGCGACGAGCGAGGCGTAGGGGCGCGGGCCGGCACCATCGGCAAGGCTCGTCGCCAGTACGGCGTGAACCTGTGAGCGCATCAAGCGGCGGCAGAATCGGCCGCGATCAAGCGTTTCGTCCATGCCCTGCCCTTTTTGTTCGCCAGCGAGCCGCCATATTTGAAGGGAACAGATTATGCGACGGTGTCGTATCATTGACGACCCGCACGACTGGAACGCCTTGGGGGACCAATCCTTGTCGAACACGATCGCACTTGTCGACGACGACCGGAATATCCTGACTTCGGTATCGATGGCTCTCGAGGCCGAGGGCTTCGCGGTGCGCTGCTATGCCGACGGCGCAGAGGCGCTCCGGGGGTTGTCGAGCCAGCCGGTCGACGTCGCGGTGCTCGACATCAAGATGCCGCGCATGGACGGCATGGAGCTGCTCGCGCAGCTGCGGCGGCAGAGTCCGACCCCGGTCATCTTCCTCACCTCGAAGGACGACGAGGTCGACGAGCTGCTCGGTCTGCGCATGGGGGCCGACGACTACATCAAGAAGCCGTTCTCACAGCGCCTCTTGATCGAGCGCATTCGCGCTCTCCTGCGCCGCGGCGAGCTGGCGCGCGACCGCGAGGACGTGCAGGGCGAGCCGCCGATCGTGCGCGGCCAATTGACCCTCGACCCCGGCCGCCATCTCTGCACCTGGCAGGGTGGCCAGGTCGAATTGACCGTCACCGAGTTCCTGATCCTGAAATCGTTGGCGCAGCGGCCGGGCCATGTCAAAAACCGCGACCAGCTGATGGACGCGGCTTATGGCGAGCACATTTACGTCGATGACCGCACCATCGACAGCCACATCAAACGGCTCAGGAAGAAGTTCAAGACCGTCGACGGCGAGTTCGCGCAAATCGAAACGCTCTATGGCGTCGGTTATCGATATCGCGAGCACTGAGACCGCGACGGCCCCCCCGGCCGCTGCCGAGGCGACGCCGGCAAGCGTTGCGCCGGCTCGCATGCCCGTCTCGGCCGCGGAGGGCCAGGGACCGCGCCGGCGTCGCCGGTGGCCGCGTCTGTCGCCGCTCACCCGTCGCATCATCGCCGTCAACGTACTGCCGCTGGTGCTTCTGGCGCTCGGCTTTTTGTATCTCGGAAAGTTCGAAGCGAGCCTCGTCGATCAGCAGGTCGAGGCATTGCGCACCCAGGGTGAGATCTTCGCCGCCGCGCTCGGCGAGGGCGCGGTTCTCGATTCCCCCGACGAGGGTGAGGTCCTGCTTCCCGACCTCGCGCGTCAGATGATGCGCAGCTTGGTCGCACCGACCCACACCCCGGCCCGCCTCTTCGATCGCGACGGCAAGCTGATCGCCGACAGCAAGCTGCTGTCCGGCCCCGGCGATGCGGTCGAGGTGACCGAATTGCCGCCACCCGACAACAAGAGCTTCGTCGCCAGGGCAGCCGACGCGGCGTATGACTGGGCGGCGGGACTGCTGGCGCAACACCGTGCTTATTCGCCCTATCGGGCGGGACGCTCCGCCGCCGATTTCCCCGAGGTCGAGCATGCACTGCACGGCGAAAGCGGCTCGGCGGTGCGGCGCGACCCGGCAGGCAAGGCGCTGGTGATCAGCGTCGCCGTGCCGGTGCAGCGCTACAAGGAGGTTCTGGGCGCAGTCATGCTGTCGAGCGCCAACGGCGACATCGAGACGGAGCTGCGCAACGTCCGTTTCGAGTTGCTGCGCATCTTCGGCGTCGCGCTGTTGGTGACGGTGCTGCTGTCGGTCTATCTCGCGGCGACGATCGGACGCCCGATCCACCAACTCGCCGAGGCCGCGGAGCGTGCGCAGGGGCGGGGCGCACGCGTCGAAATCCCGGATTTGACCCAGCGCGGCGACGAGATCGGCGACCTGTCGCGCTCGCTGCGCCAGATGACCAACGCGCTGTGGCTGCGCATGAGCGCGATCGAGAGCTTTGCCTCCGATGTCGCGCACGAGATCAAGAACCCGCTCTCTTCGCTGCGCAGCGCCGTCGAGACCGCGGTGCGGATCGACGACCCGGTCAAGCAGCAGCGCCTGTTGGCGATCATCCTCGACGATATCGAGCGGCTGTCGCGGCTCATCACCGACATTTCCGACGCTTCGCGCATCGATGCCGAACTGAGCCGTGACGTCATGGAGCCGATCGACCTGGCGGCGATGCTGCGCGCGCTCGTCGACATCCACGAGACGACCCGCGCGCACGGCACCGCCCACGTGGTTCTGACGCTGCCCGAGCGGCGGCGCAACCTCATCGTGCAGGGCATCGAGAGCCGGCTGTCGCAGGTCTTTCTCAACCTTATCAGCAACGCGGTGTCGTTCAGCCCGCCCGGCGACAATATCCGGGTGGGGGTGCGCGAGGACGGCCGCGCGGTACTCGTCACCATCGAGGATGACGGTCCCGGCATCCCGCAGGAAAAGCTGACCACGATCTTCGACCGCTTCTACACCGAGCGTCCGGCCACCGAAAAATTCGGCACGCATTCGGGGCTTGGCCTGGCGATCTCGAAACAGATCGTCGAGGCGCATCGCGGCCGCATCTGGGCCGAGAACCGTCGCGATGCGCAAGGCGCTGTGTGCGGTGCACGCTTTCTGATCCGGTTGCCGGAAGCGTGAGCGGCGAAACCATCCTCGTCCACGCCACCGCGGTGGCGATCGGCGGGAGGTCGATGCTGCTGCGCGGCCCGTCGGGCAGCGGCAAATCCGATCTTGCCCTGCGGCTAATCGACGCCGGCGCCCTATTGGTTTCCGACGATTACAGCCAATTGCGGCGCGAGGGCGACGCCATCATGGTGCGCGCGCCAAAACCCATTTCCGGGCTCATCGAGGCGCGCGGCGTGGGCATCCTCAAGGTCGAGGCACTGGCTGCGGCGCCGCTTGCGCTGATCGTCGATTTGGTTGCACCGCAACATGTCGAACGCCTGCCAGAGCCTCGTAGCGAAACGATTTTCGGGCTGGCGATACCTCTGGTTACGGTTGCCCCGTTCGAGGCTTCGGCGACGGCCAAGCTGCGTTTTGCGCTCGCCGCGAGCTATGGCGACGGAACTGCCGCCCCATTGGCGCGTTGAACCGATCGCTGTTCGACCAAAGCGATGGTCGTCCGAACATGGCGGCATGACTGCCATGGCATCAACCGTGATGACGAACGCGCCGGAGAGCGCTATATGGGCGGCTTGTCCCCACCCGCGGGCCGTCGTGGCCTTGGACGGCATGTGGATCCAACACCGCGTGGTCTCTACCTCCCAAGCGACCGCCTAGAGTGTGATCGACAACAACCCCAGACCTGACCCGACCTCAACGAATGTCGAGCCCCTGTAGCCGGGATCTCGCGCCCTCCTCCTTCCTCCGCCGACCGCTGGCCGCGTTGCGGCCTCATGACGCGGGCGCGAGGCGCAACCGATGCCAGAGGGCGCCATGATCGGCATCGTCCTCGTCACGCATGGCCGGCTGGCGGCCGAGTTTGTCGCCGCTCTCGAACATGTGGTCGGTCCGCAACGGCAGATCGCCTCGATCTGCATCGGCCCCGACGACGACATGGAGCAGCGGCGCCAGGAAATTCTGCGCTCGATCGACGAGGTCGATACGGGCGAAGGAGCGGTGCTGCTCACCGATATGTTCGGCGGCACGCCGTCGAACCTGGCGATCTCGGTGATGGACCGCGCCAAGATCGAGGTCATCGCCGGCATCAACCTGCCGATGCTCATCAAGCTGGCGAGCTTGCGCCAGACCGAAACCCTCGGCCGCGCCGTGGTCGGCGCGCAGGAGGCGGGGCGCAAATACATCAACGTCGCCTCGCAGCTTCTGGCCGACGCACAACGATGAGCGACGATCTGCCCGGCCACTCTACGGAAGCCGAGGCGGAAGCGGCCGCAACGGCCCGGCGCATCGTTACGATCTGTAACCAGAAGGGCCTGCATGCGCGCGCCGCGGCGCGTTTCGTCAAGGCCTCGTACCAGTTCGACGCCGACATCTGGGTGCGCAAGAACGGGACGGTCGTCTCCGGTCGCTCGATCATGGGGTTGATGATGCTGGCGGCGGCGGCCGGAGCCGAGCTAAAAATCTCTGCGGCCGGCCCGGAAGCCGAATCAGCGGTGGACGCGCTGGCGCGGCTGGTCGAATGCAAGTTCGATGAGGGTTGCTGACAACCGTTCCGACCGAACGGGACGCGACGAACAAAAACTGACCGGTATCGGCGTGTCGCCTGGGATCGCGATCGGCGCCGCGTATATCGGCGACCGCGGCCCGATCGCGGTCAGCGAGGTCGCCATTCCGGAAAAGGCGGTCCACGCGGAGCGGCAACGCTTTGCCGACGCCGTCACCAACGCCCAAAAACAGCTGCGCAAGCTGAAGGCGCACGCGGCCGGGCTGCCCGGTGAGGCCGGCGACGAGATCGGCTACCTGCTCGATGCGCATCTCGCGATGCTGGCCAATTCCCGGCTGGTGCGCGGGGTCCATCAGCGCATCGCCAGTGCCAAGATCAACGCCGAGCGGGCGGTCGAGCTCGAGGTCGAAAACATCGCCAAGGGCTTCGCGGCGATGAAGGACGGGTACCTCGCCGCGCGGGTCGAGGATATTCGCGTGGCCGGCGCGCGGTTGATCCGCAACCTCGTCAAAAAGCCCTTTGTTCCCTACGCCGACCTCGACGGCGGCGCGATCGTCCTCGCCGAAGAGGTCACGCCGGCCGACACCGCGCTGATGAACCCGCAGCGCATCGGCGGCTTCGCCTCGGTGTTCGGCGGTCCGGAAAGCCATTCGGCGATCGTCGCGCGCGCGCTCGGCCTGCCGGCGGTTATGGGAGTGGCGGGACTTATCGCCCGCGCCGAGCCGGACAGCGCGGTCATTATCGACGGCTCGGCCGGCATGGTGATCCTCGCTCCAAAGCCGGACACGCTTGAAGCCTACCGCGAACGCCAGGAGGTTTACCGCAGCGAGCGTCGCGGGATGAGCCGGCTGCGCCGCCTCGCGGCCGTGACCCGCGACGGCGTCGAAATCCGCCTCGAAGCCAATCTCGAACTGCCGATCGAGCTCGACCTGTCGCTCGCGAACGGCGCGATGGGCTTAGGGCTGGTGCGCACCGAGTTCCTGTTCCTCAACCGCAGCGACCTGCCCGACGAGGACGAGCAGTACGAATTCTATGCCGGGCTGGTACGCGGCATGGGCGGCCGCCCGGTGACCTTGCGCACACTCGATGCCGGCGGCGACAAGCTGCCGGAGGCGCTGGCGTCGGGCTTATTCGACGACGCCGACGCGGCGCTCGGCCTGCGCGGCATCCGCCTGTCCTTGAAGGAACGGCGGCTTTTCGACACCCAACTCGCGGCGATGCTGCGAGCCGCGCGCGAGGGGCCGCTGCGCATCCTGTTGCCGATGATCTCAACGGCCGGCGAAATTCGCCGCACGCGCGAGGCGATCGACCAGGTCGCGCGCCGGCTGCGCCGTCGCGGCGTCGTGATCCCGGAAACGCTGCCGCCCTTGGGGGTGATGATCGAGGTCCCGGGCGCGGCGCTCGCCGCCGATGCGCTGGCGATCGAGGCCGATTTCTTTGCCATCGGCACCAACGATCTCATCCAGTACACGCTGGCGATCGACCGCGGCGACGAGCAGGTCGCGCATCTCTACGACCCGCTTCACCCGGGCGTCTTGCGGCTGATCCAGCTCGCGGTCGAGGCGGGCGCCCGGCGGCGCATCCCGGTCGGCATTTGCGGCGAGATGGCGGGCGAACCGCGCTACGCGGCTCTGCTCCTCGGGCTGGGCCTGCGGGAGCTGTCGATGTCGCCGGGCAATCTGCCCCGCCTCAAGCAGCGCATCCGCAACCTCGACATGATCGCCGCCACGCGGCGCGCGGAGGCGATCATGGATCAGTCGGATTCGGGCCGCATCGCCGCGCTGCTCGACGATTTCAACGCGATGGCGGAGTTGACATAGGCCAGAGCATCATGGGCCGGCCGCCGGCAAGGCACGTTCCGCATCGGGCGGGCCGTTGACGACTTAAAGATATCTTTATATGTTCAATTCATCTGCGCCGCGTCGCGCCACAGGAGACAGCCGCATGTCCGAATTCACCGACTACAAGGTCGCCGATATCGCTCTCGCCGATTGGGGCCGCCGCGAGATCGCGATCGCCGAGACCGAGATGCCGGGGCTGATGGCGCTGCGCGACGAGTTCGGCAAGGCGCAGCCGCTGAAGGGCGCGCGCATCGTCGGCTGCCTGCACATGACGATCCAGACCGCGGTATTGATCGAGACGCTGGTGCATCTGGGGGCCAGCGTACGCTGGAGTTCGTGCAACATCTTTTCGACCCAGGACCACGCCGCCTCGGCGATCGCCGCCCGCGGCATTCCGGTCTTTGCCTGGAAGGGCGAGACCGAGGAGGAATACGAGTGGTGCATCGAGCAGACCTTGACCGGCTCCGATGGCTGGAAGCCCAACATGATCCTCGATGACGGCGGCGACGCGACCAAGATCATCCACGACTCCCACCCGGAGCTGCTCAAGGACATTCGCGGCGTGTCCGAAGAGACCACCACCGGCGTCCACCGCCTCTACGAGATGATGCGCTCCGGCGCGCTCAAGGTGCCGGCATTCAATGTCAACGACAGCGTCACCAAGTCGAAATTCGACAATCTTTATGGCGTGCGCGAGAGCCTGGTCGACGGGATCAAGCGCGCGACCGACGTGATGCTGGCCGGCAAGATCGCCGTCGTCGCCGGGTTCGGCGATGTCGGCAAGGGCTCGGCGGCGAGCCTCCGCAGCCAGGGCGCCCGGGTCATGGTCACCGAGATCGACCCGATCTGCGCGCTGCAGGCGGCGATGGAGGGATATCAGGTCGTGACCATGGACGAGGTAGCGCCGGTCGGCGACATTTTCGTCACCGCGACGGGCAATGTCGACGTCATCACGCTCGACCACATGCGGCAGATGCACGACCGCGCGATCGTCTGCAACATCGGCCATTTCGACAGCGAGATCCAGGTCGGCGCGCTCAGGAACTACGTCTGGGAAGAGGTGAAGCCGCAAGTCGACGAAGTCATCTTCCCCGACGGCAAACGGCTGATCATCCTGGCCAAGGGGCGGCTGGTCAATCTCGGCTGCGCCACCGGGCATCCGAGCTTTGTGATGAGTGCATCGTTCACGAATCAGGTGCTCGCGCAGGTCGAGCTTTTCACCCATCACGGCGAGTACGAGAACAAGGTCTACGTGCTGCCGAAGCATCTCGACGAGAAGGTGGCGGCGCTGCATCTCGACAAGCTCGGCGCCAAACTCACCAGGCTTAGCGCGGCGCAGGCGCAGTACCTCGGGTTGCAGGAAAGCGGGCCGTACAAGCCCGAACACTACCGCTATTAGCAATTTTAACGATGTCACCTTGATTTTGTTGAGAAAGCTTGGATCATTATCGCCTGATTGAAGAAACCGTTGAGGCGGTGGACGGCACGCCTTGATCTTTGTTGCTGCCGTAATTGTGTTCACTGTGCTGATCGCGTTGGGCGGTCTGACGCTGCGCGAGCGCGCCCGGCTCAGCGAGGCCGAGGCGCGCCGCAACGCAGCCGAGGCGAGCCGCGAGAGCCTCGCGGCGATTATCGGCACAGCGCCGCTTGCCGGCTTTCTGTGGCGCGCCGACGGCAGCGAAAGCACGCTCGGCGTGCTGCCGGGATCGGCTGTCGCCACGAGTTTTGCCGAGTTCCTCGCCCAACTCGACGCCCCCAGTGCCGCGCACCTCGCGGCCGTGACGGCCACGCTGCGGTCCAGCGGCACACCCTTTGCCGACACCGCGTCGCTCACCGACGGCACCGCCTACGCCATCACCGGCAAGCGCGCTGAGTGCGGCGATTCGGTGGTGTGGGCCGCCGATATCAGCCGGACCCGGGCGATCGAGGCAGCACATGCCGCCTCGCTCGGCGCGGCGGCGGCATTGCGTGCGATGTTCGAAGCGGTGCCGATGCCGGTCTGGCGCCGCGACCGCAACCTCACGCTCGTCGACTGCAACGCCGCCTATGCGGCCGCGCTCGATACGACGCGCGAGGCGGCGCTTGCCCAAGGCCGCGAACTCGCACCGGAAAGCGGCCGTGGCAAAGCGCTCGAAGTGGCGCGCTCCGCCGCCGCCGGAACAACCAGCACCGAAGCGCATCATATGGTGATCGGCGGCTCGCGCCACCTGATCGAGATCACCGAGACACCCGATCGCGAGGGCGGCACGATCGGTTTCGCCATTGACCGCACTGACCGCGAGGCCGCCGAGGCGGAGCTGCAGCGCCATATCAGCGCGCATGGCGGGGTGCTCGAAAACATTCACGCCGCGGTGGCGATCTACGGCCCGGACAAGCGTCTGCGATTTTGCAACTCGGCGTTTGCCGTGCTGTGGGGCATCGAGACCGATTGGCTTGCCACCGGTCCGTCGCTCGATGAGCTGCTGGAGCGGCTGCGCGAGCGGCGGCGCATCCCGGAATTCGCCGATTTTCGCGCTTTTCGGCAACAGCAGCTGGCAATGTTCACGTCGCTGATCGAGCCGCAGCAAGAATTGCTGCATCTGCCCGACGACCGGACGCTGAGCCTCACAGTGTCGCCGCACCCGCTCGGCGGACTTGTCTTCGTCTACGAAGACGTAACCGATCGGCTAGCGCTCGAACGCTCCTACAACACCTTGATCGAAGTGCAGCGCGAATCGCTCGACAATCTGTTCGAGAGCATCGCCGTCATCGGCAGCGACGGCCGGCTGAAGCTGCACAATCCGGCCTATCGCAACATCTGGGGGTTCTCGGAAGCCGACCTCGAAGGCGAGCCGCATATCAGCGAGATTGTCGAAATGACGCGGCGCTTCTACGACGACGGCGGCAATTGGCCGATCCTCAAGGCGCGGATCATCGCGCGCATCTCAAGCGTCGCGCTGGTGCGTGACCTGCTCGATCGCACCGATGGAACGGTCCTGCAGGTCGCCACGGTGCCGCTGCCCGATGGCAACATGCTGCTCTCCTATCAGGACGTCACCGACACCCAGCGCGTCGAACGCGCTCTGCGCGAGCGCAACGAGGCGCTGGAGACCGCCGGCCGACTCAAAAGCGAATTCATCGCCAATGTCTCCTACGAGCTGCGCACGCCGCTCAATGCGATCATCGGCTTTGCGGAAATCCTGGCAAACGAATACTTCGGCGCGCTGACGCCCCGCCAACTCGATTACAGCCGCGGCATCCTCGACAGCTCGCAGCGGCTCCTATCGCTGATCAACGACATTCTCGACCTGGCGACGATCGAAGCCGGATACATGACGCTCGAAACAGCGCGGGTCGATGTCCATGACATGCTCGACGCGGTGCTGACCCTGACCCACGAGCGGGCGCGCAACCAGCACCTGGAACTGGAGGCTGACTGCCCCGCCGATATCGGTGCGATCGAGGCCGACGAGCGGCGGTTAAAGCAGGCCCTCTTCAACCTCGTGTCGAACGCGATCAAGTTCACCCCGCCCAACGGCTCGATACAGCTGCGGGCGGAGCGAGCGGATGACGAGCTGATACTGTCGGTCGCCGATACCGGGGTAGGCATCCCGGCCGCCGATCAGGTGCGCATTTTCGACAAATTCGAGCGCGGCGATCCGACTCTCGCGCAAACCGGCGCCGGGCTAGGGCTGTCGCTGGTGAAGAGCCTTATCGAGTTGCACGGCGGCACGGTAACGATCGAATCGAGCCCGGAACAGGGCACCACCGTTCGCTGCCACCTACCGACGAACCATATCCCGTCGGCCGCCGCGGCGGCACCGCGGGAAGCGGCGATACACTAGCCGCCCGGCACACCCTTCATCGTCGAGTATTCGAAATGCAGCGCCTCGCCGGGATGGACGAGCGGGTGGATGGCATGCGCCGCGATCGCTGCCTCCGAGAAGCCGCTGAGGATCAGCTTCAGCTTGCCGGGATAGGAGGCGATGTCGCCGATTGCGAAAATGCCTGGGCGCGAGGTCGCGCAGGTCGCCGGATCGACCGCGATGCGGTTGTCGTCGAACCTGAGCCTCCATTCGGCGAGCGGCCCGAGTTGCGTCGTCAGCCCAAAAAACGGCAGCAGGCAATCGGCCTCGAGCCGCCGCTCATTGCCAGCGAGGTCGGCAACCATGACGACGCGAAGCTGTCCGTCGGCGCCGTCGAGCCCGGCGAGCTGGTAGGGAGTCACCAATTCGACACTCCCTGCCTGCGCCAATTGCTGCAGACGGTTCAACGAGTCCGGCGCGGCGCGGAACTTGGCGCGGCGATGCACGACCATGACCTGCTCGGCCAGCTCGGCCAACGACAAGGCCCAATCGACCGCGGAGTCTCCGCCGCCGGCAATGACCACGCGCTTGCCGCGAAAATCCTCGCGCCGCCGCACCAGGTAAAAGACACTCTTGCCCTCGAAGCGCTCGATGCCGATGAGCGGCGGCCGGTTGGGGCCGAACGCGCCGCCACCCGCGGCGATCACCACCGCGCGCACCGCGACGCTCGCGCCGTCCGCGGTGGCGACGATAAAGCCATCATCCGCCTGCTCCAGCCTGGTCACGGCATGGCCGAGATGATAGATCGGCGCGAACGGGGCCGCCTGCTCGATCAGCCGCTCGACCAACAACGCCGCATCGATTCGCGGATAGCCGGGGATGTCGTAGATCGGCTTTTCGGGGTAGAGCGCGGCGCACTGCCCACCCGGAACGTCGAGCGCGTCGAAGACATGGCACCTCATATCGAGCATGCCGCATTCGAAAACCGTGAAGAGCCCCACCGGTCCGGCGCCGATGACCGCCACATCAGTGCGAAGAAGAGAAGCCGCCATCCGGCGAATTTAGACGCACCGCCCGCCCGCGCAACCCGATGTTGCGATCGCGCCGCCGCCGGGCATACAAGCAAGCATGGCGATGATCGATCTGCCGGACGAAAACGCAACGGCGGCGCTCGCGGCGTGCCTGGCCGCGCTGGCGCGGCGGGGCGACGCGATCGCGCTCAAGGGCGAGCTCGGCGCCGGCAAGACGAGCTTTGCCCGCGCCTTCATCCGAGCGCGCGGTGGCGATGAGGCGGTGCCGAGCCCGACCTTCACGCTGGTGCAGTGCTATGACCTGCCGGGCGGGGCGGTCTGGCATTTCGACCTCTACCGGCTGCGCGTGCCCGAAGAGGCCTGGGAGCTGGGCATCGAGGAAGCGTTCGCGGACGGCATCGCATTGATCGAATGGCCGGAACGGCTCGGCCCCTTGCTGCCGGCAGAGCATCTGCTGGTGGCGCTGGACTTCGCCGCCAAAGCCGGCGCGCGGCGGGCAACGCTGTCGGGCAACGGCGCCTGGACACCGCGTCTCGCGAC
Source organism: Allostellaceae bacterium (assembly GCA_035504235.1). Taxonomy (GTDB): domain Bacteria; phylum Pseudomonadota; class Alphaproteobacteria; order ATCC43930; family CGMCC-115725; genus DATARH01. Next base: position 3,690 of record DATJSH010000216.1, on the reverse strand, counting down.
TTTGGCGTCGCGGGTCTGATGGCCCAAGGCATCATGGAACGCCAGGCGGCGATCGCCGAGTTTCTCGCCGCCGCTGGCTGGCGCGGTGTCGCGCCCGCGCCGCTTGCTGCCGACGCCTCGTTCCGCCGCTATTTCCGGCTGGTCGATGGGAGCCGTCGCGCCGTGCTGATGGATGCGCCGCCGCCGCACGAGGACGTCCGGCCTTATGTCGCGGTCGCCGGGATGCTGCGCGGCCACGGGCTCAGCGCACCGGAGATCTTTGCCGAGGATGCCGAGCTCGGCATGCTGCTGATCGAGGATTTCGGCGACGACACCTATACAAGGCTGCTCGCCCGCGGCATCGACGAGAGGCAGCTCTATACACTGGCGATCGACACGCTGATTGCCTTGCAGCGCGCCGTCGCCAAGCCGCCGACGCTGCCGCCTTATGACATGGAGGCGCTGCTACGCGAAGCGGCGCTGCTCGTCGAATGGTACGCCCCCGCCGCGCTTGGCGCGCCGCTCGCCACCGAGCTCTACGAGGAGTACCTGGCGCTGTGGCGCGAGCTGGCGCCACTGGTCGAGACCGGCGCGGCCACCCTTGTGCTGCGCGACTATCATGTCGACAATTTGATGCTGCTCGGCGGCCGCAGTGGCGTACAGAGCTGCGGACTTTTGGACTTCCAGGACGCGCTTGCCGGCCCGATAAGCTACGACTTGGTGTCGCTGCTCGAAGACGCGCGGCGCGACGTACCGGCCGCGTTGCGCGAAGCGATGACCGAGCGCTACCTCGCCGCGTTTCCCGCGCTCGACCGCGCGCCGTTCCGTCGCGCCGCGGCGATCCTCGCCGCGCAGCGCAATGCCAAGATCATCGGCATTTTCACCCGGCTCTGGCTGCGCGACGGCAAGCCGCAATATCTCGGCCACATCCCGCGCGTCTGGCGGCTGCTCGAAGCCGATCTGCGGGAGCCGGCGTTGCACAAGCTCGCGCGCTGGCTCGGCCACCACCTGCCGCCCGCGATGCGGCGCATTCCCGATCGGCGGAGCGCGGCATGAACGGAGCTCCCAAATCGGCCATGGTGCTCGCGGCGGGGCTTGGCACAAGGCTGCGCCCGGTTACCGACAATTTGCCGAAGCCGCTGGTCGAGGTGGGCAGCCGGACGCTGATCGATCATACGATCGACCGACTGGCGGCGGCCGGGGTCGAGCGGGTCGTCGTCAACCTGCACTACAAGGGCGAGCTCATCGCCGCGCAGCTCGCGGCTCGTAAGCATCCGCGCATCGAGCTGTCGCGCGAGGAGACGCTGCTCGAAACCGGCGGCGGGGTGAAGCATGCGCTGCCGCTGCTCGGGGACAGCTTTTTTGCCGTCAACGGCGACATCCTGTGGCTTGACGGGATCACCGCCGCGCTCACCCGCCTCGCCCGCGCCTTCAACCCGAAGAAAATGGATGCTGTGCTGCTCTTGCAGCGCACCGTCACGGCGATCGGCTACGAGGGCCGCGGCGACTATTTCCTCGACCCCGCCGGCACGCCCCGGCGGCGCGACGAGGGCGAGATCGCGCCCTATATCTTCGCCGGCATCCAAATCCTGCATCGGCGGCTTTTCGACAGGGTGGACGACGCGGTGTTCTCGCTGAAGCGGCTTTACGATCGCGCCGAGGATGCCGGGAGGCTCGCCGCCATCGTGCATGACGGCGAGTGGTTCCACGTCGGCACACCCGATGGCCTCGACAGCACCCGCGCCCGCCTCGCCGAGTTGCGGACCGAGCGGTAAGGACGCGATGAGCGGCGGCGCTCCGCGCGTCTATACCATCGCGACCGATCGGCCGTTTCTCACGACCCTGGCCAAGGGACTGGTCGCGCTTGCCGGCGGCGTCTCGTTGCGCTTACCGCGAATGACCGTGCTGCTGCCCACCCGGCGCGCAGCGCGCAGCCTACGCGAAGCGTTTCTGCGCCTCACGGGCGAAGGCAGCGACCCCGGCGCACCACTGCTGCTGCCGCGCATGTGGCCGCTAAGCTCCATTGGCGGCGACCTCGATGCCGACGAGTTCGAGTTCGCCGACGACGAAACCTTGGCGGTGCCGCCGGCGATCCCGGAACTCAGGCGGCGCCTGCTGCTGACCCGGTTGGTGCTGGAATGGAGCGACGGCGCACCCTCATTGCTGCCCGGGCAAGCGGCGCGGCTCGCAGCGGCCCTCGCCCGTTTGATCGACACCGCCGCGACCGAAGGCGCGAGCTTTGCCGAGTTGGCGAAGCTCGTGCCGCTCGACCTCGCCGAGCACTGGCAGGTCGTGCTGCGCTTTCTCAACATCCTGCCCAATCGGTGGCCGGCCATGCTCGCGGCGGAAGGCGCGCTCGATCCGGCCGAGCGGCGCAACCGCCTGCTGGCGCGCCAGGCCGAGACGTGGCGCAAGACCCCGCCGCCCGATCCCGTCATCGCCGCCGGTCTTGTCGGCGGCATCCCGGCGGTTGAAGAGCTGGCCGGTGTGGTCGCCGGGCTGGAGCGCGGGATGGTGATCCTACCGGGGCTCGACCGGGCGGCGTCACCCGCGCTGTGGCAAGCGATCGCCGACGACCCGGCGCATCCGCAATACCTGCTGGCTCGGCTGCTCGACCGGCTGGAGTTGGCGCCGGACGATGTGCGCGAGTGGCAGCCAGAAGCGCCGAGCGGGCGCGGCGCTCGGCTGCGCCTCGCCTCGGAAGCGCTGCGCCCGGCAAATCTTACCGATGCCTGGCGCGATTTGCGCCCGGAGCCGGAAAGCACGCTCGCCGGTCTCAGCCGCTACGATTGCGCGAGCCCGCAACAGGAAGCGGTGACGATCGCCTTGCTGCTGCGCCGCAAGCTCGAAGTGCCGGGCGCGACCGCCGCGCTCGTCACCCCCGACCGCGAACTGGCGCGCCGCGTCGCCGCCGAATTGCGGCGGTGGACGGTCGATATCGACGATTCCGCCGGCCTGCCGCTCGCCCGCACGCCGCCCGGCGCGTTCCTGCGCCTGGTGCTCGACATGGTGGCGAGCGAGTTGGCGCCGGTGCCGCTGCTCGCGGCGCTAAAGCATCCCTTGGCCGCAGGCGGGCTTGCTCCCGCGGAATTCCGCGAGCTCGCGCGGCGGCTCGAAGACAAAATCCGCGGACCGCGCCCGGCGCCCGGACTTGCGGGCTTGCGCGCGGCGCTCGGCGACAGAGATTACGAGCTGCGCCGCTTTATCGACCGGCTCGAAGCCTGCCTCGGCGAGCTGCCGGCGCTGCTCGCCGCGCAGGGCGCGAGCGTCGCCGCGCTGGCGAACGCGCATATCGCGGCGGCCGAACGGCTCGCCCAAACCAACCTCCCCGGCCGCGACGAGAGCGGGACGGGACGGCTGTGGCGCGAGGCAGCGGGCGAGGTTGCCGCGAAGTTTTGCCATGATCTGCTCGACGCGACGCGCGATTTCCCCGATCTCTCCGGCCGCCATTATCCGGCGTTGTTCGAGGCGCTGTCGGCCGGCGCCGTGGCACGGCCGACCTACGGCCGCCACCCACGGCTCGCGATTTGGGGCCTTGTCGAGGCGCGGTTGCAGCAGGCGGACCTGATCGTGCTCGGCGGGCTCAACGAGGGCACTTGGCCTAGCCCGGTACCGACCGACCCGTGGATGTCGCGGCAGATGCGCGCCGAATTCGGCATCCCGCTTCCCGAGCGCGCGATCGGTCTGGCAGCGCACGATTTCGTCCAGGCG
>DATJSH010000215.1:0-22087 GCA_035504235.1 Allostellaceae bacterium | reverse complement strand
GATAAGCTGGGTGACGCGGCCCAAATCCTCGGTCTTGGCGCGGAACAGATCGACCTTGAGGTTCAGCGCCTTGAGGAAATCGGTGTGGCTGATCTGCGCGCCGAAGGCCTCGCGGTCGCGCTCCTGGCGCATCATGTCGGCACGCTTGCGATCCTCGTCGGTGATCTCGAGCTGGTCGAATAAGGTCAGCTCTTGCATCGCGGCGAGGATATCCGCCGGGTCCGGGGGCAGGAGGATGCTCGTCACCTCGGGTCGGGCATCGCGCATATAGGCGATTTCCATCGGGTTATCGTCGATGAAGACGAGGCCGTCGGTGCCGATGTTGAGCGACTCGGCGATGAGCGGAATGTTTTCCGCCTTGGGCAGCCAGTTGATCTGCCAGGCCGACAGGTGCTCGCGCTTCAGCACCATGCCGCTGTGCTTGTCGAAGACCTCCCAGACATCGGCCTCGTTGTTCTTGCTGGCGACAGCGAGAAACGTGCCGCGCGACCGCAAGCCGAGCAGGAATTTGTGGAAATCGCGATAAGCCGAGCCGGGAAACTCGTCGCCGATCTGGATGCCGTCGATCCCGTCCTCGCCGACGATGCCGCCCCAGAGCGTGTTGTCGGCGTCGAGCACGACGCATTTCTTCGCCGCTCGACGCGACGCCAGGACGATGCGGCCGATCTGCTGCCCGGCGACATGGAGGAACGCGTCGCTGAACGGCTGACGGTAGAGATACCATTTGCGGGCGTCGAACGCGGCCGCGATGCCGACCTGACGCTGTAGCGCGTCAAGGTCGACCAGCGACACGCCCTCGATCCGGCCGATTTCGTCGACAAATTCGCCCGCGAGCTTGCGGTGCAGGCCACCGAGACCGCCGGCATTGTCGAGCGCCAGCAGATTGCCCGCGGCCCCAGTCGGATAGGGCGGCACGCCGGCCACGACCATCCCTTTAAACCCGCCGCGCAACTGGCGGATCATCCCGGCGAGCGAGGACAGCTTCGCGCTTGCACGGCTCAGCGCTTCGGCATCGCCGGCCATAAATCCGCCGATCTCGTCGAGCAGCAAATCTTCGAGCCGCCACAGCAGCACGATCACGTCGGTCGGGCCGCCCAAGTTGCCCTGGGGATCGAGGCAAGTTTGGAAAAGCTGGTTGTAGGGGCCGATTTTGAGCTCGGCATCCATGCCGCCCGCCAGCAGCGCCGCACCGACAAACGGCGCCAGCGTATCGGCGGTAAAGCTCGCCGCGAGCCCGACACGCAAGGCCGGCGCCGCGTCGCCGCGCCGGGCGAGGTGCTCGCGCCACGCCCTCTTGGCTTCGATCGGACCCTTGCGTGGGAGATCGTCCATGAGCAAAGAGCTCCCTGGGCTCAGTGTTGCGCCGCTAGCGTGCCTTGAGCCTTCAGCCTCTCGATCGAGCCGGTGATCCCCACGGCCCATTTGCGATAACCGTCCGGCTCGAGATGGCTGCCGTCCCTGGTCTGCCATTCGCCCGGGCGCGAAAAGGTGGTCGAATCAATATACTGGCAGGGCGCCACCGATTGCGAGAGCAGTTGCGACATTGCCTGCACCGTGGCGGTGGACTTGTGGTAGGGGCCGCTATCCTGCCCCCACGCCGGGCCGACCCAGACGCAGGACACATGGCTTGCGGCGATCTTCGCGGTGAGGTCGCTGATCTGCTCGTGCACCCAGCCAAGCTCGATGTGCCCGCCATAACCAGCCATCGTGTCGCCGAGCTCGACGACAATCAGGTTCGGGTGATGCTCGGCAATCAAATTGGTGATGTTCCAGGTCGGGCTCGCCTTCATTTCGAGCGCGGCGGGCGCCTTGTCCTGGCGCGACAGCTTCCCGCACGACGTGGTCGACGGCGTGATCCAGTCCTGCGCCGTCGATCCACAGACGGCGTAGGAATAAACCGTTGCCCCGGCGCCTTCGAGCTGGTCGTGCAAGGTCGGCAGCATACCCATCATCTGGCTGTCGCCGATAACGAGAATGACAAGTCCCGCAAGCGCCGCGCCCATTCCCCTACTCACTCCCATCCATTCGATCAGCGCCGCTCACACGGTCGGCGGAGGGAGCGTCTCCCTCCCTCGCCCATTCGCTCCGCCGCGAAATGTCGGAGAAGCGATATACTATTTCCGACGACCATAAGCTCCACGAAATATTAAACTTGACTTGACGGTTGCACGGAGCTTCGACAGCCGCTCCGTCGCGAAGGCGTCATATACCACTGTTATGTCTCTGACAGCGCCGCCAGTCGCCCTGCATCGGCGCTTTTGCGCCGGACACCGAGGGTGGACTTTGCAAGCGTGCCCTGCCTATCTTGGGTTGATGGTTCCTTTCGGGGATTGAAAGGGAACACGGTGAAACCGTAAGGCTGAAGCCGTGGCTGCCCCCGCAACTGTAAGCGGCGAGCCTTGCGCCATCGATGCCACTGGAGACGTTTCGGCCCTCTGGGAAGGCGGCGCAAGGCGGCGACCCGCGAGCCAGGAGACCTGCCATCGCCGCGGTCAAACGCGGGCGCGTCGGACGGGGTGTGCCGGCGGGAGACAGATGGCGCGACCGCATTTCCGGCGCACCGCATCGGTCTCTTCCGTTCGCTTTGGCCGCTTCGGGGACGAAGCAACCATGTGGACGCGTATTTTCCGATTGCTTGGCGCGGTACTCCTGACCCTCTGCTGGCCCCTGGTATGCGCGGCGCAAAGCGTCGGCCCGACGCCGCAGCCGCAGGGCACGTTGCTCAACCCGGACGACACCGGGCCGGTCGAGACCGAGAACTGGGCGGTGCACGGTCAATCGACAATGACATGGCTGCTGCAGCCGGGCTTCCGCTCGTCCTACCAGGGACCGCAAAGCCTCAACGCCTCGGCCAACGCCAGGGAAACCGTCGATGCCACGCTCTATCTCGGGCTGCGGCCCTGGCCAGGCGCGGAAATCTGGGTCAACCCCGAGGCCGATCAGGGGTTCGGGCTCAGCAACACATTCGGGGTCGCCGGATATGTCAGCGGCGAGGCCTACAAAATCGGCGCGGAAAGTCCGTATTACCTGATGCAGCGCGCGTTCCTCCGCGAGACGATAAATCTCGGCGGCGAAACACAAAAAATCGAGGCCGATCTGAACCAGCTGGCCGGCACGCAGACCGCCAACCGCCTGGTGTTCACGCTCGGCAAATTCTCGATCGTCGACGTCTTCGACACCAACAAATACGCGCACGATCCGCGCAACGACTTCTTCAACTGGTCGGTCATCGATATGGGTACATTCGACTACGCGGCAAATGCCTGGGGCTTCACCTATGGCGCTTCCGCCGAGTGGTATCAGGACTGGTGGACGATCCGCAGCGGTCTGTTCTACATGCCGGCAAGCCCCAATTCCGTCAATATAGCGACCGGCTTCTTCAATCAGGCGCAGTTTGTCGAGGAGCTGGAGGAGCGCCATAAGCTCTGGGACCAGCCGGGCAAGCTCAAATTCCTTTACTGGCTGAATTGGGGCGATCTCGGCACCTATCCCGCGGCGCTCGGGCTGGCGCAAGCAACAGGAACGACGCCCTCAACCGCCGCAGTGCGCGGCTTCCGCAGCAAATACGGCCTCGGATTCAACCTCGAACAGCAGTTGATGAGCGATCTTGGCCTGTTTATGCGCGCCGGATGGACAGAGCCGAATGTGGAGGAGGATGCGTTCACCGATATCGACGAATCGCTCTCGGCCGGCCTGTCGCTGCAGGGCGTGCGCTGGGGCCGGCCGGACGACACGGCAGGCCTCGCCGGCGTCGTCAACCGCATCTCGCGTGAAGGAAAGCTCTATCTCGCCGCCGGGGGGCTCGGCGGGATCACCGGCGACGGCCAGCTCCCCGACGCGGGCCCCGAGCAGATCATCGAGGCCTATTACAGCCTACCGGTATTCAGCTTCGCGCATGTCACCGCAGATTATCAGTTTATCAAGAACCCCGCCTACAACCGCCAGCGGGGGCCGGTGTCGGTGTTCGGCATCCGCACGCACGTCGAATTCTGAGCAGCGGCATCATTTGGCGGCGGCAGTGTCGTCGCGGTTCCACCAGCCGCCGCCAAGCGCCTGGTAGAGGGCGGCGGTGTCGGCATAGCGGGCGGCCTGGGCCTGGACGCGGTTGACGACGGCCTGCTCGTAGGTCTGCTCGGCGTTGAGCAGCGCCAGATAATTGACCGCGCCCAAGTCGAGCTGGCGCTTGGCGATGTCGAGGCTGGTCTTGGCCGCTGCCTCGGCCTTGACCGCCGCGGCGAGCGCGTCGGCATCCGACTTGATCGCTTCGAGCGTGTCGGCGACGTTCTGGAACGCGGTCAGCACGGTCGCCTTGTATTGCGCCGCCGCCTCGTCGAACGCCGCCTCCGCCGCCTTCTTTTTGTGAAACAGGGTGAAGCCGTCAAACAGGGTTTGCGTGGCGCCGGCGCCGAGGGTCCAGAAGGCGCTCCCCGGCCCGAACAAACTGCCGATATTTTGCGGGCTGAGCACGCCGCTGCCGCTGGTGGCGGAGAGGGTGATCGGCGACAGCATGTTGGCGATCGCGACGCCGATCGCCGCGCTGGCCGCGTGCAGGTTCTCTTCGGCGGTGCGGATATCGGGCCGCTGCTCGACCAGTTTCGACGGCAGGCTGACCGGCAAGTCCAGCGGCAGCTGGAGCGAAGCGAGATCGAAGCGCTGGGCCGGCTGGTCGCTCGGCACCCGGCCGGCCACCACCGCGATCAAGTCGCGCTGCTGCGCCAACTGCTTCTGCAGCGGCGGCAGGCTCACCTCGGCCTGCGCCAGCGCCGCCTCCTGCGCCGCGACATCGGCGCCCGCCGCCGATCCCAGCGCCTTCTGCTTTTGCAGAATGTCGAGCGACTCACGCTGGGTGCGGATGATCTCCTGGGTCGCCGCGATCTGGTCGCGCAGCTCCGCCTCGCCCACCGCGGCGGCGACGACCCCAGAGGTCAGCGTCAGGTAGGCGGCTTCGAGCTGGAAGCGCTGCGCTTCCTCTTGTGCCGCGAGGCCTTCGACCGTTCGGCGGTTGAGCCCCCAGACGTCGGGTACATAGGAAACCGCAAGTTGCGCGGTGTACTGATTGTAGTAGAGCGCGTTATTGAAGGTGTTGGGCGAAGCGGTGGCGGCCGTCTTGTTGCGACTGGCCGAAAAGCCAGCCGTCACCAGCGGAAAGAACGCGCCTTCACCGGCCCTGGTCAGCTCGTGTGCCTGGCGCAGCGCCGCCTCGGCGGCAGTAAGATTGGGATTGGCGGTCAGCGCCTCCTTGACCAGCGCGTCGAGCGCCGAGGAGCGGAACAAGGTCCACCAGTCGCCGGGGATGTCGCGGCCGCCGTCAAAATGTTGCGCCGCTCCGCCCTGCACTGCTGCCGACGCAGTCTGCGTCGGCAGCGGCTGTGCGGTGTACCGGTCGGTCGTCGGCGCCGGCGGCTTCACGAAGTCGGGACCAACCGCGCATCCGCACAAAGCGAGCGCGGCGACACCCAGCAAAACCGAGGGGGCGACGCCGCTCATGAATCGCCCGATGCGGCATTCTCGCCGCCGACGCCTTCAACCGGTGCGGGTTCGCTCTCCAGGGCGGCATGCCGCGAGAACAGATCGATCAGTACCGGCAGCACCAGCAAGATCAACACCGGCGCCAGCAAAATTCCGCCGACGACGACGACGGCAAGCGGCTTCTGCACCTGGCTGCCGATACCGGTCGATACGGCGGCCGGGAACAGACCGACGCAGGCGACGATGCAGGTCATCAGCACCGGGCGCATCTGCACCGTGCCCGCGCGGATCACCGCTGTCGTGCGATCGATGCCGGCATCGATCGTTCGGTTGAAGTAAGAGATGACGATGATGCCATCCATCGTCGAGATACCGAACAGCGCGACAAACCCGATCGCCGCCGAGACGCTGAACGGAATCCCGGTGATCCACAGTGCGAAGATGCCGCCGATCAGCGCCATCGGCATCACGCTCGCAGCGAGCGCCATATCGATCAGCGAGCCGAAATTGAGGAACAGCAGGATGCAGATCAGCCCGAGGCTCAGCGGCACGGCGATGGCCAAACGGCCGATCGCATCCTGCAGCTCACCGAATTCGCCGGCCCATTCGAGGCGCGAGCCCGGCGGCAGCTTGACCTCTTTGGCGATCTTTTCCTGCGCCTCGAGCACCGCGCTGCCGAGATCGCGACCGCGCACACTGAATTTGATCGGAATGAACCGCTGCTGATCCTCGCGGTAGATGAAGGAGGGGCCGGACACCAGCTTGACCGAAGCGACGTCAGTGAGCGGCACCGGAGTGATGCCGTTGCCGCTCGGGTTCGCGGCGCCGATCGTGATGCGGCGGATCGCGTCGAGGCTGTCGCGGTATTTGGGCGCGAGCCGGACGATGATCGGGAAATTGCGGTCGCTGCCATACTCGTACAGATTGCCCGCGGCGGTACCGCCGATCGCGGCCCGGATCGTCGAATTGATGTCGCCCGGCTGCAGCCCGTAGCGCGCCGCGCGGGCGCGGTCGATATCGATGTCGACAGTCGGCTGCCCCACTGACTCGAAAACCGACAGGTCGGTGATGCCCGGCACCATGCCCAGCACGTCCTTGATCTTGTAGGCGGTGTCCTGGATCGCCTGGAGATCGTTGCCGAACAGCTTGATTGCGTTCTCGCCTTTGATGCCGGAGGCCGCCTCCTCGACATTGTCCTCGATGTACTGCGAGAAATTGAAATCGACGCCGGGAAACTCGGCTTCGAGCTTGGCATTGAGCTCGTCGGTGAGCTTGTCCTTGGTCATCCCCGACGGCCAATCGCCAAACGGCTTCAGCGGCACGTTGAACTCCGCGTTGAAGAAGCCGGTGGTGTCGGTGCCGTCATCCGGGCGCCCGAGTTGCGAGATGACCGTGACGACCTCGGGATAGCTGCCGATGATGTGCCGCATCTTGGCGACGTAGGGCTCAGCCTCTTCGAGCGAGACGGTCGGCGGCATCGTCGCGCGAATCCACAAATTGCCTTCCTCGAGATGAGGCAGAAACTCAAGGCCGAGCGAGCGCAGCGCGAGCAGCGCCAGCACGGCGATCACTGCCATGCCGCCCAGTGTCACGACGCGGCGGCGCACGGCAAATTCGAGCAGCGGCTGATAGACGTGCCTGACGCCGCGCACAATCAGCGTCTCCCGTTCCTCCATCTTCTCGGGTAAGAGCAGCGAGGCGAGCGCCGGCGAGACGGTGAAGGTGGCGAGAAGCCCGCCGAGAATGGCGTAGGCATAGGTCCGCGCCATCGGGCTGAAGATGTGCCCCTCGACCCCGGAGAGCGTGAACAGCGGAACGAAGGCGGCGATGATAATCGCCGCGGCAAAGAAGATCGCCAGGTTGACCTCGGCCGCCGAGCGCAGGATCAGCCGGAGCTTGCCGGTGAGACCGAAGCGCCGCGCGATGCCCTCGGGGACATGCGCTTCGTCAACTGTCCCTTCCGAAAGATGGCGGAAGATGTTTTCGACCATGATCACCGTCGCATCGACGACGAGACCGAAATCGATCGCCCCGACCGACAATAAATTCGCCGATTCGCCGCGCGCCACCAGGATCGAGATCGCGAACAGCAGGGCAAAGGGGATTGTGGCGGCGACCACGAGTGCGCTGCGCAAGTCGCCGAGGAACAGCCACTGCACGACGAAGATAAGCACCATGCCAAAGACCATGTTGTGCAGGACGGTGTGCGTCGTGATGTTGATGAGCTCGCGCCGGTCATAGATTTTCACAAGGCGCACACCAGGCGGCAACACGCCGCCATCGTTGATCTTCTCGACCTCCGCCTCGATGCGGCGGATCGTCGGCAGGCTTTCCTCGCCGCGGCGCATCAGGACGACGCCCTGGACGATGTCGTCGTCATTGTCCTGGCCGACGATGCCCAGCCGCGGCTCGTGACCGACCTCGACCGTGGCGACGTCCTTGACGTAGACCGGCACGCCGTTGCTCGAGGTCAGCATCGTGTCGCGCAGATCATCGATCGAATGGATCAGCCCGACACCCCGCACGATCGCCGATTGCGGCCCGAAATTGATCGTCTGGCCGCCGACATTGATGTTGCTGTTGTTGATGACCTGGATCATCTGCGGCAGCGTCACGCCGTATTCCATGAGCTTGTCGAGATCGACCGTGACGTCATATGTCTTGGTCTTGCCCGCCCAGCCGCTGACATCGATGACCCCGGGGATCGCCTTGAAGCGGCGTTCGAGGATCCAATCCTGGATGGTCTTGAGGTCGGTCACCGAGTAGCCCGGCGGGCCGACGATCCGGTAGCGGTAGATCTCGCCGATCGGGCTTTCGGGCGAAATTTGCGGCGAGGCGCCATTGGGCAATGGCGAGAGCTGCGACAGCCGGTTGATCACCCACTGCTCGGCCCGGTCGTAGGTGAAATCGTAGTTGAAGAAGATGCGCACGTCGCTGAGGCCGAACAGCGAGATCGAGCGGATCGCAGTGACGTTGGGAATCCCCTCCATCTGGATTTCGAGCGGAATCGTGTAATAGCGCTCGATCTCCTCCGCGGCTTGCCCATTCGCCTGGGTGATGACCTCGACCAGGGGCGGCACCGGGTCCGGATACGCCTCGATATTGAGCCGCAGAAAGCAGATCACGCCGACGACGATGACGAGCAGGAACAACGCCACCATCAGGAGGCGCTGCTTCAGCGCGAAGGCAATAACGGAATTCATGCGGCGGAGGCTCTACGGCGGCTCAACTGGTTCCGCCGGCGCGGTCGATAAAGACGGTGCCCCTGCTGACGACCTTCTCGCCGGCGGCAAGCCCGGAGACGATTTCGACGAGACCGTCCTGGGTGCGGCCGACTTTGACGAGGTGCGAAGCGAGGGTGTCGTCGGGCCCCGCCACCCAAACCCGGGCCTGGTCGCCCTCATAGACGATGGCCGATTGCGGCACCGCCGGTTCGGTCGCGTCCTGGCCGGTGGTGATGCTGAAATTGGCGAACATCATCGGCTTTAGTGCGCCGTCGGCGTTCTCGACGTCGGCGCGCACCGGCAGCCGGTGCGTGTTGGGATCGAGCGAGGCGGCGACCCATGAAATCTTCGCCTTGAACACGCGCCCCGGATAAGCCGGCACCCGGACCGCCACCGGCGCGCCGAGATGCATCAACGGCACGTCTTCCTCGCGGACATTGGCGATCAGCCATACGGTCGACAAATTGCCGATCGTGTACACGGGATTGCTCGCGCCGTTGGAAATCGACTGGATGTTTTGGCCGACGCCGACCTGGCGCTGGGTGACGACGCCGTCGATCGGCGCCGGGACGATTGCGACCGGATCGAGCTGCTGCGTCGGCGCCGCTTCGAGCGCGGTGATATCCGCCTCGCTTTTGCCGAGAATGCGCAGCTGATTGCGCGCCGCCGCCAGCGCGATATCGGTGCTGCGCACGGTGTTCTGCGCGGCCGCCAGATCGGTTTTGCTTTGCTGCCAATCCTTGAGCGCGCCGCCATTGGCGAGATAGAGATCATGCGCGCGTTTCTCGTTGATCTCGGCCTGCTTCAATTGCGACTGCGCGGTTTTCGCGGCGGCGACGGCAGTGATCAGCGTATTGGCGGCGTTGACGTATTCAGTCGCCTCGACTGAAAAGAGCGGAGCACCGCGATCGACATGGTCGCCGAGCTTGGCGATCAGCTTTACAACATGCCCGGAATAGGGCGAGAAGACCGGCGTCGTCAGGTCGTCGTCGAGTGCGATGCTGCCTTCGGTGACGCTCTCGGAATGGAAAGTGACAAGATCGACCGAGGCGAATTCGAGGTTCTTCCACTGCTCCGCGGTCGGCTTGAACGTGCCGGGAGGCGACGACTGATCGGCGCCCGCCGGTTGGCTCGCGACCGGGCGCACCAGCCGCGGCCCGATGAGGACCATCGCCAGGACCGTCGTCACCAGCACGGCTGCACCCAAGACCAATTGCCGCGCCCGCCGCCGGGCTCGCCCATCGAGCGTAAATCGAATTCTCATTATTGCGTGCCCCCCGACACGCCTCCGGGACCGCCAGTAACCTCAGAAACACTAGCACGTCATGCTTACATTACACTTTCGTGGAACAAGCAAAGGAACACGCTTTCTTTGATCGACGAGGATCGATCCGCGACTCTTTGTCCGCGTGGAAGAAAAATGTGTAATTTTACTGTAAGAAGTCCTCGATGCATCGGTCGTTTCTACGATGCATCGGAAAAGGGGGGCTGGCAGCGTCCGTAAGAATCGGTCACCCACAACCCACCTACCCTTTGATAAAAGCCACGTTCGGGCTACCCGCACCAGCCGGCTGTGCGCTAGGTTGTGGCGACGCCGACAGAGGCAGGGACAAAACGAAGAACTTGGGGGGAGAAACGTGCCAAGGTATCGGTTGCGCGCTTGCGCCGCGGGGCTGGCGGCGGCGCTGCTCTCGGCGGCAGGGCCGGTCGTGGCCCACGCTCAGACGATCAAGATCGGCATCATCAACAGCTACTCGGGCTTTGTCGCCCAGGCAGCCGACGAGATGCAGAAAGGCATCGATCTCTATGTCAAGCTGCACGAAAAGGACCTTCCAGCCGGGGTCAAGGTCGAGCTCATCAAGCGCGACGACACCTCGAACCCGGAAGTCGGCAAACGCCTCGCGCAGGAGCTGATCACCCGCGATCAGGTGCAGCTGCTCGCCGGGATCATCCTGTCGCCGGTGGCCGCCGCGGTCGCGCCGCTGACCGTGGAAGCCAAAATCCCGCTGGTCTTGACCAACGCCGCGGGCGTCCAACTCACCCGCCTGTCGCCTTACGTCGTCCGCACTTCGTTCACGCTGTGGCAGCAATGCTACCCGATCGGCAAATGGGCGGCCGAGCAGGGCTGGAAGACGGCCTATACCGAGGTCACCGACTTTATCGCCGGCCATGATTCCGAAAACGCTTTTGTCAAAGGCTTCACCGATGGCGGCGGCAAGGTGCTCGATTCCGTTCGCTACCCGATGCAGAACCCGGACTTCGTGCCCTTTGTCCAGCGCGCCAAGGACGCCAAGCCCGATGTCGCATTCCTCTGGGTTCCGGCGCAGACCCAGGCGACCGCGATGATGAACGCAGTGCGCGACCTCGGATTGCGCGAGGCAGGCATCCATATCGTCTCCGCCCAAGACCTGCTGCCCGACGAAGAACTGCCCAAGATGGGCGATACGCCCTTGGGCCTCATCACCGCTGGCAATTACTCGACCGCGGCGGACCGGCCGGCGAATAAGGCGTTTCTTGCCGATTGGAACAAAGAATATGGCGACCAGTCGATTCCCGACTTTTTCTCGGTGGACGGTTGGGACGGAATGGCCGCGATCTTCGATCTGATCAAATCGACCAAGGGCAAATTCACCAGCGACGAAGCGATGGCATTCCTGTCGCATTGGAAAAACCCCGACAGCCCGCGGGGACCGATCGAGATCGACCCCAACACCCGCGACATCGTCCAGAACATCTATATCCGCGAGGTGAAGAAGGTCGACGGCAAGCTCGCCAATGTCGAGATCGCCACGATCCCGATGGTCAAGGACCCGTGGAAAGAGCTGAACCCACCGAAGTGACGACGTCCGTCGGTCACATTCAGCATGTCATTCCGAGGCGCTGCACCAGCAGCGAACCCGAACCCATGAACACGGGCATTGCCGCTTTGTGCGCTGACATTCGCACCTCTTTTGGCAAATTCCGCGTGCATGGGTTCCGGGCTTATCCCTATGGGCTGCCCCGGAATGACACCGCAGGGTGGGCGCGCCCGTGAGCGGCGTCGCCGACGCCGTTGTCAGCATCGGCTTTCACGGCTTGGCGTTTGCGATGGTGCTCTACCTGATCTCGGTCGGTCTCTCGGTGACGATGGGGCTGATGGGCTTCGTCAATCTGGCGCACGGCGTCTTCGCGATGCTGGGCGGCTATGTGATGACGAGCCTGATGAGCCAGTACGGCGTGCCGTTCATCGCCGCTCTGGCGCTTGCCGCGCTCGCCAGCGCGCTCCTCAGCATCCCGGTCGAGCGTCTGCTCTACCGGCGCTTCTACGGCGGCGACGAGCTCGACCAGGTGCTGCTGACGATGGGCCTTATCTTCATGTCGGTCGCCGGTGCGACCTATGCGTGGGGGCCGCTCACGCAGCATGTGCAGCCGCCCCACTGGCTCGACGGCGAGGTCAGCATTGCCGGCCGCAACTTTCCCGCTTACCGCGCGTTTCTGATCGCCTGCGGCGCCGGGCTCGTGACAGCGCTGTGGCTGGGGCTCGAGCGCACCCGGTTCGGCGCAAAGGTCCGCGCGGCAGTCGATAATCTGCGCATGGCGCAGGCGATCGGCATCAACACGTCGCTGCTGTTCATGACGACCTTCGCGCTGGGCAGCGGGCTCGCCGGGCTGGGCGGCGGGCTCGGCGCCGACCTGCTGTCGATCAGCCCCTCCTATGCGCTGCAATACCTCGTTTATTTCATCGTCGTGGTGGCGGTCGGCGGGCTCGGCAGCATTCGCGGGCCGTTTTTCGCCTCGCTCTTGATCGGCATCGCCGACACGGCGTTCAAATACCTGCTGCCGGAGCTCGGCGCCTTTTTCATCTATGCGCTGACCATGGCGCTCTTGCTGTGGCGCCCGCAAGGCCTGTTCGGCCGCGCCTGATGACCGCGGTGTCCGACGGGCGACAGTCGGTCATCGACGCCTTTGCCGCGCGGCACCGGCATCGCCCGGTCGAAGCGGTGCCATGGCTAGCGGCGATCGCCGGGTATGTCCTCTTGCCGGGATATCTGGCGCTCGGCTCGCAGATTTTCGCGACGATCCTCTTCGTGCTGTCCACCGATCTGGTGCTGGGTTACGCCGGGATCGTCACGCTGGGCCAGGCGGCGTTTTTCGGGACCGGCGCCTATACCGCCGGTCTCCTCGCAGCCAACGGCTGGGGCGAGCCGGTCAGCGGCCTCATCGCGGCGTCGCTGGCCGCGGCGGCGATCGGATGTTTTTCCGGTCTCGTCATCCTGCGCACCCGCGGCCTGGCGCTGTTGATCCAGACGCTGGTCGTCGCCGCGACGCTCTATGAAGCGGCAAACAAGGCGGGAAGCTGGACCGGCGGCGATGACGGGCTGCAAGGGATGAATGTCTGGCCGATCTTCGGGCGCTTCAAATTCGATTTGTATGGTCGCGTTGCTTACGTCTACTGCCTTGTCGTGCTGTTTATCGGCTGGCTGATCGCGCGGCGCATCGTCCACTCGCCGTTCGGCCGCTCGCTGACCGGGGCGCGCGAGAACGTCGCCCGCATGCAGGCGATCGGCGCGCCGGTCGCGCGGCGGCGGCTGGTGATCTACACGATATCGGCGGCGCTGGCCGGCGCCTCGGGAGCGTTGATCGCGCAGACGACGAGCTTTGTCGGCCTCACGTCGCTGAGCCTCGAACGCTCGGGCAATGCGCTGATCATGCTGATCATCGGCGGTGTCGGCCGGCTTTACGGTGCATTTATCGGCGTGCCGCTGTTCATGATCGCGCAGGACCGTTTTTCCGAGATCGACCCGGTCTACTGGTATTTCTGGATCGGGTTATTGATGGTGCTGATCGTCGTCTTCGCGCGTGGCGGCGTGCTCGGCCTGCTGGATCGGCTGCGCGTGAGCCCCGGCAAGTGAGCGCGGACGAAGTGACCACTGGCGCCGCGCTCGAAACCCGCGGACTGCGCAAGAGTTTTGACGCGCTCACCGTTGCCGACGGGATCGACTTCCGGCTGGAACAGGGCGCGCGCCATGCGTTGATCGGACCCAACGGCGCGGGCAAGACAAGCTTTGTAAACCTGGTGACCGGCGCACTGCGGCCGAGCGGCGGCAGCATCCATATCGGCGAACGGGACGTTACCGGGCTCAGCCAGTCGGCTCGGGTCAAACTCGGCCTGGCGCGCACGTTTCAGATCAACGCGCTGTTCCGCCGACTGTGCGTCCTGGAAAACGTGACGCTGGCAATCGCCGAACGCGAAGGCGTCGCCGGGGAGTTGTTGCGTCCGGCAGGCCGTCATCGCGCGGTGATCGAGGAAGCCTACAGCCTGCTGGAGACGCTCGGCCTCGCCGACCAGGCGCTTGAGCCGGTCAACGCCCTCGCCTACGGACGCCAGCGCCTGGTCGAGATCGCGGTCGCGCTCGGCCTCGCGCCGAAGGTGCTGCTGCTCGATGAGCCGGCCGCCGGCGTGCCGTCGGGCGAAAGCGGCATCATCATCTCGGTCATCGAGAAGCTGCCGGCCGACGTGGCGGTGCTGATCATCGAGCACGACATGGAGCTGGTGTTTCGCCTGGCGCGAACGATCACCGTGCTCGTTCAGGGCAGCGTGCTCGTCGAAGGGCCGCCGGCGGCGATTGCCAACGACCCGCGCGTGCGCGAGGTCTATCTCGGCGAGCGCCAGCACCGATGAGCCGTGAGGCAAGCCACGGCGGATTGGTGCTCGAAGGGGTCGAGGCCGGTTATGGCGAGACGGTCATCGTCGAGGCGATTTCGCTCAGCGTTCCGCCCGGCGGCACGCTGGCGGTGCTTGGCCGCAACGGCGTGGGCAAGACGACGCTGCTGGCGACGATCGTCGGGCGCACCAATTTGCGCGCCGGGCGGATCGGCTTCGCCGGCCGCGACATCTCGAAGCTGCCTGCGCACCGCAGGGCGCGACTCGGCATCGGCTTCGTACCGCAGGAGCGCGAGGTCTTCGGCACGTTGACCGTAACGGAAAACCTGTCGGTCGCCGGGCGCCGAGGAAAATGGTCGCTGCCCCGCATCTTCGAGCTGTTCCCGCAACTCGCTGAACGCCGGCGCAGCCGCGGCAACCAGCTATCGGGAGGCGAGCAACAAATGCTGGCGATCGGCCGTGCGCTGATGGGCAACCCGACGTTGCTTCTGATGGACGAGCCGCTCGAAGGGCTCGCCCCGGTCGTCGTCGACGGCCTGCTGGCCGCGCTCGAACGCCTCAAACACGAAGACAATCTGGCGCTGGTGCTGATCGAGCAGCACGCGCGGCTCGCCCTCGACTTCGCCGCCGAGACGATCGTCCTCGATCGCGGGCGCGTCGTATTTTCGGGCGAGAGCCGCGATCTGCTCGCTGCCCCCGATCAGCTCAGCGAGTTGCTCGGCGTCACGGTGCGCTAGCGCGACCGCTACCCGGCCAGGGCGCTACCCGGCCAGGGTCGGCCACACCGGCTTGGCGACGGCCATGTTCTCGGGGAAGACGGTGACCGGCTTGCCGTCCTGCCACTGCACGATGACGAGCTCGGCGTCGACGCGGCGGCCCTTATCGTCGAACTTGAGGTGGCTGCCGGGGAAATAGACCGCCGGCCCGTCGGTGATGTCCATCGTGCGGATCGCGTCGGCGACCTTGGCCTTGTCGGCGGCGCCTGCCTTGTTGAGCGCCCAGGCAAACATCTGGACGTGGGCATAGGCGAAGATTTCGTTGTGGCCGAACCACGGGTTGCCGCTGCGCTTGATGTAGCGCTGCGAGACGTCCTCGACCGCCTTGCCCGGCCAGTTGGCGAGACCGACGAGGACGTCCTGCAGGATGTCCTTGCCGGTGGTCTTCAGCAGCTCCGGCACCACCCAATGCCCGCCATTGCCGATTAGCGGCAGCTTGGTGGCGGGCATGCCATACTGGGTGAAGGTGTCGATCAAAATCTTGTCGTCGCCATTGTTGGTCGATTGCAGCAGCACGAAATCGGGCTTGGCGCTGCGCGCCGGCTGGACCAGCGCGGTCGCGTCCGAAAGCGGCGGCGTATAGACCTGATTGATCACCGCGGTGAGGTGCTGGTCTTTCAGCACATGGTCGTTGATCGGCTTCATAAAGCTCACCGACGCGGCGGTATTGTCGCCGATCAGCGCGACCTTGGTCGGGGCCTTGCCGGTGGCGGCCTCGGCGAGCTTCATCAGATAAGGCACGATCTGCTCGGCCTGGGCATTGGCGGTCGGCGAGGTCTGGAACACATATTTGAAGCCGCGATCGGTGATCGCGTCGGAATAGCTGAGCGTCAGCCAGGGCAGCTGGGCGCGCTCGGTGATCTCGGTGGCGGCGAGGGTAAAGGTCGAGAGCCAGCAGCCAAAGCCGCCGATCAGGTTGGGGTTGTCGGAGACCATGCGCTGCGCCGCGTCCTTTGCGGTCTCGGCGGTGGACCCAGTGTCGATCGAGAGCAGCTTCAGCTTGGCACCGCCCATCGCCTTGATGCCGCCGGCGTTGTTGACGTCGTCGATCGCCATCTCCGCGCCGGCCTTTTCGAGGATGCCCTGCTCCGCCCAGGGGCCGGAAAGCGGCACCAGCATTGCGATCGGAATCTCGTCTGCCGCCCGCGCGACATAAGGCTTCGCCAGCGCTGCGGCGCCCATCAGCCCCAGAACCGTGCGCCGTCCTATTTTCTGTGTCATCGCGTTTCCCTTATCGGTTACGAATGTTCAACTACGCTTCTTCGCCCATGCCGAGATAAGACCGCCTGACGCGGTCGTCCGCAAGCAGGGTCTGATACGGCCCGTCGAGCACGACGTGACCGGTTTCGAGCACATAGCCGTGATCGGACAATTCGAGAGCCTCGGCGACGCGCTGCTCAACGAGAAGGATGGCGACGCCATCCTCTTTGTGGATTTGCGCGACGCGCTCGAAGATCGTCTCGGCGACCGCCGGCGCGAGACCCATCGACGGCTCGTCGAGCATCAACAGACGCGGCGCGCAGGCCAGCCCGCGGCCGATGGCTAACATTTGTTGTTCGCCTCCCGACAGCGTCCCGGCGAGCTGATGCGCGCGCTCGGCGAGGATCGGGAACAGAGTGTGGATACGGTCGAGCGTGTGCGCCCAGCGCTCGCGTCCCGAGCGCGGATAGGCACCCATCTCCAGATTCTCGCGCACTGTCAGGGTGCGAAAGACCTGCCGGCCTTCGGGCACATGGGCAATGCCGAGATGCGCGCGCTTCGCGGCGGGCTGGGCGAGGAGCGGCGCGCCGTCCCACATCACCTCGCCGGATCCCGGCACGACAACGCCGCAGATCGCCTTGAAGAGCGTCGTCTTGCCCGCACCGTTGGGGCCGACCACGGTCACGAAGCGGCCCGGCTTGACGCTCAGCGATACGCCGTGCAGCGCCCGCAAGCCGCCGTAGGATACCGACAGGTCGCGCACCTCAAGCATGCAGATCGGCCGAATTGTGGTGCTGGGCGAGAAACTTGGTGCCGAGATAGGCCTCGATGACCGCGCGATCCTCGACGACGTCCTTGGGCAACCCTTCGGCCAGCACCGCACCGTGATCGAGCACCAGAAAGCGGTCGGCGAGGCGCAGCATCGCGTGCATCGTGTGCTCGATAATGACGATGGTCATGCCGGCGGCGCGCAGCTCGCGCAACACGGCGAGCAGGTCGTCGCATTCCTCGCGGCCGAGCCCGGCCAGCGTCTCGTCGAGCAACAGCAGACGCGGCCGGCCCGCCAGCGCGCGCGCCAGCTCCATGAGCCGCAGCTCCTTGTTGGTGAGCTCGCCGGCCGGACGCGCGGCGCGGTCGCCGAGCCCGACCGCTTCGAGCGCCGCCTCGGCCGCGGCTGCCGCCGCACGGTCGCCGAGCCCAGCGCCGTAGCCGCCCACGATGACATTGTCGAGCAGCGACAGGCGCGGAAAGCTGCGCACCACCTGAAAGGTGCGGCCGACGCCGAGCCGCGCCACCTCGTGCACCTTGAGGCCGCGCAATTCCCTGCCGTCGAATCTGGCTGAGCCGGCATCGGCCGGCAGCACACCATTCAACAGGTTGAACAGCGTCGTCTTGCCGGCGCCGTTGGGACCGATGATGCCGAGGATCTCGCCGCCGGCAACGCTGAAGCAGACATCTTGGACCGCGCGCAGACCGCCGAATGATTTCGACAGGCCGCTGACCTCGAGCAGCGTGCCCTCCTTCACCAAGACGGCGAGCGAGGACGCGCGCTCCTCGATCACCTCCGGCGCCGGCGCCCGTCGCCAGAAGCGGTCACGCAGCGTCCAGAACAGGCCCTCGGGCGCGGCCAGCATGATGCCGATGATGGCGACGCCGTAGATCACCCCCTGGATGCCGGGGACGATGTCGCCGAGCCGGGCGTTCAGCGTCTCAGCCAGCGGGATAAGGACCGCCGCGCCGATCACCGGCCCCCACACCGTCGCGACGCCGCCGAACAGCGTCACCACCAGCGCCTGCGCCGAGACAATGACGCCGAACACCGAGTCGGGCGTCACGACCAGCAGCACGCAGGCGTAAAGTCCGCCGGCCGCCGCGGAGATCGCGCCGCTCGCCGTCAGCGCCAGCATCTTCCAGCGCTTGGTGTCGAGGCCGGCCGCCTCGGCCGCCAGCTCGTTCTGCTTGATCGCCAGGAGCGCAAGACCAAAACGGCTGTTCTCGACCAGCATCGCCGCGACCATCGCCGCGATGAACAGGCCCATTGCCACAAGCGTCGAATAGAACGGCTGGGCAAATTGCAGGAACAGCGCCGGATGCTCACGGTGCATCGGCAGCGGGATCTCCTGAAAACCAAGATATTGCAGGACGTAGAGCATCGCCAGCGGATAGGCGAGCATCGCCAGCGCGAAATAATGGCCGCGCAGCCGGAAGGTCGGCAGCCCAATCAGCACCGCGGCGATGCCGCCGATGATCATTCCCAGGGGAATGCCCAGCCACGGCGTCAGGTGCCAATAAACCAGCGCCAAGGTGACCGTGTATGCGCCGATGCCGAAGAACGAGGCATGGCCGAACGACACCAGCCCGCTCATCCCGGAAAACAGGTTCCAGCCGAGCCCGACGACCGCCCAGATCGGCACCAGGGTCAGGATCAGCTGGTAGTAGCTATTGTGCACGAGCGAGGCGAGCGCGACATAGAGCACACTGACGATCGCCAGCGCGACTGTATCCCGCCGCAGCCGTGCGGCGCCGCCAACTCTCACCGCGAGGTCCTCATCGCCGTGGCCTCACGCGCGCTCCGCCGAGCGGCCGAAGAGGCCTTGCGGACGCAAGCCGACAATCAGCAGGAAGACGACGAAGATCGCCGCGTTCTGCAATTGCGGCGACAGCACCAGGGCCGAGACCTGCTGCACGAAGCCGACCAGCAGCCCACCCCAAAACGCGCCAAGGATGCTGCCCATGCCGCCGAGCACCACGCCCGAATACATGATGATGACGTAGTCGAGCCCGACAAATGGCGTAAAGGAAAGATAGGTCGCCATCAGCCCGCCGGCGATCGCGGTAATCGCCGAGCCGAGGCCGAAGGCGATGCGATAGGCGCGGTCGACATCGATGCCCATGTAGGTCGCGGCGATCGGGTTGTCGGCGGCGGCGCGTAATGACTTGCCGAGCCGCGTGCGCTCCATGACCAGCCACAACGCCACCGCGATGACGATCGCGACGACGCACGCATAGACCCGCGCCTGGTTGAGGAACAGCATCGTGTCGCCGGCAAATGGCCCGATGATAAAGGCCTTGGCCGAGAGCGGCGTCCGCACGCTGGCGGGGGTCGAGCCGAACAGGATCAGCCCGCCATTCTGCAGGATCAGCGAAATGCCGAGAGTGACGATCAGCTGCCCGAACCCGCCCTGGTCGAGGCGCGACGCGGTCGACAGACCGGAGACGTGCCGCAACAAAAACCGGTGCAGCAGCGCCCCGCCGCCGAACAGCACCGGCCCGGCGATCAGCGCCGCGACAAAGGGCGCCGCGTAGGGACCGAGAAAGCCGATCGCGGCAAACCCGCTCACCAGGTAGAGGCTGACGTACATGCCGAGCATCAGAAGCTCGCCCTGGGCGAAGTTCACGACATTCATGATGCCGAAGATCAGCCCGAGGCCGATGCACATCAGCCCGTAGAGGCAGCCGATGATCAGCCCGGCGGCCACCGCGTTCAGCACATTTTCGAGCAAGCCGCCCATCTCCTCAGCCTTGGGCGGCCGGCCTCCCGGAGCGCCGACCAGGTGCGTATTCGCCCAATTTTCGCGCGCAGGTTAGGGAGTCGTTTTCGGTCACGCAATGGCTGCGACCGCATGCCTCACAGGCTCGCCGGCGCTCAGCGCGCCAGACCCGACGAGCCAGCGGGCACGTCGTAAAAGGCGAGCGTCATCGATACGCTGGTGTAATGCCCCATCAGGCAGATGACGTCGGTAATGCCGACATGGCCGAGCGCGTCGACCGCGCGCTCGTAGAGGCCCTTCGACACCCAGCGCGACTCGGAGAGACATTTCGCCATCTCATAGACGACCTGCTCGCGCTTGTCGTCGAACGAGGTCGCCAAGCCCGAAAGCAGCGCTTCGACTTTGTCCGCCGGCAGGCCCATTTCCTTGCCGCGCCGCTCATGCGCCGCGGTCGGGTAGGCGGAGCGCCATTTGCTGTTGATGATGATGACGGCGATCTCGCGCTCGCGTTCGGAGAGCGAATAATGGCCGGCATGAAAATGCCCGCCAAACGGCGCCGCGACCTTTGCCAGCTTGGGGTTGTAGACCCAGATCTTGTTGGGGCCGCCGAGCGGCCCGCGCGTCTCGACCGCGAAGCGATAAGCCTCCTGCTGCTCTTGTGTCATCTGATCGAGCGGCAGCTCGGTGAAGCGGCCGAATGTCGGTGTGTCGGGCATGGTGGGGCTCCCTTGTTCAGCCGCGCGCCAGTGAATAGACTTGCGTGCCGCCCGGCGGGGGCGGTTGCGGCGTCCAGCTCTCGCCGGCATCGAGGCTCGTCCAGACTTCGCCGCCATTGGTGGCGCAGGACATGCGGCTGGGCTGGCGCTCGTCAAAGGCCACCTTCATCATCGTGTGCGGTACCGGCGCGCCGAGATCGACCTGCACCCAGCTGTCGCCGCCATCGCGGCTGTGCAAGAGGATGCCGAGATCACTGATAAAGCCGGAGCCGGCCGCGCACCACAAATGGCGCGGGCTACCCGGCACCTCGCGGATGTCGCGGCAATAGATTTGGCCTTTGACGTTGAGCGGCTCCAGGGGCACGTGGCTCCAGTGGTCGCCGCCATCGCCGCTCCTGAACATGCCGGCACGGGCGATGCTGAACACCGTGCCGGGCCGCCAGCGGCTCGCCAGCACGCCGTGCATGTCGACCATGTCGTCGTTGATGTACATGCCGTGGCTCAAATTTTCCCAGTGCTCGCCGCCATCGGTCGAGCGGATCGTGCCGCCGACCTCGACCGCGCCGTAAAGGTGGTTGGGCTCGCTCGCACTGGCGTCGAGCATCAGCACACGCTTTGCCGGGTTGGCGCCCGGCGCGGTGGTGATGTCGGGAAAGCGCACACTGACCGGCAGCCGCGTCCAGTGCTCGCCGGCATCGTCGCTTCGGTAGATTTCGCTGTTCTCGCAGCCGACGAGGATCACGTCGGGATTGTGCGGATGGAAGAGGATCGACCACACCGGCAGGCCGTGGTCGGGCAGCGCGACCCGTTCCCAATGCTCGCCGCGGTCGGCGCTGCGGTAGGGGCCGGACTGCGTGCCGGCATAGACGATTTCGGGCTTTTGCGGGTGCACCGCGAGCGCCCGCACCGCGGGCTGGTCGGGCAGGCCCTTGTGCAGCGCCTCCCATTCGTTGTCGCCGTCGGCTAGCCGGAACAGCCCCGAATGCACGACCCGGCCGGTGCCGGTCTCGCCCGCGAGGCCGAGATAGAGATAGGACTGATGCTTCCTGGACTTGCCGTTCTTTGCCATGGGACGCGCGCCTCCGCCCTGATTGCGCGGCGCTGGCGATCAGTCGGTCGCAACCGATTTTCGCTTGGCCGCCTCTCGTGAAGCTTGGCAAGTCATGCAGAGTTCGGCAAGGCTCGGGGCATGGCATGCCGGCACTGGAACCATATTGTCATCATCGGCGCAGGCGCCGCGGGCTTGATGAGCGGGCGCGAACTGGCGCGCGCCGGCAAGCGGGTTACGGTGCTCGAAGCGCGCGACCGTCTCGGCGGGCGTATCTGGCCACTTCCCGAAAAGGAGTTCGGATATCCCGCCGAAGCCGGGCCTGAGTTCATCCACGGCACCGCCCCAATGACCCGCGGTCTTATCAAGGACGCAGGGTTGTCGCCGCGGGCACGCGGCGGATCGCGATGGACGATCCGCAACGGCGTGTGGTCGCAGTCCGATCCGGCGATGCCGAACGCGGATGAGTTCTACCAGGCGCTGGACGAGGTGACTGTCGACCTGCCGATCGCGGAGTTC
>DATJSH010000214.1:0-5224 GCA_035504235.1 Allostellaceae bacterium | reverse complement strand
CCGATGCAGACCTCGTTATCGGCGAGGCCCTCCACCGTGAGGTTCTCGCCGAAATTCCCGGGCACGAGATCCGACCGCCGAAGATACTCCGCCCAGTACCGGTAGGAATCGAGCTGGTACACCATGATCGCGCGTTGCTCGCCGCCATGGCCGCGAAGGTCCCCTTGGCCGTCGCCATCGAGATTCAGGCGGCGGGCGAAAATCCGCCCCGGCACCGGCGTCTTCCAAACCGCTGTCCGAACAATCCTGCCCTGCCACGCATGGTCCTGGGGAAGCCCGACATTAACCGAAACGATCACGCCCATCTTGGAACCTCCGGCGACGCATCGGGTCCGCCTCGGCAGCAGCGAAGAGCATCACGCCCGCGCCAGACATGGGGCCGCTCCGAACGTATTGCCGCTGCCTGACAACCTGATGCGGCGTACCATCTCGAACCCGGTGGCGATTGTTCATTACCCGCCTCATTTGGCATATCGAGCGCCGGAATCCGTCGGGTTGGCGCCTCACCAACGGTGGCCCTGAATGCCGGCTCGCGCAGACCCATCAGTCAGCCGGGCGCGGCTTGCGGAGAAACAGCACAAGCGGGCTCACGATCAGCAGTGCGATCATCATGACCTTGAATTGGCCGATGACCCCGATCAATGCTGCCTGGCCGGTGATCATGTCGTTCAGCCTGGCAAGCCCCGGTTCTGCCATCGAACCCGTGACATCGGCGGCGGCGCGGTAGGGCGTCAGGTCTTTTGCAAGCGCGACGTGCATGGCCTGAGTGTTGTCGTAGAAGAAGGTCAGGACCAATGCGATGCCGATCGTGCTGCCATAGAGGCGCGACAGGTTGAAGAACACGGTGCCTTCCGGGCGCAATGCCGGATCCAGCGTGCTGAAGGCCGCCTTGGTAAGCGCCGGCAGCAAGACGCCCAGGCCGGCGCCTTGGACCAATCCTGCCTCGACAACGAACCGCCAGTCCATCTCGGGCGAATAGCCGAGCATTCGCCAGTTGCCGTACACGACGAGGGCCATTCCACCAGCCACGACCAACCGGTTGTCGAATCGCGAGGAAACGCGTCCCGTCAGCAGCAGCGCCCCCACCAGTGCGACGCTGCGCGGGATCGCCATGTAGCCCGTGATATCCGCCGGGTAGTTGAGCAATTCGTCCAGCATCGGCGAGGTCAGGGCGATCGTCGGCAGCAGGACGAAACCGAACGCGAAGTACATGACCGCGGAAAGGACGAAGTTGCGGTCCTTGAACAACGCCTTGTCGAGGAAATGCGCCCTGGCGGTCAGGACGTGCACGAAATAGAGGTAGAAGCCAAGCACAGAGACCGCCGCCTCTGCCCAGATCTCGGCCGAGTCGAACCATTCCATGCGTTCGCCGCGATCGAGCACCATCTGCAACCCGATGACGCCGAACATAAATGTCGTCAGGCCGAAGAAATCGAATGGTGTAGTCTGCGCGGCCCGCTTTTCCGGCAGCGAAAGCGCCATGGCCAGGAAGATGAATCCCGCGATTGGCAGGCTGACATAGAAAAGCGAATGCCAGCCGTGATATTCACTGAGCCAGCCGCCGATGCTGGGACCGCTGAGCAATCCAAGCAGCACGGTTACGGCCATCACCAGGTTGATGCGGGCGTGCCGGGACGGCGGCAGTATATCGAGCAGGATCGCCATCGACAGCGGCACGAGGGGGCCGCTCGCGCCACCTTGGACGATCCGGGCGGCGATGAATTGTAATGGGGTCTCCGCACGCGTCGCGAGTACAAGGCCGAGCGCAAAGACGACGATCGAGAGTTGACAAACGGCCTTTCGGCCGTAACGGCCCGCGAGCCAACGCGTCATCGGCATGGTGACGATGCTCGCCGCGAGATACGCGGTAAATATCCAGCCGACCTCGTCGTCGGACATCGACAGCGTGCCCTGAATATAGAGCAGGGCGGCATTGGGCAGCGAGATGGTGACGGCCTGCATGTAGGTCGCCAACAGCGCCGCGACGATGATTGCGCGATGGCCATCGGCTGCGGCGGCGGGCGCGGCAGCCGTCGTGACTGTGGCGCTCATTTGGCCGCCGCCGTCGCGCATACGGGCCGGAGCAGATGGCGCCAGGTGTAGTGACAGCCGGTGTCGACCTGCACGGTGACACTGAGGCCTGAGAACAACGGCCGGTCCGGATCGATCCTGTCCAGCTCGAGGCGTACCGGCAGTCGCTGGACGACCTTGACCCAATTGCCGGTCGCGTTCTCGGGCGGCAGGACCGCGAAATCCGATCCGGTGCCCGGACTCATGCTGACGACATGTGCCTTGAAGGTGCGATCCGGATAGGCGTCGACGGTGATGGCCGCTGCTTGGCCCGGACGCATGTGGGTCAGTCCGGTTTCTCGGAAATTCGCGTCGAACCAGATGCGCCGGGTCGACATCATGGAGAAGACGGCGGCGCCGGGATTGACGTAGTCGCCGACTTGCAGGTCATCGACTCGTGTCACAATGCCGTCGTCGGGCGCCACCACCGTCGCGTACGACAGATTGAGCCGGGCCTGGTCGAGCTGGGCCTTGGCGGCGCGGACCGACGGATGGCGATCGACCTCGATATTCGGATCGCCGTCCAGCGCGGCCACGGTGTTGGCGATCTGTTGTACGTCCGATACAACGTGCTGTCGGGCGACCCTGAGCGTTGTATTGGCCTGGTCAAACACCTCGCGTGGCGTCCAACCGTCAGCGACGAGCGCTTTCCGCCGTGCATATTCAAGCTCATCGAAGTCCACGGAATCGCGCGCAGATTGCAGCTCGGCCAGTTGCTGGCGATAGGTGGCCTTAAGCTCGTTGACCTGCAGGCGCGTGCTGTCGAGCCGCGCCTCGGCTTGCTCGACCGCTATCTGGTACGGCTGGGGATCGATCTGAAACAGAAGCTGGCCCCGGCGGACGCGCTGATTGTCCCTGACGGCAATTGCGACCACTTGGCCGGCAACCCGGGCGTTGACCGATTCCTTGGCGGCGTAGACGAAGGCATCGTCCGTCGAGACGTAAGGTTCCTCGGCGAGATAGTACGCCATGCCGGCGGCAGCCAGCAGGATCGGAAACAGGATCAACAGCGGGCGACGCAGCCGCTCCCGCAGCGGCTTCTTTGGGATCGCGATGGCGCGGCCGGGTGCGACGCGGTCCAGCGGTCGGCCCGGCCTGACGTCGAGCCCGACAGGCTGCGCCACATCGGCATGCTGGATTGCGATGCCGGATGGTGTCGTGGTGCCGGATGGGGTGGCACTGGACTGCATGGCCTGCCCTCATGGCCGTGGATTTTCAAAACATGGGGCACTGGCGTAGCAGACTGGCCACGACAACGATTGCTTAAGACCGGCCTGCTTTGACGTATCGAGCGACCGGAACCCGTCAGGGCGGCGCCTTTCCCGAAACCCGAAGCCTCATCGATTGAGTGCCTGCGGGCCGCTGACGAACCGATTGCCGCGAAGGTAGAATCGCAGCAGGCGATCGGCCGCGCGGGTAATGCCGATCCGTTTGCTCTGCCCGATTTCGCCGGACGCGCGACCGTCGGATCCGAGCCACAGCGGGCCGGCCTGACACAGGTCGATCCCGTCCAATCGGCGGTCAATCTCCAAGGCGGCGCTCAGCCGTCCCGGGCCGCGTGCCAGGTCTCGCACCCGCTTTGTCCCGCGATTTTGCGCCATGATCGCGATGCCATCGGTAGGCTCGATCGCCCTGATCAGGACGCCCGCGCCCACGCCTGGCGCCTCGCTGGAGACGTTGAGCATGAACGAGATGCCATAGGCGAGATAGACGTATGCGTGCCCGCGCTCGAGGAAAAGTACCCGATTGCGTGGGGTGATGCCACGATAGGCGTGACCCGCGGGGTCGCCGATGACATAGGCCTCGGTCTCGACGATGCGGCCGGCCGCCACGCCTTCGGCGAACACCCGCACCAGCATTTTGCCGATGAGAAAACGGGCAAGTTGGACGGTATCGACGGGAATCTCTGCCCGATCCAGCAGGCGCGCGTGCGCTATTGTCGTGCCGGCTTCATCCGATTCGCTCGACCAGATGGGCCCGTGAGGGTCCGGGCTCGAAGGGATCGCCGAAATATTGGGTCTCGCGGGCAACCCTGCCATCCAGAAACTCCATGACGCTCACCGAGAAGGACGGCTGGCCATCATACGTCAGGATGAATTCCGAGACCCAGAGGTCGCCCTTGCCGACGATGCGGCGCACCTTGAAGCGCTTCGCGTTCGGCTGCGCGGTGCGCGAGGCCTGGATGTTGCGCCGGCCTCTGATGCGCTCGCCCGATTGCGGGTACTCGAGCACTGCGTCCTCGCGGTATATGTCATGTTCAACCTCGAAGTCGTTTGCATCCGATGCAGCCCAGTGGCGATCGAGTGCCTCTCGAATCCCATTCTCATCCATGCTGCGCTCCTGTTCCTGCTCAGTAAGGCCCGGCCGTTCCGTGCCATCGCGCGCCGGCCACGCATCCTGGCGAAGTCACCGCGCCCGGGGGATAAAGCCGGGCACGCCGGTTTCCACCACCGCGTTGAACCGGACGTTCGTCGTGATGCTCTCTCGGATCTCTTGCATGGCGTCTTCAGGCAGGGCCGATATCTCGAAGTTCTCCTGGATATGGCGCGGAGTGGTCGAAGTGGTCAGGAAGGCGGTGCCGCGTTGTACCGCCCAGGCCAGCGCGACCTGGCCCGGCGTCTTGCCGACGCGCCGCGCGATGGTTGTGATGACAGGGTCATCCAGTATCCTGGGGTCCAGGCCGTGTCCCAACGCGGCAAACGCCAGCAGCACGATCCTGTGTTCCCGACAGAAGTCGAGCAACTCCCATTCGGGCAGGTAGGGATGGGATTCGACCTGCACCACGGCAGGCTTGATCCGCGCAGAAGCGACGACTTCCCGCACCTTCTCCAAGGAAACATCCGACAAGCCGATCGCCTTGCAGCGGCCGTCATCAACGAGGTGCTCGAGCGCCTGCCACGTCTCGATCAACGTCACCCCGCGATCATATATCACCTGGCCATGCTCGTCCCTCGGGTCCTGCTCGTCGCCGGGTTGAAAGGCAAAAGGGGTATGCATGAGATAGCAGTCGGCGTAGTCGAGCCGCAGTCGCCGGAGACTTGCGTCAAGGGCGGGCTTGACCCGTTCAGGGCGATGATTGGTGTTCCATAGCTTCGTGGTGACGAAGAGGTCCTCCCGCCGGATGATCCCGGCCTTGAGCACTGCCTGTATCGCA
>DATJSH010000213.1:0-12628 GCA_035504235.1 Allostellaceae bacterium | reverse complement strand
GAGCAGCGCCTCGCGCGAGGCAGAGCAGACGCCGCGCTCGGTGATGAGCCCGGTGACGAGCCGCGCCGGGGTCACATCGAAGGCCGGGTTGGCAGCCGGGCTGCCTTCGGGGGTGAGGCGCACCTCGACCCGCTCGCCCGCGTCGGTCCAGCCGGCGATATGCGTGACCTCGCGCTGGCTGCGTTCCTCGATCGGGATTGCGTCGCCGTCATCGAGCGACCAGTCGATCGTCGGTGAGGGCAGCGCGACATAAAACGGCACGCCGTTGTCGTGCGCCGCCAGCGCCTTCAAATAGGTGCCGATCTTGTTGGCAACATCGCCGTTCGCGGTTGTGCGGTCGGTGCCCGTGATGCAGAGATCGACCATGCCCCGCCGCATCAGATGTCCGCCGGCATTGTCGGCGATGACGGTGTGGGGGACGCCGTGCTGTAGGAGTTCCCAGGCCGTCAAGCTGGCGCCCTGGTTGCGCGGCCTTGTCTCGTCGACCCAGACATGCAGCGGGATGCCCGCGTCATGCGCGTGGTAAACCGGCGCCAGCGCGGTGCCCCAATCGACCGTCGCCAACCACCCGGCGTTGCAATGCGTCAAGATTTCGACGCGGCCCTCTCGGCCTTTTTGCCGCCAGGCTGCCTCGACCAGCGCCGACCCGTGCTCGCCGATCGCGCGGTTGATCGCGACATCCTCGTTGGCGATTTTGCCGGCGCGCTCGAGGGCGGCCGCGTGCCGCTGTGCAGCCGGCAGCGGCATGAGGGTGCGCCGCATGTCGTCGATCGCCCAGCGCAGATTGACAGCGGTCGGCCTTGTTGCCGCCAGCATCTCGCCGGCCCGGTCGAGCACCGCGTCCGACGCGTCGCCGGCGATGGCGAGCGCGACCCCATAGGCCGCCGCCGCGCCGATCAGCGGCGCGCCTCGCACCGCCATGTCGCGGATTGCCCGCGCCGCGTCGTCGAGCGTCGCGAGCCGGGCGATCACCAGCTCGTGCGGCAACAGGCGCTGGTCGATGATCTCGACCGTGCGCCCATCTGTCCCGAGCCAGATCGTGCGCATCGGCCGGCCGTCGACGTTCATGGCGTTAGCCTTTCAGCACCCGGCCGGCGACTGCGTCGAGCCGGGCGACGAGCGCCGGGTCGCGCGCGGCGGGCGCGGTGATCAGTGCATGGTCGAGCGCGTGGCGGCAGCCATGCCCGCACGGCCCGTCATGCGCCCCCAAGAGCGGCACGACGCTCTTGACCAGCGCCTTCGCCTTCTCGGCGTTGGCGAACAGCACCGCGAGGATGGCATCGACCGTCACCGCGTCGTGGCCGGGATGCCAGCAATCGTAGTCGGTGACCATGGCGACCGTGGCGTAGCAAATTTCCGCCTCGCGGGCGAGCTTGGCCTCGGGCATGTTGGTCATGCCGATCACGTCGCAGCCCCAGCTGCGGTAAAGCTCGCTTTCGGCGAGTGTCGAAAATTGCGGGCCTTCCATGACGATGTAGGTGCCGCCGCGCTTGATCGCGATGTCGGCGTCGTTCCCGGCCGCAGCGAGCGCGTCGCCGATCCGGCCGCAGACCGGGTGCGCCATCGACACATGCGCGACGCACCCGGCGCCGAAAAAGCTCTTCTCGCGCGCGAAGGTGCGGTCGAAGAACTGGTCGACCAGCACGAAATCGCCGGGCGCCAGATCCTCGCGCAGGCTGCCGACCGCCGACAATGAGATGATGTCGGTCACGCCGCACCGCTTCAACGCATCGACATTGGCGCGAAAATTGATGCTCGACGGCGGCAGCTTGTGGCCGCGCCCGTGCCGCGGCAGGAACACCACCTGTTGCCCGCCGAGTCGGCCGAAGCAGAATTCATCGGAGGGATCGCCAAACGGGCTCGCGACCCGCCGCCACGCGATTTCGGTGAGCCCGTCGATCTCGTAAAGCCCGCTGCCGCCGATAATGCCGATGACCGTGTCCGTCATCGGGCGATCCTAGCAGATCGCAGGGTATCTAGTCGTCTTCGCCTGCCTGGGTTGCGGCTTGGCCGTGCCCGCCGCCGCCATGGCCGTGCAAATCCGCCCAGACCCGCCGCTTCGCGGCATAGAACACGCCCGCGGCGATCACCAGGAACAAAATCACCTTGGCGCCCATGCGATGCCGCTCGTCGAGGTTCGGCTCCGACGCCCAGGCGAGAAAGGTGGTCACGTCGTGCGCCATCTGCGGGATCGTCGACTTGGTGCCGTCGGCGTACTGCACCTGACCATCCGCGGTCAGCGGCGGCGGCATCGCGATCTGATGGCCCGGGAAATATTCGTTGTAGTGCATGTTCGGCTGCATCTTGAAGTCGGCCGGGGGGTCCTTGAACCCGTTGAGGATTGCATAGACGTAGTCGGGGCCGCCGTCGCGCTCCTTGACGATGAGCGAGAGGTCGGGGGGCAGCGCGCCGTTTTCTGCCGCCCGCGCCGCCTGGTCATTGGCGAAGGGTCCGGGGATCGGGTCGGACGGCTTTGCCGGCCGCTGATACATATCGCCCTGATCGTTCGGCCCATCCTGGACCTGGTATTGGGCGGCGATGCCCTTGACCTGGTCTTCGCTGTAGCCGATCTCGGTCAGGTCGCGGAAGTAGAGGTGCTTGACCGGATGGCAGGCCGAGCAGACCTCCTTGTAAACCTGGAAGCCGCGCTGGAGCGCCGCCTGGTCATAGGTGCCGAAGACGCCCTCGAACGACCATTGCTGGTGCGGCGGCTTTGGCGTTTCGGCTTCCTGGGCGCGGGCGATATCGACGGCGCCCAGGACCAGCGCCGCCGTAACGACGGCGAAAGCGAACCTCTTCATGTCAGTTTCCCCCGCCCGCAGCGGCCGGGCCGAGCACCGCGGCACCGATGCTGGTCGGCAGCGGTCGCGGCCGCTCAAGCTTACCGACCAGCGGGAACATGATCAGGAAATGAAAGAAATAATAGGCCGTCGCGCATTGGCCGATGACCACGATCATGCCCTGCGGCGGGTGCGCGCCGACATAGCCGAGCGTTAGCACGTCGATCACCAGGAGCCAGAAGAACCAGCGATAGACCGGCCGGAACATGGCGCTGCGCACACGCGAGGTGTCGAGCCACGGCAGGAAGAACAGCACGATGATCGACGAGAACATCAGCATGACCCCGATCAGCTTGCTCGGGATGCCGAGCACGTTGAAGGTCATCGACCGCAGGATCGCGTAGAACGGCAGGAAATACCATTCGGGCACGATATCGGGCGGCGTTTGCAACGGGTTCGCCGGGATGTAGTTCTGCGGATCGCCGAGGAAGTTCGGAAGATAGAACACAAAGATCGAGAAGAAGATCAGGAAGACCATCAACCCGAACATGTCCTTGACCGTGTAGTAGGGGTGGAATGGGATCGAATCCTGCGGCCCTTTGCTATCGATGCCGAGCGGGTTGTTAGAGCCGTGCGTGTGCAGTGCGATCAGGTGCAGGCCGACCACCGCGACGATCACGAACGGCAGCAGATAGTGGAGCGAGAAGAAGCGGTTGAGCGTCGGGTTGCCGACCGTGAAGCCGCCCCACAACAAGGTCACGATCTTCGAGCCGAAGACCGGGATCGCCGAGAACAGATTGGTGATGACCGTCGCGCCCCAGAAGCTCATCTGGCCCCATGGCAGCACGTAGCCCATGAACGCCGTCGCCATCATCAGCAGCAGGATCACCACGCCGAGCATCCATAAGAGCTCGCGCGGATATTTGTACGAGCCGTAGTACAGCCCGCGGAAAAGATGAATGTAGACGATCATGAAGAACATCGACGCGCCGTTCATATGGATGTAGCGGATGAGCCATCCATAATTGACGTCGCGCATGATGCGCTCGACCGAATCGAAAGCCATCGTCGCGTTCGGCGTGTAGTACATCGCCAGCACGATGCCGCTGACGATCATGATCACCAAGATGATCCCGGCCAGAGAGCCGAAATTCCACCAATAATTCAGGTTGCGCGGTGTCGGGTACTCGTAGAGCTCGTGCTCGACCATCGCGACGAATGGCAGCCGATGGTCGATCCAGCGGATGATCCGGCTGGTGCGGCCGGTTCCGGTTACGGGCATGTCGTGTCCTAGCCGATCGTGATCTTGGTGTCGGAGGTGAATTTATACGGCGGCACCACCAGGTTCGCCGGCGCCGGTCCCTGGCGGATGCGCGCCGAGGTGTCGTACATCGAGCCGTGGCACGGACAGAACCAGCCGCCGTAAAGCCCGCGGTCGTCGCCCTGCTTCTGGCCAAGCGGGATGCAGCCGAGATGGGTGCAGACGCCGACGACAACGAGCCAATCGGGCTTCTGCACCCGGTCGGAATCCTTTTGCGGGTCGCGCAACGTCGAGATGTCGACTTCCGCGGCGGCCTTGATTTCGGCGGCCGGCCGATGGTCGATGAAAACCGGCTTTCCCTGCCAGGCGACGGTGAGGCGCTGACCCAGCTGGACGGGCCCGAGGTCGACATCGGTTGTCGACAGCGCGAGCGTGTCCTTGGCCGGGTTCAGCGTATCGATGAACGGCCAGATCGCGGTCGCGACGCCGACCGCTCCGAGCGCCGACGCGGCCAGGGTCAGAAAATCGCGCCGCGTTTCGCCGTCATGGCCGTGAACCTGCGATTGCGCCACATCGGACATGCGAAACCTCTTGAGGCAGCCGCCACCCCCCGGCAGCCGGAGAAACCGCAAGCTACAGTGTTGAAGAACCCGAACTATGCGACAGACTGCCGCATAAATCGGCAAGGAAGGCAATACTATACGCGATCTTGCGGCACCGCTCGCGCGTTCTTTTTGCAACCCTCGGGAAACCGCATATTGCGCCTCGCCCTCTACGAGCCCGACATCCCTCAGAATACCGGAGCGTTACTGCGCCTGGCGGCGTGTTTCGGGGTTGGCGTCGATCTGATCGAGCCGCTGGGCTTTCTCTACGACGACCGCCGCCTGAAGCGCGCGGCGCTCGATTATGCCGCACTTGTAGACGTCGAGCGGTATCCCTCCTGGGCGGCTTTCCTGGCAGAGCGCGCGCCGAAATCGCGGCTGGTTCTGATGACGACGACAGGCAGCGTGGCGCTGGATCGGTTCGCGTTCGCGCCCTGGGATACGATTCTCTTGGGGCGCGAAAGCGCAGGTGTGCCGCCGGCAGTGCATGCGGCGGCCGGCGCGCGGGTGGTCATTCGCTTGCGCCGGGCGGTACGATCGCTCAACGTGGCGCAGGCCGGGGCGATCGCGCTTTATGAGGCGCTGCGCCAGACGGCCGGGCTGCCTTCGGAATGACTCATCGGCATGATCGCGACGATGGCAGAGACGAACGATCGCCGCGATGCCGCCGCGCAGTGGTTCGTGGCGCTGCGCGACCGTATCTGCGGCGAATTCGAGGCGATCGAAGCCGAGGCCGGCTCGACCGCGCGTTTCGTGCGGAACGATTGGGAACGGCCAGACGGAGGCGGCGGCACCACGGCGATCATGAAGGGTCGCGTCTTCGAAAAGGTCGGGGTCAATGTCTCGGTCGTCCACGGCGAGTTTGCGCCTGAATTCCGTGGCGAAATCCCCGGCACGGCGGAAGACCCGCGCTTCTGGGCGGCCGGCGTCTCGCTGGTGTCGCACCCCTGCTCGCCATTGGTGCCGGCGGCGCACATGAACACGCGGCACATCGTGACCGGCAAGGCGTGGTTTGGCGGCGGCGCCGATTTGACGCCGATCTACCCCGACGAGCCGGCTGCCGGCGATTTTCATGCTGCGCTGAAAGCCGCCTGCGACGGCTATGCGCCCGACGCCTACGCCCAGTACAAGAAATGGTGCGATGACTATTTCTTTCTGCCGCACCGGGGCGAGCCGCGCGGCGCTGGCGGCATCTTCTTTGACTATCTCGAGGGCGGCGACATCGATCGCGATTTCGCTTTCGTGCGCGCGGTCGGCGAGGCGTTTCTCGCGGCCTACGCGCTGATCGTGCGAGCGCGGATGGGGCAATCGTGGACGGACGAGCAGCGCCGCCACCAACTCGTCCGCCGCGGCCGTTACGCCGAGTTCAACCTGCTCTACGACCGCGGCACCCGGTTTGGGCTGAAGACCGGCGGCAATGTCGAGGCGATCCTGATGTCCCTGCCGCCGGAGGCGGCCTGGCCCTAAATCCTTCTTCGTCATCCCCGGAGGTTAGGCGAGCCCGGGCTCTGCCTGGCCGCGAGCCTTATTATCCGGGACCCAGGAACGGACTTTGCCAAGTTCTATTTGGCCCGTGTCCGTGGTTCCGGGTTCGGCCCTGCGGTTCGCCGCAGAATAACGATAGAATTTTTGTTTCCTGGCGGCGGCAACTGCCGGTGGTCGCGGAACGCGGCCCGTCGCGCGGCGTTGGGCGGGCATGGCCAGGGTCAACATCCACGATCGCGCCTCGCTGGAGCAAGCCTATCCGGCAAAAGCTTTCGCCGGCGACGCGGCGCAGAACGAGCGAGCGTCGCATGAGCTACGCCATGGTGTACGCATTGGCTCAGCGCCGGACGCCGCGGGCTGGTTCGACCTTGAGCGCGCGACGCGGCACATCGGCGAGCCGGATACCCCGTATTTTCTCGCACCGGCGCGCCGCGCTGAGGAACTCGTCGAGCGCGGTCATCATCACGCGGCGCGGCAGGACTCGAGGCCGCATCCGGCGGCCGGCTATGCAGGATTTCTCGACGATATCGTCGCCGCCGTGAAGCGTTTCGGCTTCCGCGCCGAGGAATCGCCCGGCCGCGACGAACCGCGATTGAAGGGACTGCGCGGCGGCTAACTAGACCTGCTGGATAGCCGACAACAGCCAGTGGCCGCCCTTGCGGCGCACGAAGGTCCAGACCTCCTCGGATTCGGTGGGGATGCGCGGGTCGCCCGTCACCAGCGCGCCGGGGCTCGACGGCGCGGCGCCGGTCCGCAGCGTGTAGTCGAGCGCTGTCCAGCGCATATGGGCGGTGGCGTAGTCGAGGTCGTTTTCTTCCCAGCTCTCGGTCAGGTCGGCCTTGATCAGTGTGACGTTGGAGACATGGTTCTCGACGCCCTGGCTCGCGTTTCGGGTCAGCTCCTGCGAGAAATAGCTCAGCATTTCGGGCGTCATCAGCTGACGCATCTGCGCGAGATCACCCCGACCCCAAGCTTCCTGGATCGCCGCATGCAGCGACTGAAAGGCGTTGAGGTCGGCGTCGCTGACATAGATGTCGCGGCCGCGATAGCGCTGCTGCGCCGGCGTCGCCGCCGCGCCCAGGGAGCGCGGCATGCCCATCCCTCCGGTCGTCACCCCGAGCCCACCCGACATCAGGCGAAAGAGGAAGCCTATCACCAGCCCGATGATCAACAGGCTGAACAGTCCGCCCAGCATGTGGCCGAAGAACCCGCCGCCAAACAGCATCGAGCCGAGGAACCCTCCAAAGATGCCCGTGAGGAAGGGGTGGCGCGAAAAGAAGCTGCCGCCATAGGCGGAGCCGTAGCCGGCCGACGGCGTCTCCATCGTGCGGCTGAGCGGCGAGGCGCCGTTATTCTCGAAGCTGCGCAGGCCGCGGCTGCCAAAGCTCGATCCGCTGCCGCCGAAGCTCGAACCGGCGCGCGCGTCGGCAAGGCTCGGCGTCAGGACCAGCGTCAGGCTGAACAGCAGCGCCGCGAGAACGCGCCAACGCGTGTTGCGCCGAGAAACTTGCTTGGTCATAGGCGTGTCCACCCGGAGCCGCTGATGCGCCGCTCATATGGGGTGTCGGGAGGCTTTGCAACAGCATGGAGCAAGCCGTTTCGGCTTAAAGGTTGCCGGCGCGGCGCAGGGCGGCTCGCTTGATCAGCGCAGCTGTCATCCCCAAATAAGCCATGCCGTCGAGTGCCGATATCGGGCTCGACGGCTGTCTCGCTCGGTGAGGAGAAGCCGCCATGGCAAGAATTTCGCTGTTCAATTCCCCGCTCCTATTGGGTTTCGACCATTTCGAGCGGGCGCTCGATCGGGTCAGCAAGGTGTCGAGCGACGGTTATCCGCCGTACAACATCGAACAGCTCGGCGAGAATTCTCTGCGCATCACGCTGGCCGTCGCCGGGTTTGCCATGAGCGAGTTAAAGCTCACGGTCGAAGACAACCAGCTTGTCGTGCGCGGCAAGCAGGCCGATGACGACAACCGCGTCTACCTGCACCGCGGCATCGCCGCCCGCCAGTTCCAGCGCTCGTTTGTTCTGGCCGAGGGCATCGAGGTGCGCGGCGCCTGGCTCGACAACGGCCTCTTGCACATCGACCTGACCCGCCCGCAGCCCGAGACGCGAGTCCGCGCGATCGAGATCCAGGACGCTCCCGGCAAGGCCGAACCGGTTGAGCTGCCCCGAACCACCCCGACCCTTGTGCGTTCGTCAAAGTAGTTGGCGCGAAAATGGCACGTGCTCGCTGCGCTTCATCAGGAAGAGGACTTAGCCGCCTGCCGGCCGGCTTAGCGCCGGTGGCAGGGGAGGTAGAGATGCAGACGACCGAAGAATTGCGGCACATCACCGCGACCGATCTGGCGATGCTCGGCATGCAGAACATTGCCTATGTGAAAGCCGTCGTGGTCGACGGCACCACCGGTTATGCGATCCACGCCGCCGACGGCACGCAAATGGCCCTCACCGGCGACCGCGACATCGCTTTCGCGGTGGTCCGCCAGAACGAGCTCGAGCCGGTCAGCGTGCATTAGGCTGGTTCCGGCACCAGCTCCGTCACGGTTTCCAGCTGACCAAGCGTCTCGCGCCCGAAAGCCAGCGGGATGAAGGCGCCGATCGCGACGACGACAAAGATCGTGCCGAAGAAAATCCCCGCCGACCCGGTGTGCGGCTCCATCAGGAACGGCGCCAAACCCCCGGCGAACAGCCGGCCGAACGATTCGCCGAAAATATGGCCTCGGCCGCGCAGTTCGGTCGGGAATTGCTCGGAAAGATAGACGCGCGTCGCGGTGAATGCCGACAGCACGGTAAAGCCGATGATCAACCCGCCGGTGGTCATTACCAGGCTGGCATAGTCACCGGCGCGGTCTGCCAGCAGCATCAGCGCAAGGCCCGGCAGCGAGCCGACCATCGCGTAGGCGATCGTCCATCGCCGCCCGATGATCTCCATCAGGAAGCCGGTGAACCCCTTCCCGAAGAAGCTCGCCGCATAGACGATCGAGGTCAGGCCGAGGCTCGCGTTCACCGCGAAGCCCTGATCGTGCAAGGCCTTCGGCAGCAGCACCGAAATCAGGAAGTATGCCGTCCCGGCACAGACACCAGAGAGAATGCCGACGGTGGTCCAGCGCATCTGGCCCTTCGCGAACAGCGCCCAATACGGCGGGAGCTGCTCGCGGGCGCGAACCGAGGTATCGCCGAGCTCGGCCACCGTCAGCGCCGCCACGCGGTTGCCGCAGCGCGCGATGATGCGGTTGACGATGTCGACCGCTGCCTGCGCCTGCCCCTTGCGCAGATGCCAGCGCGGGCTTTCCGGCAATACAAGATAAATCATTACCGGCACGACAGTGATCGCCAGCCCGCCAGGCAATGCCAGAAAGCGAAAGGCGTATTCGTTGCCGGCGAGCAAGCCGCCGATGAACGGCACGACGGTAAACGAGGCGGCGAGCGCCATTTCGTAGATCGCGCCATAAGTGCGCCTGTGCTGCGCCGGCATCAATTCGGCGGCGATCGGAAACGCCGCGGATACCGCGCCGCCGGCGCCGATCCCGGTCAGCAAGCGCACGATGATCAGCTGATCGGCGGTCTGCACCAACGGCACGAGCAGCGTAAAACCCGTGGTTGCGACAACGCCGATCAGCATGATCGTCTTGCGGCTCCAGTGATCGGATACCGATGACGACAAGAAGCCGCCGACGCACAACATGAAGGTCGGGCCGACGGCGAGCCAACGGATGTCGGTGTCGGTGAGGTGCAGCGGCGCTTTGGCCAGCACCAACAGCGAGCCGGTCATGACGAGGTCGTAGCCCTCGATAAACCCGACGAGGGCGAGCACGGCGATGATCAAAATGTGATAGGGGCTAAACGGGATGCTATCGAGCTTTTGTCCGAGGACAAAGCCGGCGGTGTCGCCGGATCGTCCACGCAAACGTGCGTCCGCCATTGTGACCTCCCAATCCGGTCGAACCGGGGAGCCGTGCAACCGCACAGAACAGCGAGGCCTGCCGCGTTTTCAGCAAATCGATCTTATTGGGCTTGCTGACGACTTCCGATTGACGCCTCGCGCATTCGGGCGGCCACAATGAGGGCCACCGGACGACGTGTTGCTCCTGTTCCAGTTCGGCGTTTAGGCCGCCTTCGGGCTCCTTGGGAGTCCGTCTTTAGATGCTAGCCCATCGCGGGCAGCATGTCACGACGCGGACGCACCCGGCGCGCGGCTGCGCGCCGGATTTTCGTCGGCCGGGGATTACTCGGCGGCGAGCTGCGCCGCCGGCTTCAGCGCGCGGGCAATCAGCGCCGCGGCGTTGCCGTGCAGGATCTGCTCGCGCGCGGCGTCGCCGATCTCGGCGTCGGCGAGAGCCTTGTGGGTCCAGTCGGTGCCAAATTCGGTGCCGTCGGTGCCGCAGACGATACGCTCCGCGCCGTAGAGACGCACCGCCGCCTCGATCGAGTGCG
The DNA here is from genome assembly GCA_035504235.1 of Allostellaceae bacterium. Taxonomy (GTDB): domain Bacteria; phylum Pseudomonadota; class Alphaproteobacteria; order ATCC43930; family CGMCC-115725; genus DATARH01. Next base: position 2,066 of record DATJSH010000213.1, on the reverse strand, counting down.
GGCCGAACGAGTTGCAATCGACATAGACCTTCGCCTTGCGGAAGCGCGAGGACGGCAGCTCTTCGTCGGGCGTGTCGAGCAGGCAGCGATGATCCATGCGCTCGATCTCGTAGGGGATGTTACCGCCGAGATTGTGGACGACGACAGTCGCGCCGGGATAGTCGGCGAGGATGTCGGTGAGGCACAGCGTCACCATCACCGAGGAGAGGCTCGCCTGCATGTCGAGCGTGCCGTTGCGGCGCCGCGCATTGTCGGTATCGCCCGAGACCTTGGGAAAGGAATCGCCCGGGCGCGGACCGTGGTGGACAAAGAGCACCGCATGCAGCCGGTTGGCCGCTTCGAGCAGCGGCCGCGCCGCCTCGGCATCCTTGCGGGTGAGGAAGAGATTGCCCGGAATCTGCGCACCGACAACGCCGGGCAGGTCGAGCGCCCGCTCGAGTTCGGCAGCGGCCGCTTCCATGTCGGTCAGCGGCAACGCGGCAAAGGCCGCGAAACGGCCGGGATGCTTTTGGCAGATCGCCGACAACCCGTCATTGACCTTGCGGCAGAGCGGACCGGAAATATCGAGCGGCTGCGACTCGACCCAGCAGAATGAGCCCAGCAGCGACAACACGCTGGTCTCGACCCCCTGGCGATCCATGCGGGCGAGGTGAAACTCGACCTCGTCGAATGCGGCGGCAAGGGGCTGCTCGCCCATGCGCGGCGCCTTCAGCACCTCGACGCCGGCATCGTTTTTGAGAATGCGCGGCTCACGGGTGCGGGCGCGCAACGCGTCGGCAACTTCGGCGGGCCGCCAATGGGCGTGCATGTCGATCATGGGCATGGGCTTTCCTCCATCGGTTGGCGAAAGCTTACCCGCACCGCGACCCACCGCAAAGCACCTCTCGCGTCAGCACAGTCCGCCATGCGGCCAAACCTTTGGCACCGCCACTGGCTCGGGCTGCCGTGCTGCGGTCAGGCGCGCGACCAGCCGGCGCACCCAATGGCGCCGACGTATCTGGGCTTCGGCGAGCACCACATCGACCCTCGGCTCCGAGAGACCGTGCTGGATCGAAACGGAATCGAGGAAACGGCGAGCTTCCGCGTCGGCGATCCAGCTCAGTCGGACATTTCTAGTCATGACAAATCCTCCGTGCTGCCGCCGGGTTTAGATCAGGGCTTTGGTGACGAGACTCGCGCCGGAGAGGATCAGCAGGATCAACACGGCACGGCGGAAATTGTGGTCGCTCAGCTGCCGGTAAAGGGCGACGCCGGTGTTCGTGCCGATCAGCACCGCCGGCAGCGTGACCGCCCACAACAGCCAGAAAAAGCGGTTGAAGATCGCCGGTTCGACATAGGCCAGCACGCCGAGCGAGACGAGCTGCATCGCCACGATGTAGGGCTGGGTGACGCCGCGCACCGTGGATTTGTCGGCGTTGCGCAGACCGAGATAGACGACGAGCATCGACGCGCCGAACCCGGAAAACCCACCAACCACGCCGCCCAGCGCGCCGACCGCCGTCGCCGGCTTCCAGCCAGAGACGGTGATGCGCTCGTAATTGGGCAACAGCAGCATGAAGGCGGCGTAGACGACCAGAAAGAGGCCCAAACCGAACGCAAAACAGTCCGTGGGCAGCCCGCGCAGCAGCGCGACGCCGAGCGGCACACCCGCCAGGCCGCCGATGATGTAAGGCAGTGCACCCTCCCGGCCGTCGCCGCCGATCAGTACGATCTCGCGGCGCAGCTTGCCGATCGACAGCATCTGGTTGCAGGTCGACAGCAGCATGATGAGCGGCACCGCCTGCAGCGGCGGCAGCAGCCACAGCACGCAGGCGGCAATCGCCGAGAAGGCAAACCCGGCCAAGCCGCTCACCACGCCCGAGACAAAGAGGACGGCGGCGATGAACAGCAAGGCGCCAAAGCTCGGGGCGCCGCTAAGCGGCGACGCTGCGAGCGCGGCGCGAATATTTCCTGCCCAGACGCCGCCAGATCCGCCGACCGCCGGCGCAAATCCGACGCCGGCGATCACCAGGACCGCAATCGCCGAGACCGTCATAATGGGTTTTCTGAGAAGAACCGAACTCATC
>DATJSH010000212.1:0-3223 GCA_035504235.1 Allostellaceae bacterium | reverse complement strand
GGACGGCACGACCGGAACCAAAGGGCAGGGCTGCCTGATCGTCTTCGACAGCAACGGCAATCTCGCCACGACCTGGACCGGCCCCAACATCAATGGTCCGTGGGGCAACATGGCGGTGATCGACCGCGGCTCGACGGCGACCCTGTTCGTCAGCATGGCCGGGTTCGACATCCCGGCTTGGCAGGTCCGCGACCCCAACACCGGCTACCCCGTCGTCGTCAACAAGCAGACCGTGTTGCGCATCGATCTCTCGGTTCCGGCGAGCGGTCCGCCGACCGTCACCGGACAGACCGTCATCGCCAGCGGGTTGAGCGCGCGCGCCGACCGTGATGTCTTCCTGATCGGCCCGACCGGCCTGGCGCTTGCGCCCGACGGCACGACGCTTTACGTGTCGGATGCCGTCAACAACCAGATCATCGCGATCCCCGACGCGCCGACCCGCCGCGACAGCGCGGGTCTCGGCCGTACGGTGACCAAGGACGGGCTGCTCCAGCGCCCGCTGGCGCTGGTCTTGACGCCCGAAGGTCATCTCCTTGTCTGCAATGCCAAAAACGGACAGCTCGTCGAGGTCGACCCAGCGAGCGGCAAGCAGCTTTACGCGCAGTGGATCGACACCAACCCGGCGCAGTCGCCGCCGGGCAACGGCGATCTGTTCGGCATCGCGATGACCCCCGACGGCAAGGGCTTCTATTACGTCGAGGATGACGTGAACACATTGATGGAGGCCGCGCGGTGAGCGACGCCGGCGGCATGCGTCCGGGAGCCACGCGCCGTGGGTTTCTCGGCGCGGCGGGGCTTGCGGTTGCCGGCTCCGCGCTGGGCGGCGCCAAGACGCCGGCGCTTGCCAAGGCCGTCGATCCGGGGCCGACCGCGCCGCAGGCGCAGATCGAGCCGTTCTGGGGCAAGAACCAAGGCGGCATCATCACCCCGGTGCAGGGCCATACCTATTTCGCCGCGCTCGACCTGACGACCGACAAGCGCGACGAGGTCATTCGGCTGCTCAAGGCATGGACCAATGCCGCGGCGCGGCTGACCGCCGGCAAGCTCATCGAGCCGTTCGAGGTGACCGAGGTCGCCTATAACTACGACACCAGCACCACAACGGTGACGACGAGCAGCGACGCGCCGGCGCCGACGACGGTCTTGCTTCCCGACAGCGATGATGCGGACGGGCTGCCGCCGGCGCGGCTCACCATCACTTTCGGCTTTGGCGCTGGGCTCTTCGAAAAGGACGGCAAGGACCGCTACGGGCTTGCCAAGCACCGGCCCGAAGCGCTCGCGGACTTGCCGCATTTTGTCGGCGACCAGCTCCTGCCGGAACATACCGACGGCGACCTGTCGATTCAGGCCTGCGCCGACGACTCGCAGGTCGCCTTTCACGCGGTACGCCAGCTCGTCAGGCTGGCCGACGATATTGCGCAGGTGCGCTGGGCACAGACCGGGTTCATGCCGAATTTCGGCGGCGGCCAGACGCCGCGCAACCTGATGGGCTTCAAGGACGGGACCAGCAACCCGTCGATCGCCGATCCGGCGGCGATGGAGAAATTCGTCTGGGTCGGCAACGAAGGCCCGGATTGGATGCAGGGCGGTAGCTATCTCGTAGTCCGTCGCATTCGCATGGCGCTCGAACACTGGGACCGCAGCAAGATCGGCTTTCAGGAACAGACCTTTGGCCGGCACAAGGTCTCGGGCGCGCCGATCGGCAAGAGCGCCGAGACCGACGCGCTCGATCTCGACGCGACCGACAAGGACGGCAACTACCTCATCGCCGAGACCGCGCATGTTCGCCTCGCGGCGGCCGCGACCAATGACGGCGCACAGATCCTCCGACGCCCCTATTCCTACAATGACGGCGTCAATTTCACCGCCGAGCGCTGGCCGCCCTGGCGGCAGGGCCTGGAGTATGACGCCGGGCTGTTCTTCATCTGCTACCAGCGCGACCCGCGCGCCGGCTTTGCCAAAGTCTTCGAGAAGATGGCAAAGCTCGACATGCTGAACCAGTTCGTCACTCATGTCGGCGGCGGGCTGTTCGCCGTTCCCGGCGGTGCGGCGGAAGGCGAATATATCGGCCAGCGCCTGTTCACCGCGGCTTAGCGCTCAGCATCGGTTCCCGCATCGGCGCCATCGATCGCCTTCTCTTGAAGGCTTCGTTCCCGGCACCCTATTGTCCTGGCGGTCCGCGCCGCGGGACGGGTGCATGGGAGGAATGGAATGAGCGACTGGAGCCAGGTGACGCGGCCGATCCCGATCCCCAACGAGTGGACCAGGCCGTTCTGGGATGCGGCGAAGCGCGGCTCGCTCGAACTTCAGCGCTGCCAGAGCTGCGGGCATTTCCAGCACCCGCCCTTCGCGACCTGCACGCAATGCGTCTCGACCGACCTCAAATTCGAGCCGGTGCGCGGCCAGGGCGTGATCTACGCCTACACGATCATGTATCACACCGGCGACAAGCGCTTCGCCTCGGCGGTGCCGTACGCGAGCATCATTGTCGAACTCGACGACGCGCCGGGCGCGCTGATGGCGGGCAACCTGCTCGACGCCGAATACACCGAGGCCAAGGTCGGCCGGCGGGTCGAAATCGTCTTCGAGAAGCTCAATGACGACATCACCCTGCCGCAATTCCGGCTGGCGAAATAGGGAGGCGGCCATGTGGGAGAACCGCTGCAAGATCGCCGTCAGCGGCGTGGGCTATTCCAAGGTCTCGCGCCTTGCCGACGTGCCGCTCGCCGCGCATGCGCTCACCGCGGTCAAGGAGGCCGTCGCCGATAGCGGCCTTGAAATGTCCGACATCGACGGGCTCGCGACCTATCCTGAGCTGCCCGCCACCGGCCATGCCGAGGTCGACGGCATCTCCGTCGTCTCGGTCAATTGCATGATGGCGATGTTGAAGCTGCCGAACCTCACCTGGCACATCCAGGTCGGCTCGGTGAATATCGGCGGCGCGGTGCAACAGGCGGTCAACGCGCTTCTCGCCGGCGTGTGCAAATACGCCGTCGTTTGGCGGGCGATGCACAACCCGCGCGGCACCTACCAGAACCTGCCGAGCGGCAATGCCGCCGGCGCGACGCAATTCACCGCGCCCTATGGGTTTGGCGGGCCGGGGCAGGGGATGGCGGTCGCCTATACGCGCTGGCTCGAAAAGAACGGCCAGACGCGCGACAAGATGGCGACGCTGGCGGTCACCCAGCGCAAGCACACCCAGCACAACCCGCACGCCTATTTC
>DATJSH010000211.1:0-26983 GCA_035504235.1 Allostellaceae bacterium | reverse complement strand
ATGCGCGACGAGGTGCTCAATGGCCGCGGCTTTGTGCTGATCCGCGGTTTGCCGGTCGAGGGGAAGCCGATCGCGGACGCGGCGGCAGCTTACTGGGCGATCGGTACGCGGTTCGGCAATCCGCGCTCGCAGAACGCCATGGGGCATCTCCTCGGCCATGTCACCGATCTCGGTCTCGCGACCACCGACCCCAACGTGCGCACCTACCAGACCACCGAGCGCCAGCATTTCCACACCGACTCGTGCGACATCGTCGGGCTTCTCTGCCTCAAGACCGCGCGCGAAGGCGGTCTGTCATCGATCGTCAGCTCGATGGCGATGTACAACAAAATGGCGCAGACGCGACCCGACTTGGCGGCGCGGCTGTTCCTACCGTTCTCGACTGATCGGCGCGGCGAGGTGCCGGCCGGCGAGAAGCCCTATTTCGACATCCCGGTCTACAACGACCATGAAGGCTATCTGTCGGCGATCTATTCCGGAACCTACATCCGCTCGGGCCAGCGCTTCCCGGATGCCCGGCGCCTGACGGCGGAAGACCACGAGGCGCTCGAAATGTTCGACGACCTCGCCAACGACAAGGAACTGCGCCTCGATATGGAGCTGCGGCCGGGCGACATGCAGTTCCTGCACAACCACACCTGCCTGCACGACCGCACCGCCTTTGTCGATTGGCCAGAACCCGAGCGGAAGCGGCATCTCTTGCGGCTGTGGCTCGCCGCGCCCGGCGCACGGCCGCTGCCACAGGTCTTCGCGCCGCGTTACGGCTCGGTGACCGTCGGCGATCGCGGCGGCATCATCTGCGAGAAGACGCGGCTCCACGCGCCGCTGGAGCCGGTTTAAGCTTTCCGTCCACCCCGGCGAAGGCCGGGGCCCAGGGTCGAGCCGGGGCCGGCCCGAGCCTGCCTTGTCGAACGAGGGTGCGAGTTGAAGTCTGGGTCGTCCCCGCTTTCGCCGAGATGACGATGAACGGGCTTACTCCTTCGCGCTTTTGAGCTTCAGCCCCAGCAGCGGTACAAGGGCCTCCGCCGGAAGCTTTGAAAAGCCGTGCGGCGTCTCGAACAGCGCGGCTGGCTGCGGCCCGAGCTTCACATTGTGGAGCTCCCAGTGCAGATGCCCGACCCGGCCGCTGGTGCGGGTGAAAATGCCATCGAGCTTCATCGGGATGCCGTTGTCGCTGAGCCACAAAAAGCCTTCGCCGTGACCTTCCGGCACGGTCTCGTCGATCGCGTATTTGGTCGTCGCAATGCCGTTGACGGTCTCGCGCCCGACCGGCTTCTTGGTGAGGCGCGGGTCGGCGAACAGGTGCAATTCGGGCGGTAGCATGAACTCGACCACCGTGTGCAACTGCGGCAGCACGAGGTCGGCGATCGGCGTGTCGGCATGCAGCACAAAGGCCGCCGGGATGCCATTGAGGTTCTGCTCGTGCCGCTCCTCGCCGGGCATCGTCCACATCCGGCCCTGATAAGCCTTACCGTCGACGATCAGGGTGCGATCGGCGCTGAACCCGACCTTCGCATCGCCGAGCGTCATCGCCCACGCGGGAGTCGTCATGGGCAGCGTGATAAGCGCGAGAATGACGGCCAGGAGATATGGTCTCATGTCTATGGCGCTAAAGGATGAATGAGGCAGTTTCGCGGCACGACGATCCTGCTCTGGACACGGCAGGTGAACACCCTATCCTCGGGTTTGGCGTCGTTTATGCAATAGGCGCGGCAGCGGGACGAAGGACGATGAGCGGGAAGATAGACGCGCGGCTCAAGGAACTCAGCATCGAGCTGCCGCAGGCGACCGCGCCGGTGGCGAATTATGTGCCCTACACGATCAGTGGCAATCTCGTCGTCGTCTCGGGCCAAGTGACCTTGTGGGGCGGCAAGGCCGAATATGTCGGCAAGCTCGGCCGCGAGATCAGCATCGAGGACGGACAGAAGGCGGCGCGGCTTTGCGCGCTCAATATCCTGACCCATCTCAAAGCCGCTTGCGGCGGCGATCTCGACCGCGTGAGGCGGGTGCTGCGGCTCGGCGGCTTTGTCAATTGCACACCCGATTTCACCCAGATGCCGCAAGTGGTCAACGGCGCGTCCGATTTGATGGTGGATGTGTTCGGCGATGCGGGCCGGCACGCCCGCGCCGCGGTCGGGGTGGCGTCGTTGCCGCTGGGCGTCGCGGTCGAGGTCGAAGCCTTGTTCGAGATCGCCTGAGCGCCGATGGACACCGGTGAACAGGTCGCACTGACGGTCCACCCGTCGATCGCCGAAATCCCGGCGGCGGAATGGGATGCCTGCGCCGGCGACATCAACCCGACACTCGGCTACACCTTCCTACAGGCGATGGAGGAAAGCGGCTCGGCGACCGGGCGCACCGGCTGGGCGCCGCAGCATCTGTCGCTGGCCGACGCCGCCGGTCGCGTCATCGGCATCGTGCCGCTCTATCTGAAAAGCCATTCCTACGGCGAATACGTCTTTGACTACGGCTGGGCCGACGCTTATGAGCGGGCCGGTGGACGCTATTACCCGAAGGCCCTCGCCGCCGTGCCGTTCACGCCGGTGCCGGGGCCGCGGCTCCTGGTTGCACCGGATGCGCCTTCCGATACCAAGTCGGTGCTGATCGCCGGGCTGGTCGAGTTCACCCGCCAGCGCGGAATTTCGTCGCTGCACATCAATTTTCCCGAAGAGTCCGACGCCGAGGCGCTGTTCGACGCCGGGTTCTTGAAGCGCATGGGCCAGCAATTCCACTGGAACAATGACGGGTACAAGAATTTTGGCGACTACCTCGCCGCCCTCAACTCAAGAAAGCGCAAGGCGGTCAACAAAGAGCGGCGCGAGGCGCTCGCGCCTGGTCTCGATATCGACGTGCTGACCGGCGCCGACCTGCAGCCGAAGCATTGGGACGCGTTCTATCGTTTCTACCTCGCGACCTCGGACCGTAAATGGGGCTCCGCCTATCTCAACCGCAAATTCTTCGCGCTGATCCACGAGCGGATGGCCGACAAGATCGTCCTGGTCATGGCGCGGCACGGCAGGGAATACGTCGCCGGCGCATTCAACATCCTCGGCAAGGAGACAATCTATGGCCGCAACTGGGGCAGCTATGGCGACTATAAGATGCTGCACTTCGAGTGCTGCTATTACCGGGCGATCGAGTTCGCGATCGACCACGGGCTGAAGCGGGTCGAGGCGGGCGCGCAGGGTCCGCACAAGCTGCAGCGCGGCTACCTGCCGGTGCCGACCTACAGCGCGCACTACATCCCCGACCCCAATTTCCGCCGCGCGGTCGCGCAATTCCTCGCCCGCGAGCGCGAAATGGTCGAGCAGAAGATCGAGCACCTCGCCGAGCACTATTCGCCCTTCCGCCACACCGACGGCGAACCGGCGGGCAATTAGCTCGCTGGCAGCGGCGACAGGTCGGGCGGCTCGTCGGAATCAGCGAAGGCGGTAAAGCTTTTCTCGATCGTCTCGCGCGGCAGGTCGCGGGTGATGAAGACGATCCGCGTACGGTGATCGTCGGAGGGCCACTCGGGGAGCAGCACCGGCGGGTGGAAGAGATGCTGCACACCATGCAGCACGACCGGCTGACCCGGCCGTTCGTCGATCGCGACGATCGCCTTGACGCGCAAGAGATCGCTGCCGCGCATCTGGGTCAGCGCATCGAGCCAGCCCGACAGCGCCGTCCACGATATCGGCGTGTCGCGGGTGATGCAGAACGAGCTGATCTTGTCGTCATGGCGATTGATGTCGTGATGATGCAGCTGGTGCCCGTGCCCATCATGATCATCGTCGTGCTCGTCGAAATCCTCGCCGAGCCAGCGCTGCACCTCGACGGTTTTGGTCGTCGGGTCGTAGAGGCCGAGATTGAACAGGAGGGAGGGGTCGACTTCGCCGCCGGTCACCTCGATCAGCGGCGCGCCGGGGTTGAGCGCCGTCAGCCGCTCTTCGAGCGCGCGCCGCCCTTCGGCCGAGGCGACATCGCATTTGGTCAAGAGCAGCCGGTCAGCGACCGCCGCTTGCTTCACGGCCTCGACCTGCGCGTCGAGCGTGCTTGAGCCGTTGACCGCGTCGACCGTCGTCACCACCCCGTCGACCATGTAACGCTCGGCGACGATCGGGTCCTGCATCAGCGCGTGGAGGATCGGCGCCGGGTCAGCGAGGCCGGTCGTTTCGATCACCACGCGTTCGAAGCCGGGAACGCGCCCCTTGGCGCGGTCGACAAACAGATTGACGAGCGTATCGGCGATGTCGCCGCGGATCGTGCAGCAGAGGCACCCGCTCTGCATCAGCACGACATCGTCGGTCGCCTTTTCGACCAAGAGATGGTCGATGCCGATCTCGCCGAACTCGTTGACGATGACCGCGGTCGCCGCCATCTCTGGCTGTTTCAGCACATGATTGAGCACGGTCGTCTTGCCGCTGCCGAGAAAACCGGTCAGCAAAGTGACCGGCGTGCGCAAGGCCGCTTCGACAGCGGTAAGCGACATGAGCGGGTGCCTTTACGCCGCCTTCGGCAGCAGCGCCTCGCGGTAGCCGCGGCGCTGCATATGGTCGAGCACCAGTTCGACCGGCCGGCCGAGCCAGGTCGCGTAGACTGTGTGGTCGTCGACCATGTCATCGGTCAGCGGGTGCAGGAGAATGTCAAGGCCGTCGCGGTTGAACATCAGCCACGGCACCACATCGGCGAATTGTTCGCGTCGGAAGATCATCTGGAATTGCGGCACCGGGTGCGGCCCGACCCGCTCGCCCGAAAACGCGCCGATCTCGACGTCGAAATTCTCGTTGAGCCGTCGCGCCAACCGCTCGGCGACGGGTTTTGTCCCGGCGCTGTAATAGACGTGGGCGTGGTAGCCGTGGACGGCGGGCCAATGGGGCTTATCGATGGCGGTGGGCATGCGCGTCTCCTGTCAGGCGAGCTTATCGTAGTCTTCATCTAGGTCTTGGCAAGGTGCCGGGCCGGGCCTACGCTTCGGGCAAATTCACGCGAGGTCATCCCAGTCGCAGGGAGGGATTCATGAGCCGCCATCAGAGCCCCGAGCAGGTTCATTCCAAGTTGAAGCACCCGGTCGTCGACGGCGACGGCCATTGGCTCGAATTCGCCCCCGTGTTCAGCGAAAAAATGCGCAAAGCCGGCGGCGACCTTGCGGCGGACGGTTTCCTCAAGGCGCTGTCTTCAACCACCGACGCGCTCAAGATGACCCAGGAAGAGCGCGACATCCGCCGCGTCGCGCAACCCAATTTCTGGAACCGCCAGGCCGAGAACACGCTCGACCGCGCGACCGCAATGATGCCGAAGCTGCTCTACGAGAGGCTCGACGAAATCGGCACCGATTTCGCGGTGATCTATCCGACCGCCGGCCTCAGGCTGCCGCGCATCAAGGACGATGCGGCGCGGCGCGCCGTAATCCGCGCCTACAACATCGTCTCGGCCGAGTATTTCCGCCCTTACAGCGACCGCATGACCCCAGCGGCGATCATTCCGATGCACTCGCCGGAGGAAGCGATCGAGGAACTGGAGTTTGTCACCTCGCAGCTCGGGTCGAAGGTCGGCATGTTCGGCAGCGGCATGTCGCGCCCGGTTTCGGCGGCGCAGACCAACGATCCCGAGTCGCAGCGCTTTACGGTCTGGTACGATGTACTCGGCATCGACAGCCTGTACGACTATGACCCGGTCTGGCAGAAATGCGTCGAGCTCGGCATCGCGCCGACCTTTCATTCGAGCGCCAGCGGCCAGGGCTTGCGCAACAGCCCGTCGAATTTTGTCTACAACCATATCGGCCATTTCGCCGCCGCCGGGCATGCGGTAGCCAAGGGCATTTTCCTCGGCGGCGTCACGCGGCGCTTCCCGCAGCTCAATTTCGCCTTCCTCGAAGGCGGCGTCGGCTGGGGCTGCCAGCTCTTCGGCGACCTGATCGAGCATTGGGAACGGCGCGGCGCCCCGGCGCTGAAGCGCATGGACCCCGACAAGCTCGACCGCAAGCTGTTGCTCGACCTGGTCGAGAAGCACGGCTACGGCGACATCCTCGATGTGTTGAAGTCGCGCGACGGCTGGCCCGACCCCAATGCCAAGTCGCTGACCGGAAACCGCACTGAGCTCGACGATTTTGCGGCCTGCCAGATCGCTCGCAAGGAGGATTGGATCGATCTCTTCGCCAAGCCGTATTATTTCGGCTGCGAGGCCGACGATCGGATGAACGCCACCGCTTTTGGCAAGGGCAACCCGTTCGGCTCGAAATTGAACGCGATCTACTCGTCGGATATCGGCCATTTCGACGTGATCGACTTCCGCGATCCGCTTCCCGAAGCCTTTGAGCTGGTCGAGGACGGCCACATCACCGAGGACGATTTCCGCAGCTTTGTCTTCAAGAACCCGGTGATGCTGTGGGGCAAGCAGAACCCGGACTTTTTCAAGGGCACGGTGGTCGAAAAGGAAACCGCCGCTGTGCTCGCCGCCGCCCAGCCGGCGGGCTCGGCGGACTGATCGTCCGCCTGAGTGGCTGCGGCCCCTCACCCCGACCCTCTCCCTGTTTACGCGACCGCCGGCTTGCGCGCGTACATCGCGTCGAGTTCCCCCATCGTGCGGCCGCGCGTTTCTACGCCGATGAAGAGATAGGCGAGCAAGGCCAGGATGTACCACACCGCGAAGTAGTTAAAGCCGGGGACGATGCCGTCGAGCGTCGCTTTGGGGCTGACATAGTTCGAGGCGCCGACGATCACCGCCAGTCCTGCTGGGCCGATGAACTTGCCCAGGTTCGCCATGCCGTAGACCAGCCCAAAGCCGCTCGCGCGCAGCTTCGCCGGCCACATCTCGGCCATGTACGGGTAGCAGATCGCCGAGCTGGCGTTGCTGAAGATGCTGGTCACCAGCAGCAGCACGTAGAACATCGGTATGGCGCCCAGATAGACGGCGTGCATGTATCCGCAGAGCGACATCGCGATCGCGCCAAACAGGCAGCACAGGATGCCGGAGGGGCGCCGTCCGATCACATCGGTGATCGCGGCGCCGAAAATGCGCCCGCCAATCCCGATCAGCGTGATCCAGATCACCATGAACGCGGCTTGGGCCGGCGTGACGTTCAGCACCAGCACGATCAAGGTCGCCTGCCACAGTCCGAGGCCGACGGCGCCGGTCTGGCTGAGGCCGGTGAGAAAACCGGCGATGACGCTGCGCGGATAGCGGAACAGCTCGATCCATCTCGATTTTTCCGGCTCGGGCGGGACCGCTGGCAACACGATCGTCGTGGGATCGACCTGCAGCGCCCAGGCGAGCGATTTGCGCGCCTCCTCGAACCGGCCTCGGCCCATCAGCCAGAGCGGCGACTCGGGCACCCAATAGCGGATCATCACCGCCATGAATGCCGGTATCAGCCCGACCAGAAACAGGCCTCGCCAGCCGATGAGTCCACCGAGCGAAGCGCTGAGCGCCGCCGCCATCAGCCCGCCGCCCGGCACCAGCGCGATCGACATGCTGCTTATCAAGCCGCGCTTCGCCGACGGGAGGAATTCCTGGAGCAGCGGCACGTCGACCGCCGCGACCCCGACCACTCCCAGCCCGACGATGAACCGCAGCACCGTCAGATAGAGCCAGCCCCGGTCGGGCGTGAAGGCCATCGCACCGGTGGCGAGCGACAACATGAGGATCGTGATGATGAACACCTTCCGCCGGCCGATCTTGTCGCCGAGCCAGCCGAAGATGATACCGCCGGGGATCGCCGCGACGCCCGACGAGAACAGGATCAACCCGGATTGGCCGTAGGTCAGGTGCCAATCCTGGACGAAGAAGGCGAGGGTGAAGCCGATCAGGTAGAAATCGAGGAAGTCGAGCATGCCTGACAGGACGCTCGCGCTGAAGATCTTCCACTGATTGGCGGTAAGCTTGTTTTGCTGGTCGAGCAACTCCAGCATGGCGTTCTCCCCCTGGCCTTCCTCGTTGATCGCGAAACTATCGCGCCCGGCCGGAGGCGGCAACGCCGCCGCTAAAATTGCCGCAATCGGCGGTTAGCCTCTTTCCTCGATCGGCGAGACATCCGGGCCACCGCAGGACGTCAGGAGAGCGGCACGAGCCAAACAGGAGGCGGTCACCTCCTGTTATTTGCGCCCATAACAGGAGGTGAACAGGAGGTAAGCCTCCTGATAACGAAAAGGTCCCCGATCGGATGACGAATGGGGTGCGGCGGTTTGACTTGGGGAACGCCGGAGCATACGCTTTTCGGCAGCGAATCCCGCGATCTTGGAGGCGAGAATGAGCTCCCATCACAGCCCGCAAGAAATCCGCAAGGGCCTGTCGCATCCCGTCATCGACGGCGACGGCCATTGGGTCGAATACACCCCCGTCTTCGCCGAGCAGATCCGCAAGGTAACGGGCGATCTCGGCGGCGATGGGTTTTTGCAGTCGCAGCGGCGGATTCCGGATTCGTTGAGTAAGACGCTCGAAGAACGCACCCAACAAGGCGTCGCGATGGAGGGCCAGTGGGGCCGGCAATCGGTCAACACGCGTGACCGCGCGACCGCGATGATGCCCCGCATGCTGTACGAGCGGCTCGACGAGTTGGGCATCGATTTCGGCATCGTCTATCCCACCGCCGGGCTCGGCATCCACCGCATCGCCGACGATGCGACGCGGCGCGCTGTCTGCCACGGCTTCAATGTCGTCACGCACGACTATTTCAAGGACCTCTCCGATAAGCTGACCCCGGCCGCGGTGATCCCGGTGCACACGCCGGAGGAAGCGATCGAGGAGCTGGAATTCTGCGTCAAGCAGCTCGGTACCAAGGTGTGCATGTTCGGCAGCGCGGTGCGCCGTCCGGTACCGCACGCCAAGAACGTCCCGGCCGACCTCGCGCGCTATACGATGGGCTTTGACCAACTGGGCATCGACAGCCCCTATAATTACGATCTGCTCTGGCAGAAGTGCCGCGAGCTCGGCGTGGCGCCCACATTCCACACCGGCGGCCGCTCCTATGGCGAGCGCAATAGCCCGTCGAACTTCACCTTCAACCATATCGGTCATTTCGCGAATGCCGGCCACAACGTCGCGAAGGCCCTGTTCCTTGGCGGTGTCACCCGGCGCTTTCCCGATCTGCGCTTTGCGTTCCTCGAAGGCGGGGTCGGCTGGGGCTGCCAGCTCTTCTGCGACCTGATCGAGCATTGGGAGCGGCGCGGTGCCAAAGGTCTCCAGAATATGGACCCGTCAAAGCTCAACCGCCCGCTGCTGCGCGAGCTGGTCTCGAAATACGGCTACGACGATATCGGCGCCGAGCTCGACAAGCGGGATGGCTGGCCGCTCGAAGAGGATTTTCTCACCGGCGGCATGCCGGCCGACGACTACATCCACTGCCAGATCACCAAAAAGCAGGATTGGATCGATCTCTTCGCGACGCCCTATTATTTCGGCTGCGAGGCGGACGACCGGATGAACTCGGTCGCCTTTGGCAAGTCGATGCCGCTGGGCGCGCGGATCAACGCGATCTATTCGTCCGATATCGGCCATTTCGACGTTGTCGACATGCGCGATCCGCTGCCCGAAGCGTGGGAGCTGGTCGAGGACAGCCACATTTCCATCGACGATTTCCGCGACTTCACCTTCGCCAATGCGGTGCGATTGTGGGGTACGCAGAACCCGCGCTTCTTCGAAGGCACGCCGGTCGCCAAGGAAGCCGCGGCGGTGCTGGCGGCATCGAAGGCTCCGGCGCTGCAAGACGCGGCAAAGTGACCCGAAGAGGCACCCGGTGAAGACCGGGATCGAGGTCTAATTCATGGCCGGGTCAAACCCGGCCATGATTGTTCGGGAGGAAGCGATGGCGAAAGGGCTGTTGATCGCGGCGATGGAATTCTCCGACGTCGCCGAGGATGAGTTCCACGACTGGTACGACACCGAGCATGTCCCCGAACGGCTCGCCGTAGCGGGCTTCGTCAATGCCGACCGCTGGATCGGCATCGACAACCCGAAGGTCTCGGTCGCGACCTACGACCTCGACGAGGTCGGCGTGCTGCACAGCCCGCCTTACCAGGCGGTGGGCGGCGCCAATGGCTCGCCGTGGACAAAGCGTGTCACCGGCCGGGTCAAGCACATCATCCGTCTCGAGGGCGACCAGATCCTGCCTGGCGACGCGCTCGCACCGCGCAACGCCGAGGCGCTTCTGGTGATTTCGATGAACCCGGTGCCCGAGGCTGAAGCGGAGTTCAACGCATGGTACAACGAGGAGCACTTGCCCGCGCTCGGCTCGGTGCCTGGGGTGCTGATGGCGCGGCGCTATCGTGGCCAGGGTGCGACCCAGCGTTACCTCGCGATGTACCACTTCGCCCGTCCCGACGTGCGCGAGGGCGAAGTCTGGAAGAAGGCGGCGAACACGCCGTGGACCGAGAAGATGCGGCCGCATTTTCGCGATTATCTCCGCCTCGAATGCCGCCGTTATAAACGGGCGCGGTAGCGGCGATGGCCGATCCGCGGGCGCAAGGCGGAATACCGTTGCCGGCGGCGCTGTTGGCGCGGCGCTGCCGTCCCGAGGAACTGCCGTTCCTGCTGTCAAGCGAGCTTCCCGATGCGCCGGCGATGATCGGCCAGGAACGCGCCGCTGAGGCGGTCGCGTTCGCGCTCAGCATGCGGCACAAGGGCTATAACGTCTACGCACTCGGGCCGGCGGGCGTCGGCCGCCACGCGCTCGTCGAAAATCTTCTGAAGAGCCGCGCCGCGACGGAATCCGCCGCGCCCGACTGGTGCTATGTCAACAACTTCGCCGACCCGCAACGCCCGCATTGCCTCGATCTGCCGGCCGGGCAGGGCATGGCTTTCGCCGGAGCGATGAAGCACCTGATCGAGGAGCTGCGCATCGCGCTCCCGGCGGCCTTCGAGAACAATGAATACCGTGCCCGCCGCGAGGTCATCGACCAGCAGGCCAAATCGCGCAGCGAGGAGGCTTTTGGCGGGCTGCAGGAGCGCGCCGACGCCAAGGGCATCGCCTTGATTCGCACGCCGATGGGGCTGGCGCTGGCGCCGAAGCGCGACGGCAAGGTGATGAAACCGGAGGATTTCGAGGCACTGCCCGAAGCGGAGCGGACGGGGATCGAAGGCGATCTCCAGGCCGCGCAGGCCGAGCTTGAAGGCATCATGCGGCAGGTGCCGCAATGGGAACGCGAGCACCGCGAGGCGATGCGGTCGCTCAACCGCGATATCACCGGCTTTGCCGTCGCCAGCTTGATCGGCGAGCTGCGCGGCGGCTACGCCGACCTTCCCGACTTGATCGACTACCTCAACGCCGTCGAGCACGACATCAAGGACAATGTCGACGATTTCCTGCCCCAGCCGCAACAGCCGGCCGAGGGCGGTGCCCCGCCGCCCGCCGCCGCAGCGCAGGCGGGGATGGAGGACATGCGGTTGCGCCGCTATCAGGTCAACGTCGTCGTCGACAATAGCGGTCGGGGCGGTGCGCCAGTCATCTATGAGGACAACCCGACCTATCAGAACTTGATTGGCCGGGTTGAACACCTGGCGCGGTTCGGCGCCCTGATCACCGATTTCAACCTGATCCAGGCGGGCGCGCTGCAGCGCGCCAATGGCGGCTACCTGATCCTTGATGCCGAGCGGCTGATCGCCGGCGGCTACAGCTGGGCCGCGCTGAAACGCTCGCTGCAATCGGGCGAAGTCCGCATCGAGTCGATCGAGCAGGCGCTAAGCCTCGCGACGACGGTATCGCTGCAGCCCGAGCCGATCCCGCTCGACGTCAAGATCGTGCTGATCGGCTCGCCGATGCTCTACTACCTCCTATCGCAGCACGACGAGGACTTCGCCGAGCTGTTCAAGATCGCCGCCGATTTTGATGACCGCGTGGGGCGCAGCGACGGCGCGACGATGCTTTACGCCCGGGCCATCGCGACGATTGTGCGGCGCGAGCATTTGCGTGCGTTCGACCGTGACGCGGTCGCCCGGGTCATCGAGCAAGCGGCGCGGCTCGCCGGCGATTCCGAGCGCCTATCGACAAGTCTTCGAGCGATTGTCGAACTGTTGCAGGAGGCCGACCAACTCGCCGCCGACGCCGGCAAGGAGGTCGTCGGCGCGGCGGAGGTTCAGGCCGCGCTCGACGCGCAGACCCGCCGCGGCGACCGGGTCTATCGCCGCATGCAGGAGGAGATCGGCCGCCGCACCATCCGCATCGAGACTGACGGCGAGATTGTCGGCCAGATCAACGGGCTGTCGGTCATCAGTCTCGGCGCGCTGGCCTTCGGCAACCCAACCCGGATTACCGCGCAGGTGCGCATGGGGCGCGGCGAGGTGGTCGACATCGAGCGTGAGGTCCAACTCGGCGGGCCCCTGCATTCGAAGGGCGTACTGATTCTTACCGGTTTTCTCGGCGGGAGGTTCGGCGGCGAGCGGCCGCTGTCGCTCCACGCGAGCCTGGTGTTCGAGCAATCCTATGGCGGGGTCGACGGCGACAGCGCATCGGCGGCGGAGCTGTTCGCGCTGCTGTCGGCGCTGGCGGAGGTGCCGATCCGGCAGTGTTTCGCGGTCACCGGCTCGGTCGACCAGCACGGGGTCATCCAGGCGATCGGCGGCGTCAACGAAAAGATCGAGGGTTTTTTCGACATCTGCAGAGCCGCCGGGCTCACGGGGAAGCAAGGCTGCATCATCCCGGCTAGCAACGTGAAGCACCTGATGCTGCGCGCCGATGTCGTCACTGCCTGCGAGGCGGGCCGATTTCGCGTCATCCCGATGGAGACCATCGACCAGGGCCTGGAGCTGTTGACCGGCACGCCGACCGACACCACCAATAAGAAGATCGCGGCCCGACTCGACGATTTCGCCGCCAAGGCCGCGGCACTGATGCGCAGTCAGTCGGGGCCCGTCTCATGAGCGGAGAGATCGAGCGGATCGTCGTCGCGCTCGATGCGACATCCGAGAACCGCACGGCCATCGCCACCGCGGCGCGGCTCGCGGCGCGGTGGAAGGCGCCTCTGCACGGCGTTTTTGTCGAGGACGACGATTTGATCCGCCTGGCGAACCTGCCATTCGCCCGCCAGGTGACGCTCGGCTTCGGCGTGGAGACCCTCAACCTGCAGCAGGCGCGGCGACAGATGCGCGCCTTTGCCGAGCGGGCGCGCCATGAACTGGCGGCGGCGGCGCGGCGGCATGCGGTCGAGTGGTCATTCGAGATTGTGAGCGATGCGGCGACAAGCCGCATCGGCACCGCCGAGACCACTGATTTTGTGGTGTGCGGCATAACCACTCGCCCGATCGGCGGTCACTTTCGCGTCGAGTGCCGCTGGTGGTCGGTGGTGGAACCCGGTGCATCGTCGTTCCTCATGGCGCAACATGATCGGCACGAGGATGGGGTGGCGGTTCTGCTGCACGATCGCGACGCGGCGGCGGAGCGGCTGGTCGCGGTCGCCGCACAATTGGCCGAAGCGCATGGCGGTCGGTTGGCAGTGATCTGCACTCCCGATTTGGCCAGCTCGACAGCGTTCAAGACCTGGCTCGACGGCTGCCTCGCCGGGCAGGCGGTCAACGCAGAGCTCGACCTCGCACCAGAAGAGCCGGCGGCGCTGATCAGGCGGATCGTCGAGCTCGGCTGCCGGATTGTCGCGCTCGGCTCCGGGACGCCGCAGGCGCGACCCGACCAGCTGCGCGAGATCGTCGCGAGGATAGCGTGCGACGTTCTGGTGGTGCGTTAGCCGCCGCCAGCCTGATTTGGCGCAACTCAAAACGCGCTGGTGCCGCAGTCGTGATTGGCCGAATTGACGTAACCTCGCGACGGCGACACTCTCAACCCAGGGATGCGTCCGACAGCGGCGGACTGGGCGCTGCTCGCAATAATTCCACCGCTTGAGGGGAGCAGCTCGGCCGTCAATGAGTGAGGGAGCGCTTGCTATCGTCGGAGCCTCCTGCCGGTTCCCCGGCGCAGCGGGGCTCGCGGCGTTCTGGCGGCTGCTCAGCGATGGCATCGATGCAATCTCCGAGATTGGCCCCGACCGCTGGTCGACGCGATTTTTCTACCATCCGAGCCGCGGCGAGCCGGGCAAGAGCTACACCTGGGCCGCCGGGCTGATCGACGGTATTGATCAATTCGAGCCGGGTTTTTTCGGCATCTCGCCGCGCGAGGCGGCAGAGATGGACCCGCAGCAGCGCCTGCTGCTCGAGTTGGCTTGGCATGCGCTAGAAGACGCCGGCATCCCAGCGGGACGGCTCGCCGGCAGCGCCACGGGCGTTTATGTCGGCGCCTCGTCGACGGATTACGGCGATCTGCGCCTTGGCGACCCGGCAAGCGGCGGGCCGCATTTCCTCAGCGGCTCAACGCTCAGCATCCTCGCCAATCGGCTATCGCATGTCTTCGATCTGCGCGGGCCGAGCCAGGTCATCGATACGGCCTGCTCATCGTCGCTGGTCGCGCTGCATGCGGCGTGCGGGGCGCTGCGTGCCGGGCAGATCGAGGCGGCGCTCGTCGGCGGCATCAATCTGTTGCTATCGCCCTATCCGTTTATCGGCTTTGCGCAAGCCGGAATGTTGTCGCCGCGCGGCCGCTGCTTTGCGTTTGACGCGCGCGCCGACGGCTATGTGCGCGGCGAGGGCGGGGCGGTGGTCGTGCTGAAACCGCTGGCACGGGCGGTTGCCGATGGCGATCGGATACACGCCCTGATCCGCGGCACCGCGGTCAACGCCAGTGGCCGGACGATCGGGCTGTCGCTGCCCAGCGCGGCGGCTCAGGCGAACTTGCTACACCACGTTTATGCCGATGCTGGAATCACGCCCGAGGCTCTCGGCTTTGTCGAGATGCATGGTACCGGAACGCCGGCGGGCGACCCGGCCGAAGCGGAAGCCGTCGGTCGCGTGCTCGGAAAGGCGCGGCAGACGCCGCTGCCGATCGGCTCGGTCAAGACCAATATCGGCCATCTCGAGCCAGCTTCGGGCATCGCCGGACTCTTGAAAGCAATGCTTGCGCTGGAACACGGCGTGTTGCCGCGCTCGCTGCACGGCGAGACGCCAAACCCCGACATTCCCTTCGACCGGCTCAACCTGCGGCTTGCCGGTGTCACCCAACCGATCGCTTCCGATGCCGCTGCCGGCATCAATTCCTTCGGTTTCGGCGGCAGCAACGCACACGCGATCCTTGGCGCTCCGCCCCGCCCGAATGAGCCGCCAGCGGAGGATAGGGCGAGGCCGCCGCTGATGATCTCGGCACGCAGCGGCGGCGCATTGCGGGCGCTTGTGCGGGAATGGCGTGGCGTGCTCGCCACAACACCGGCAGAAAGACAGCCGCGGCTCATCCGGGCGGCTGCGCGGCGCAGGGATCAACACTCGCATCGCCTTGTCGTGCTCGCCGACGATCCGGCCACGGTCCTAGACGATTTTCTCGAGGGCCGGGCGAACCCGGCCGCCGTGGAGGGCTTGGCGTCGCGCGACGGTGGGCTTGCCTTTGTCTATTCCGGCAACGGCGCGCAGTTTCCGGGCATGGGACAAGCGGCCTATCGCGCGAGTGTCGCGTTCCGCGCTGCCTTGGCCGAAGCGGACCGTGCGCTCTCGCCGCATCTCGGCTGGTCGGTTGTCGAACGTATCGCCGGCGACATCGCGGAAGAGGAATTGCGCCGCGCCGATATCGCACAGCCGATGCTTTTTGCGATCCAGGTCGCGATCACCAGCCTACTGCGCGACGGTGGGGCTGCGCCGGGCGGGTTCGTCGGTCATAGCGTCGGCGAGATCGCCGCTGCCTGGGCCGCCGGCGCGCTGTCGCTCGACGATGCGGCACGGACCGTCGCCTTACGCAGCCGGCGGCAGGAGCAGACCCGCGGCACCGGCCGCATGGCGGTATTGGCGCTCGGCGCTGACACGGCGGAGGCACTGCTCCATGAGCTGGGCGGGGAGATCGAGATCGCCGCGATCAACAGCGCACGTTCGGTGACGGTGACCGGCCCCGCCGGCGCGATCAGTCGGCTCGGCAAGGCAGCGGCGGGGCAGAGTATTGCCTGGCGGCCGCTCGACCTCGACTTCGCATTTCATTCCGTGGCGATGGAGCCGATCCGCGACGAGCTGATCGCCGAACTTGGCGCCATGTCCGCAGCCGCGCCCGTCGGCGATCTGGTTTCGACCGTGACCGGCGCACGGATTGCGGCTGGCGCGCTCGACGCCGTCCATTGGTGGCGCAACGTCCGCGATCCGGTGCGTTTTTCGGCGGCGATCAAGACGCTGGTCGCCGATGGTTACCGGCTGTTCGTCGAGATCGGTCCGACTCCGGTGCTGCTCTCGTATCTGCGCGATGCCCTGCACGCCGCCGAGCCCGCAGGCGGCGTCATCGCCACCCTCAATCGCCATGACGCGCCAGGCGACCCGTTTGCGGCAATCGCCGCGCGACTGCACGTCGCCGGACAGGATATGAGCGGCGGTGCTTGGCTCGATGGCCTTGACGACTTGCGCGGCCTGCCGCTTTACCCATGGCAGCGCCAGCGCTGCTGGTTCGGACATACGCCCGAGGCTGCCGAGCCGGTGAGTCCGCTTTGCGACCATCCGCTGCTTGGCTTCCGCCAGGCGGGCGCCGCGACGGCTTGGGTCAATCATCTCGACACGGCGTTGTTTCCATTTATCGCCGATCATCGCATCGAGGGCGCTCCCGTGCTGCCGGCGGCCGCGATCATCGACATGGCGCTGGCGGCGGCGCGTACCCGTCATCCCGAAGCGACGGCGCTCCAGTTGTGCGATGTTGAGCTGCTGCGGCCGGTCGCGCTCGATGACGGGGCACGTGAGATGCGCTGTACCCTGTTCCCGGACGGGGCGTGGCAGCTTGCCGGTCGCAAGCGCCTAGCCCATCAGGCGATGACGTTGCACGCGACCGCACGAGTGGTGGCCACCGCGCCCCGAAAGCTCCAGCCGGCCGAAGATGTCGGCGCCGGGCACGAAGCTGTGACGGCGACGATGCTATACCGGCGGGCGGCGCGGCGCGGGCTGGATTATGGCGATAGCTTCCGCACGGTCGAGGCGGTTTTGCTTCTCGATGCCGGCCGCGCCGTCGCGACTCTGCGACCGCGCCCACCTGCAACGGCGTGCCTGCTCGACCCAAGCTTGCTCGACGGGGCATTTCAGGCGCTCCTCGCGTTGGTGGACGATGGCGCGGACGATCGGCTGTACCTGCCGCGCCGGTTCGGCCGGGTCGTTGCCGCGACGCCCTTTGGCCGCGCTCCCGCTCGCGCCGATGTTCGCTTGGCGCGGCGCGGGACGCGGTCGGTGGCGGCCGAGATCGCGCTGTTTGATGCAGCAGGCGATGCGGTCGTCGAGCTGAGTGAATGCTGGTTTGTCGGTGTCGATTTACCTCATACCAGCGCAGATTTCTATCTGCATACGGAGCTGGTGCCCGCGCCGTTGACGTCGAATCCGGCGGCCCTTGATCGCCTCTCCGAGATCGTCCCGCGCATTGCTACACGAAATCGCGACTCCGCGACCGAACGTGAGCCGGCGCTGCTGTTTGACGCCTTGCTCGTGGCGATATCGCGTGAGACGACCGTCCCGGCATTCGCGGAAGCGCTGTTGGCGCCGTCGCGGCGATTCAGCGGCGAGGCGTTGCCCGACAGCGGCGAGCTGTGGCGCTCGCTGCTTGCCGACCATCCGGAGATGGTCGGCGAACTAACTGTGGCCGCGATGCTGCGCGATGGGCAGCCGGTGGATGGCGCATCGCCGGGGGTCGCGGCGTTGTGCCAGGGATCGATGGGCGTCACCGAGGGCCGAACTGCGCTGGGTGCTGTTCTCGATGAGATCGCCGGCAATTGGCCCCGCGATCGCCCGCTTCGCATCCATGAGCGCGGCCCGTATCGGCTGAACGATCGGCTCGGTCGTAGCGGCCTCGCCACCACGCAGGTTGGCGAAGGTGAGCCGTGTGATCTCGCTGTGTTCGGCCCCATCGACGCACTCGATGTGTCGCGGCTCAATCTGGTGCCCGGCGGAGCATTGCTCGCGCTGAAGCCCGCGTCGGGCACGCTCTGGGACGTTGTCGGCGACCGGCAGGATTGGCGATCCGCACTCGTCGCGGGCGGTTTTAGCGATGTCGCCTCGGTGTTGATCTCCGACGGTCCGGGCCCGTGCGAGATGATCTGGGCGCGCCTGCCGACAGCGCTCCCTCAATCCACCTCGCCCGGGAAAGCCCTCTCGCTGGCCCTGGTTGCGGGCACGGCGGACGACAGCCTCGCTGTTGCGCTTGAAGTCCAGGGCCACCGGATCGTCTCTATCGAGCAAGCCGGCGACGCGATCGCCTTCGCGGTCGGCGACGAGAAGGACCCGGCCACGGCAGGCCGGCTGGTCCCGCGATTTGCCCGGCTCGCCGAAGCCGCAGCCGCACGCGGCGTGCCGCTTTGGCTGGTGACGGCCGGGGCGCAGCAGGCCAGCGAATATGGTGGCCTTTACGGTTCCGCGCTGTGGGGTTTTGGCCGGGTGCTGCGCAATGAAATTCCCGGTCTGGTGCTGCGCATGATCGATTTGCCGTCCGGGCTGCGGCCCGACGATCGCGCCCGGCGCCTTGCCGCGGAGTTGATGGAAGCCGACGTCGAGAGCGAGATCGTCTGGACCCCGCGCGGCCGCAATGTCATGCGAGCGCGGCGCGGCCTGCCGCCGGTCTGGGCCGGACCAAGTGACGCCGTCGTCGCATCCGCCGTCCAGCCGGGCCGGCTCGATCGCCTCGAATGGCTGCGGCTGCAAGCGCGCCCTCCCGGCCCTGGCGAGATCGAGATCGAGGTGCGCGCTGCCGGGATTAATTTCCGCGACGTCATGGCGGCGACAGGGGGGCTTCCGGAAGAGGCGCTGCTCGACGGGTTCGCCGGTGCGGCGCTCGGCCTCGAATGTGCCGGGGTGGTCTCTGCTATCGGCGACGGCGTCGAAAAGATCGCGGTCGGCGATCGGGTCGTGGGTTTTGCTCCGGCGGCGCTGGCGAACCGCGTGGTGACCCGGGCCGATGCAGTGATCGCGATGCCGGCGGACCTTAACTTCGTGGCGGCGGCGACGTTGCCGGTGGCGTTCGTCACCGCGCGCTATTCGCTCATCACTCTGGCGCGGCTCATGCCGGGCGAGAGCGTGCTGATCCACGCCGCGTCGGGCGGGGTCGGGCTCGCCACGATCCAGATCGCGAAGGCCTGCGGCGCGACGGTGATCGCCAGCGCCGGCTCGCCGGCGAAGCGCGCCTTTCTCCGCCTGGTCGGGGCCGACTATGTCTGCGATTCGCGCGAGTTGCGCTTTGTTGCCGCGGTGCGCGAGGCGACCGGCGGCGCCGGGGTCGATGTCATCCTCAATTCGCTTTCCGGCGAGGCGATGGAGGCGAGCCTCGGCCTGTTAAAGCCGTTCGGCCGCTTTGTCGAGCTTGGCAAACGTGATCTTTACGAGAACCGGGCGTTTCGCCCGCGGCCGTTCAGGCAGAACGTCTCGTATTTCGCGGTCGATCTGGATCAGCTTCCAGTGCGGCGGCCGGAGCTTGCCAAGGCGCTGCTCGGCGAGGTTGCGGCGGCGCTCAAGGCCGGCGAAATCCGGCCGCTCGCCCATCGCCGCTTCGCCTTCGCCGACATAGCCGCCGCCTTCCGCCTGATGCAGGCCGCGCAACATATCGGCAAGCTGGTGCTGGTGCCGGACGGCAATGCCGGGGTTGCAGTGTCGCGAGCGCTTGATTTGGTTCTGCACCGTGACGGCGCCTACGTCGTCACCGGCGGACTCGACGGCTTTGGTTTCGCCGCTTCGCGCTGGCTAGCCGTGCACGGAGCTGGACATCTGGCGTTGATCGGGCGTCGAGGTCTCGATACGCCGGGCGCTGGCGAGCGTATTGCCGACCTCGAAGCGCTTGGCGCGACGGTCAGCGTGCATGCGGCCGATGTCGGCGATCGCGAAGCACTCCGCGCGACACTTGATACTGTTCGCCGTCATGGGCTGCCGATCCGCGGCATCGTTCACGCCGCCACAGCAATCGTCAACGGAACAGCCGCCACGTTATCGCCGGAAGACGTGACGACCGCGATGCACGCGAAGGTCATGGGCGCGCAAAACCTCGACTGGTTGACCGGCCACGACCCGATCGATTTGTTCTGGCTATTTTCTTCGGCGACGACTGTGGTCGGCGCGCCGGCCCAGGGTGCCTATGTCGCCGCCAACGCGGCGTTGGAGGCCTTGGCGCAGCGCCGGCACGACGAGGGCCGGCCGGCCCTGGCGATCGCATGGGGGCCGATCGCGGATGCCGGGACGCTGGCTGGACGCCCCGACGAGCAGGCGGCGCTGTTGCGCCGGTTGGGCGCCCGTGTCGTGCCAGCGGACCGAGCGCTCGCCGCGCTGCCAATATTGGCGTCGAGCGGCCTACCGGTGGTGGTGCTCGCCGATATCGCCTGGGGCGAGGCGGCCCGCATGCTGCCGATCCTGGCCGATCCCCTGTTCGACGAGGTGCGCGGCGCGGCAGCGGAAATTACTGCAGACGAGGCACTGCTCGACCGGCTCGCGGCGCTTGAGCCGGCAGAGCGGCGCGAGCTTCTCGCTGTCGTCATCGCGAGCGAGGCGGCGGGCATTCTGCGACTGCCGGAAGGTCGCATCGACCCGCATCGGCCGTTCGCCGAACTTGGCATGGATTCGCTGATGGCGATCGAGTTGCGGCTGGCGCTGGAAACCCGGCTACGCCTCGATGTGCCGCTGACGAGCCTCGCCGACGGCGCAAGCGCCGCCGGGCTCGCGGCGCGCCTTGTCGAGAAGGCCGCGCCGACCCTAGAGGACGCGGCGCTCACGAAACTCGCCTCTCGCCATGAAACGGTGCCTGACCCGTTTGCGCTGGGCGGCGTCGGGCTCGCGGCGGAGGAATAGCGATGGCGCGGCGCGGCGACCTCTTCGGGCTGTCGGCCGAGGCCAAAGCGCGGCTCCTCGCGCAACTGTCGGCAAGCGGATTTCCGGCCCGCCCGGAGCCGCCCGTCCCCGAGCGGCTCGACCCCGCCGCGCTCGATGGCGCGCACGACATCGATACGGTGGCAGCGGCGGCCGAACACCTTGGAATCGCCGATCCCTTCTTCCGCGTCCACGACGGGATCGCCGGCGCCGAAGTGGTCATCGACGACAAGCGCTACAGCAACTTCTCGTCGTATGACTATCTCGGGCTCAATGGCGACCCCCGCGTCGTCGCGGCGGCCAAGGCGGCGATCGACCGCTACGGCACGACTGTTTCGGCGAGCCGCATGGTATCGGGCGAGCGGCCGATCCATCGCGAGCTCGAAAGGGCGCTGGCGAGGATCTACCAAGCAGAGGACGCAATGGCGCTGGTTGGCGGCCACGCGACCAACGTTTCCGTGATTGGCGCGCTGTTGGGGTCCGGCGACGTCGTCGCGCACGATGGGTTCGCCCATAACAGCATCATCGAGGGCGCGCGGCTGTCGGGCGCACGGCGGGTGGCGTTTGCCCATAACGACGCTGAGGCCGCCGGCAAGATGCTCGGCGAAACGCGAGCCCGGCGCCGGCTCCTCGTCATCGAAGGTCATTACAGCATGGATGGCGATGTGCCCGATCTTGCCCGCTTTGTTGCTGTTGCGCGGCGGCATCGCGCCTGGCTGATGGTCGATGACGCACATGCGCTGGGGGTCCTAGGGGCCCGCGGCCTCGGCTCCGCAGAGCATGCCGGGATTGACCCCGGCGAGGTCGATATCTGGATGGGGACGTTGAGCAAGAGCCTCGTTTCGTGCGGCGGCTACATCGCCGGCAGATCTGGGTTGATCGGCCGACTGAAACGGCTGGTGCCCGGCTTTGTTTTTTCAGCCGGAATGGCTCCGGCCGCTGCCGCGGCGGCGCTCGCGGCGGTGGAAATCCTTGCGGCCGAACCCGAGCGCGTGGCGCGACTTCGGCGCAACGCAGCGCTGTTTCTCGGATCGCTGCGCGATGGCGGCCTCGATACCGGAACGTCGATCGGAGCGGCAATCGTGTCGCTGATGACCGGCAGTTCTATCCGTGCCGGGAAGCTTGCCGCCGCGCTGTTCGACCGCGGCATCAACGCGCCGCCCATCCTCTATCCGGCGGTGCCCGAGCGCGCGGCGCGGCTCCGCTTCTTTGTAACCGCTGCGCATCGCGAGGCGCAACTGCGAGAAGCGGCGCGCATCGTCATCGAGGAAAGCCGCCGCATCGCCGCCGAACCGATCGATATCGCGGGCCTCGCGCGCAGCCTCGGCGGCTAGAGCATCGCGATCAGCCGCTCGACGAGCGCGAAATGCTCCGGCCAGCCGGGCGCTTGCCATCGCGCGAGCCGCGCCAGCTGGGCTTGCCGGCGCGGCGAATCCGTGAGGAAATCGACGATCGCAGTCCGCCACGCGCCCTCGTTATGCGGATCGAAATAGTCCGGGACGTTGCCGCCACTTTCGCGCAGAGCCGGGAGGTCGCTGCATAGGGCGGGGACGCCATATGCAAGCGCCTCGACAACCGGCAGCCCGAACCCTTCGGCAAGCGAGGGCAGCAGGAGCGCGCGCGCGCCGCGAAGCAGCCCTGCCATCGCCGTATCCGGCAAATCCGGACGCTCGACAACAATGTCATGCAGCGCTCCGAGGCGACTGGCGATCTCCTCGCCGCCAAAGCCGCGTTGCCCGACCAGGAAGAGGCGCGGGGTTTGCTGACCCAACTCCGCCGCAAGGCGCTGCCAGACGTCGAATAGCAGCTTCTGGTTCTTGCGCCGCTCGATGGTGCCGATGCAGATGAAGTAGGGAACGGCGGAATCCGGTCGCGTCGCCTCCGGCAGCTCCACGCCGAGCGGGGCTACGGCAACCGGAGTGTCCCGGTCGCCGAGGCGGGCGCAAAGCGCTTCGCGGGTGGCGGTGGAATTGACGATCACCGCATCCGCCAGCGCCGCAACCGTGGCGACCCGCCGATTGTGCCGCACGGTCTGCCCGGCGCGGGTCAGCGCCGGAAATTCGAGCGGGATGAGGTCGTGGACCAGACAAACGAAAAGCGCGCCGGTCGCTGATTTCAGCCGGGCGATGGGCCGCGAACGGTCGAGGTTGTGGTGCGAGACCAGCAGATACAGAGCGGTGTCGTGGCTCTCCCGCAGAGCCCTATGCAGCGGGGATCCGCCGATTAGCACGGCGAGGCGCAGGCGTCGGGCAAGCGTGGCAAGCCGCCGCCGCTCGCGCGCCGTTGCGCCGTCGCGCCACAAAGCCGCGAGCCGATCGATGAAATCGCCGGCCGCCCCTTTCGGCAGCAGACCGATCCCGCCAAGCGTGCCACGCGCAACGAAGCAATAGGGCGCGGCGCCAGTGGCTAAGTGCCGGGCATAGGCCAGTTCGACACGATCGATCCCGCTCGGCGTCGCCGACCCGGCGCGCGATAGGAGCCGCGACAGGTCGAATGCAATCACCGCCGCCGCTATTGTGTGGCGTTCTTGACCACGACGCCGGTGATTGCCGGTGCGGTCAGCATGCCGATCAGCCCGAAGAATTTCTGTAACTCATCGACATCGGCGTTGGCGATATAGATGACGTCCTTGTCCTCGACCGGGAACCGCTCCGCCGCAAAATAGGCCGCGGCGTCGCGCAGATTGAGCCGGTACACCACCGGCGATGTTCCGTCCGGAGTCATGGCAGCAGGCTTTTCGCCGAGCGCCTGCAGCACGGCGACCGGCTCTTCACGAAACAGGAAGACACCGGCCGGGTCGGAGCGCGAATCCTGAAGCCCGCCGGCTTTGGCCAAGGCTTCGACCAGCGTCGGCTTGGCCGAGGGAAAATCGATCTCATTGTTCTGTCAGGCCGCGCCGAGCACGATGAACCTTCGCGGAGCCCTGACAACGGTCAGCACATCGCCAGGTTCGGCGTAGATGTTTTCGAGGGGGTCCGAGACCAGCGTCTCCATCGGGATCGTCGCGGTGACCCCACGCCGCGACAGCCGCACATCGGTCTCGTAGACCGGCGCCTTGAGTCCGCCCGCCGCGGCGATCAGGTCGAGCAGGCGGTCGCCCTTCACCGACAGGGGAATGCGCGCCCCGATGACCGCCTCGCCGGTGACAGCCACCGTGTCATTGACGCTTTTGCCAACTGTGACGATCGCCTGCGGGTCGATCGCCTTCCCCGACAGGCGCTGCTCGATGTCGTGCTGCACTTCGGCAGGTAGGCGTCCCGCCACCGGAATGCGACCAGCGAACGGTACGGTGATCGCGCCGTCGCGCGCCACAATCTGCTCAGGTAGCGTCACGCTGTGCGAGCCCGGTGCGACCTCGTCATTGCTTGCCGAAGCGAAGAGGCCGCCGCCCGCGGCCTCCCACAACGTCACGACCAGGCTGTCGCCTGCTCCGATCACCGGGGGCGGTGGCGCGCCGTGAGCCGGGAAGCGCACGCGGAAGCTCTCATGCGGGCGAGCGAGCACACTGTCGACGACGCGGCTGTCGATATCGATTACGTTGTAGGGTGGCTGTTTCGTTTCTGCCTGCTGGCTGATGATCTGCCTAGCGGTCGGACCGGCGGTGGGCAGCGTGCCGCAGGCGGCAACAAGAAACCCGGCAGCCACGGCGAGGCGGTCGAGCGTTCGCGGGGGGATGCGCGAACGACAGCGCATCCCGCAACGGTTACATATGTATTCTAATCAAACAACTTGTAATTCGGTCGCGATAGTTCGCGACGTGTAAACACCCATCCACCCGGTGGGGTCGAGCCAGCCTTTTTCGTTGCGCGGCGGCTGAATCGCGCGGATGTGCGCGTCGGTAATCTCGCGGAGGTCGTCGATCGGGCGCGGCGGGTCGACCTCGGTCGACCAGAAGAAACGGGCGCTGCCGCCGACTTCGTGCTTGGCCACGAGGCAATTCGGCACGCCGCGCGCCGGGTGGTAGAGCCCGACCGCCGAGTAGCCCTCCTGGTGGCTGACCACCATGACCCCCTCGGTGCCGGGGAAGGCGTATTTCATCGCCGAGAACCAACGACACAGGGCGGCGAGTTCGCCTTCGGTGAATTCATATCCGCCGGGATTGCGCGACGGGCCGATTGCCGACCGTATCGCCGACCGCCCCCTCAGCGGGAAGCGCACAACATTTGTCGTCTCGGACACGTCGTCCACTTTGCCCCCAATCGAGACCCGCGTCGCCGCAGAGTCCTCCCCTCGCCATCCCGGGAGCCAGCGGCTCCGCATGCGTGCCCCGAAAACTGCATTCGGTAATTCCAAGACGCGAATTTTAGCCGACTACTTCGCGTCTCTGGCCGATACAGTACCCGTACGCCGCACCCGGAAAGAATACAATCAAGGGCCGATTTGAAGTCAATCGAGCCAGGGGGGCCGTCGTGGTTTTTGTTCGCGCTCGTTGCTTTTCGGTCACAGTTGCAAAAACGAGACATCTCACGAAACCAGTAGTTTTGTTGGGATTCCGTGTGGTGTTGCAGCAATACCGCCGCCCCCGTCAGGTGACCGTAAGCTAAATCTGTTGATTGGGGCTTTACTTGGAGGCGGCAGCGACTTCGATGACGGGCTCGACCCGGACCGGCACCAGCCCGGCATGCTTCATCTGCAGTTCGTCGGCGGCCCGCGGCGACATGTCGATCAGCAGGGAAGTGCTGATCGGACCGCGATCGGTGACCCGAACAACGACCGAGCGGCCATTCTGCAGGTTGGTCACCCGCGCCAATGAATTAAGCGGCAGGGTGCGATGAGCGGCGGTCAGGTGGGTTGTATCGAGCGGTGAGCCGCTGCTGGTGCGACGTCCGATATAGGTGCCGCCATACCAGGCTGCGGTGCCGGTCTCGACTTTACCCGCCGGGCGGATGCACAAGGCGCCCGGCTCGACGATCTTGTCACGGGGAGGGTTGCCGGACATATCGGCCAGCTTGAGCGCCGGATGCGGGGTTTGTACCACCCGACTGGCCGGCGCCACATTGGCGACCTTGGCCGACACGGCAGCCTTAACCGGCGCGGCAACCTTGGCCGGCACGGCAACTTTCACCGCGATGTGGGCGGTTGTCGCCGTCGATGCGACCTTCGCAACTCGACGAGTGACGGCGGCGGTGTGCACGATGGCCTTGACGGCGGCGCCGCGGGCTGGAGGCTGGTCGGCCCTCGCGCTGCCAAAAGAAGCCAGCGCGGCGAGCGAAAAGACAATAGCGCAGCGAAAATTCATACGCTCCCGACCCCTCGTTGTTATCACTGGACGCAGCCGCGCAACCCCTCAGCCTGCGCCGTATTCGGGTCTAAAACTGGGTAATTTTGGATGACGTCGTCCTGGATCGTTGGGGGAATGTCCAGGTGGGACAGGGGGATGAAGTGCGGTCAGTCTAGGCGTTAACCTTCCCCATTGTCAACCACAAAGCGAATGAAATGCCCGACGCGTCTCAAGTTGCTCCAGGCATTGCGTTTCCTTACCGATTTTTTGTAACAATCGCTGTGGCAAATAAACAAATTGATATCTATTTCACGATTGGCGCATTCGGCAAAGAGTAGTCATTAAAGATGGCGATTTACGGAAATTGTTTACAAAAAAATCACTTCGGCGAGCCTGTTGATTTTTATTATTTGCCCAACATGGGGCCACCCGATTTTTTGGGGATGATGGCCGTACATCACCGCCGAAACAAAAATGGCGCCGGGTTGGCCGTTGCAACCGCTGGGTTGGGCCGACGCCGAGAGTAGGAAGACGGCTGCCCGCGCGTTAAAATAGGCCCGACGGATAACAGGTCCGGCAGCAGCAACGGAGTTTCCCATGGCGGCAGCGGAACGAGCAATCATCGTCGGCGCGGGAGCGGGGTTGAGCGCCGCGCTGGCGCGCAAATGCACCGCCCAGGGCATGGAGGTTTTCGTCGCCGCACGCGATACCGCGAAGCTTGCGGGGCTGGTCAGGGAAACGGGCGCCACGGCGGTCGCTTGCGATGCGACGAACGCTGCCGACGTCGAGCAGCTGTTCACGGCGGTCGATGCCGGCGGCGCGATCGATCTCGTCGTCTACAACGCCAGCGGCCGGGCGCGCGGGCCGATCGTCGATCTCGACCCGGCCGCGGTTGAGCAGGCGATCAAGGTCACAGCATTCGGCGCCTTTCTTGTCGCCCAGCAAGCCGCGAAGCGCATGACGCAACAG
>DATJSH010000210.1:0-6133 GCA_035504235.1 Allostellaceae bacterium | reverse complement strand
CCTGTCGTTCTCGCGGCGCACGCTTATGCCGGCGCGGTGATCGCGGCTGCGGCCTGCGAAAAGGTTCAGTCTCTGGTTTATATCGCGGCGTTGGCGCCCGACGAAGGCGAGACGGTCGCCGAAGTGTTCTATCGCGAGAAGCCGCACCCCGAGGCGCCACAACTGGCGCCGGATGCGCACGGCTTTATCTGGATGCCGCAGGAAGCATTCGCCACTGCCTTCGCTCATCACGCCTCTCGACAGCGCGCCGCCCTTTTCGCCGCAACGCAGCGGCCTCTCGCGGTGGCCTGCATCCAGGAAAAGGCTCGGAGGCCAGCCTGGAGGACGAAGCCGTCCTGGTATCTCGTCGCCGAAGACGACCGGATGATCAACCCGGCGACGCAACGCTTCATGGCTGTTCGCATGGGTGCCCGCATCCGGTCGGAGACGGTGGATCACACGCCAATGGCGACCGCGCCGCAGCCCGTTATCGAGGTCATCCTTGATGCCGTCCACGCGTAATGCGAAGGAGGGATCATCATGATCTCTGCGGCATTTCCGTACCAAGAGCAGCAGCGGCGGGCGTTCGACCGCGAGATGGCGTGCGTGGGCGTGGGACGTGGCAATCCCATCGTGCTGCTTCACGGCAAACCGAGGTGACGGTCGCCGGGATCCATTATGTCCAGGCGGGTTCGCCGCCAGAGATCGGGCGGGCTGTCGCCGGCTGGATGAAAGCCCTGAGCTGACAGGATCACGAGCTAACAACGCCGCGAAGGGGCTCCACATGCCTGAAATCAGTTTTCACAAGGTCGAAGCCGACGCAATCAATGTCTTTTACCGCGAGGCGGGGCCGCGGGATGCGCCGGCGCTCCTGCTGCTGCACGGCTTCCCGAGCGCCAGCCACATGTTCCGCGATCTCATCCCGTTACTTTCGGATCGCTTTCGTGTCATCGCACCCGACCTGCCCGGTTTCGGGCAATCCGACATGCCGGACCGCGCCCAATTCGCCTACACCTTCGACAACGTTGCGAAGACCATCGACCGTTTCACCGAGGTGATCGGGCTCTCCCGCTTTGCGATCTACGTCTTCGACTACGGTGCGCCGACCGGCTTGCGGCTGGCGATATGGCACCCCGAGCGGATCAGCGCGATCATCTCGCAAAACGGCAATGCTTACATCGAGGGGCTGAGCGACGGGTGGAAGCCCATCCGGGTTTATTGGGAAGACCCCTCCCAAACCAACCGCGACGCGCTGCGCGCCTTTTTGGAGCCCGAGACAACCGTCTGGCAATACACGCATGGTATCGCCGATCCGGCCGCGGTCTCGCCGGACGGCTATTCGCTCGACAATTTCTATTTGTCGCGCCCCGGCGCCCATGAAGTGCAGCTCGATCTGTTCGGCGATTATAAAAGCAACGTCGCACTCTACCCCGCCTTTCAAGCGTATTTTCGCGCCCACAAGCCGCGCCTTCTGGCGGCATGGGGGAAGAACGACCCGTTCTTCCTGCCGGCAGGCGCCGAGGCCTTTTGGCGCGACATTCCCAACGCGGCGGTGCGTTTCTTCGATACCGGACATTTCGCGCTGGAGACACACGCGCTTGAGATCGCTTTGGCGATCCGGGGCTTTCTCGAAAAGCCTTGATCAAAAAGGGGGCTTCACGTGAATCACTTAGACACGCTTATCGCATCTATTTCGAGATCTGCGCTCTTTCGAGGCGATCTTGACCGTCATTTGCTTCGTGCCGCGATGGTCTTCATTTTCTTCGCCTTCAGTATTCAAAAATGGAATCAGTACACGGCGGAGATGCTGGTCCCCCTGATCAGTCACAGCCCTGTCGTTTTCTGGTTGATCCCGGCATTCGGCGTGCGGGGCGCGGGTTATTTCCTTGGGACGACGGAAACGCTCTTCGGCCTTCTCATTCTTCTTGGGTATTGGAGTCCGCGGCTTGGCGTCTTGGGCGCGCTCGGCTCGATCGTCACCTTCATCGGTACGACGAGCATCATCCCCTTCCTGCCGGATGCTTGGGCCAAGGAGGCTGGGGGATTTCCCATAATGACCTTGCCGATCGGCTTCCTGACGAAAGACATCCTGTTCCTGGTTGTCTCATTTTATTTGCTTAAACAGGACCTGACGCGCGCCGCCCAGGAGATCGGCCAGGGATTCTCGCCGCTATCGTCAACCGGATCATCACGCGAAACGCTCCGGGGCATGGCTGAGCGCTGAGAACAACGGCATTCCCCGCCCCGAAAGCACAACTGGGAGTTACGAAATGGCCGCTCGTCCCCTGATCGTCTTCGATGTCAATGAGACGCTGCTCGATCTGCAAACGATGGAGCCGGTCTTCGAGCGCGTCTTCGGCGAGCGGCAAGCCATGCGCCTATGGTTCGCCAATTTCATCATGTATTCCGCGGCGCTGACCGTCGCCGGTTGCTACGTCCCCTTTACCGATATCGGCGCGGCCGTGATGAAGATGCTGGCGGACGTCCAGGGAATCATGATCGACGAGGCGGACAAGAAGGAGCTTACGGACAAGTTTTCGACGATGCCGCCCTACCCCGAGGTGCCCGGCGCATTGCGCAAGCTGCGCGACGCCGGCTTCCGGCTATTTACGCTCACCGACAATTTGCTCGAAGTGCAAACCCGCCAACTTGAACATGGCGGCATTGCCCACCTGTTCGAGCGGCGCTTCAGCGCCGACGGCGTGAAGCACCACAAGCCGTCGCGCGAGGCTTACGCTTATGTCGAGAAGGAGCTCGGCGTCGAGCCGTCGCAGCTCTGCATGATCGCCTGCCACACCTGGGACACGCTCGGGGCGGCGGCGGCGGGCTGGCAAGCGGCGCTGATCAAGCGGGTCGGGAACGACGTCCTAGGCGTCGGTCCCCAGCCGCACACCGTCGGGGAGACTCTCAACGACGTTGCCGATCAGCTTATTGCGCGACACTGACGCGGAGAACTGCCCCTGAGATTCCAAGCCTCCGCTCAAGAAGAATCCTCCGCTGCAAACGCCCGACGAACGTACGCTGCGCGCCAGTCCGGCCGCCAACCAGATTCGCGCGATGGACGTGGAGCCGCTCGTCAAAGCGCGAATGCTGCGGGAACTGGCGGCTTGGTATCGAGAGTCGGCCGAGCGGGCGGGCAACCCGGTCATTTGGGAAGCGCGGTTGCTGACGGCGGCAGATTTGGAGGCGGATGCGGATCGCATAGAGGCTCAAGACCACCAACCGGCGAACAGCGTTCCAGGCGAAAGACGCTATGCCCCGCGACATCGTCAACGGGAGAATCCCATGTCCACCGAGCAAGTCGATATCCTGATCGTCGGCAGTGGCCAAGGCGGCAAGCTGCTTGCCTGGCACATGGCCCAGGCGGAGAAGCGCACGGCCGTCGTCGAGCGTCGCTGGGTCGGCGGTTCCTGTCCCAATGTCGCCTGCATGCCGAGCAAGAATGAAATCTGGGGCGCGCGAGTGGCGCACCTCGCGCGCCAGGCAGCTCACTTCGGCACCTTGACCGGTCCGGTTGCGACCGACATGGCACGCGTGCGGCAGCGCAAACGCGAGATGGTCGAGCGCGAGGTTACTTTCCATCTCGACCGGTATAACGCGACCGGCGCGGACCTAATCATGGGAAGCGGCCGGTTCGTTGCGCCGAAAACGCTCGAAGTGCAGATGAATGACGGCGGGACGCGGCTACTGGTCGGGGAGCAGGTCTTTCTTAACCTCGGCTCGCACGCTGACGTTCCGAACATCCCTGGGCTCGCCTCCGCAGCTCCCCTGACTCACATCGAGGCGCTAGAGCTCGACTACCTGCCCTCCCACCTGGTCATCCTCGGGGCAGGTTATGTCGGCCTCGAATTGGCTCAGGCCTATCGCCGCTTCGGCAGCCAAGTAACGGTCATCGGCAGCGGCGGCCGCATCATGACCCGCGAAGACCCTGACGTCGCCGACGAAATCCAGCACATCTTGAGCGACGAAGGCGTGGAATTCTTGCTGAGGACGAAGGCTCTCGCGGTTCGAGGCCGCTCGGGTGATCGGGTCGTGCTGACATTGCGGACCGCCTCTGGCGATCGACGGCTCGAGGCCAGCGATCTGCTCGTCGCCACGGGGCGTGTCCCCAATACTGCCGGGATCGGGCTCGAGGCGGCCGGCATCGAGACCGACGCCCGCGGCTATGTTCGCGTCAACGATCGGCTGGAGACGAGCGCGCCGGGTGTCTGGGCGATCGGTGAATGCGCCGGCAGCCCTCATTTCACGCACGCATCGGTCGATGACTTCAGGATCATCCGGGACAATCTGGCTGGTGGACAGCGCACGACGAGTGACCGGCTTGTGCCCTACTGCCTCTTCACCGACCCGTTGCTCGCCCATGTCGGGCTGCGCGAAGGCGACGCGGAACGCCAAGGGATCGCGGTGCGCGTCGCGAAGCTGCCGATGAGTGCCGTGCTGCGAACGCAGGCCACAGACGAGACGCAAGGTTTCATGAAGGTCCTGGTCGGCGCCGACCACCGGATTCTCGGTTTTACGATGATCGGGTCCGAGGCCGGGGAGGTCATGGCTGCGGTGCAAACCGCGATGATCGCGAACCTGCCCTTCCAGGAGCTCCGGGATGCGGTCATCGCTCACCTGACGGTGGCCGAAGGCCTTGGTCTGCTATTCGCGAACATTTCGCCGAGCCGGTCCTAAGAAGCGACCGTCGGCGGTAGGAGGCACGAAGGAATGAGGCCGATGATCCTCAGCGCGTTCTTCTACAACCCTCAGGGCGACCACCGGATGTCCTGGCGTCATCCAAATGCTCCAATCCGAGAAATTTTGGCTTGTCCTAAAGGGGAATGCGCCCGTTTTACCTCAGGCTAGTTTGTCGAGCAGTGCTTTCGCCTCCTTAAGATCGACCGTTTCGAAGCCTTCGGTGAACCAGCTGTAGACCGGCGCGAGCAAGTTGTACGCCTCAACGCGCCGGCCTCGCTCAGTCCAAAGCCGCGCCAGATCCGTCGCCGCCCCAATCTCCCAACCTTTCGCGCTCTGCTGTCGGGCAACATCCATTGCTCGGCGCAGTAAGGCCTCGACTTCCGGTTCATTGGCGCCGTTCAGCTTGCGGATTGCCAGCGCACGACAGCGATGAAGTCGCGAAAGATAAGACCACTCTCCGGCTTGTTCGGCCGTCGCCAGCGCACGCTCTGCTTGCTGCAATGCCTCGGCATATTGCCCAGCGGCCAGCAACGCTTCCGCGTGGAGCCCCCGCGTCAAAGTTGCGTGAACCAGCGCGCCGATACTGACCAGAACCCGCTCGGCTTCGGCCATGTGCGCAAGGCCCTCGTATACGTCGCCGGAGTAAACCCGACTCCAGCCTAAATATCCCAAGGCATAAGCGCGCGGCATGGGAAGGCCGTAAGTGTCACTCAACTCAATCAGTTCTCGCGCCGTCGGTGTGAGTGCGTCGATGTCGCGCAGGTGAATGAATGCCTCGCAGGCGCGCCACAGCGCATTCGCCAAGGTAGGCGGGTGGTCGAGTCGTTGCGCGAGCTCGATGCCCTCTTGGGCAAGTTTTCGCCCCTGATCCGGATACCCCAAGGCCAACTGCACCGCGGCACCGAAATTCATGCTGCAGACACGAGGATCGTGGCCGAGATAGAGATGCCGGTGATGGGCGTGACGCTCGAGGTCGTAAATCGCCGCGCCGGCCAAGATGTGCTCGTTTGCCTCACGGAAGCGGCCGCGGAAAAACTGTGTCGCCCACGCACAGTGGTTTGCCTGCAGCAGAATGTCGGGATCATCGAGTTCTCGCGCTATGCGAAAGAGATCATTGGAAATCTCCTCCGCGCGATCGATGCGACCGCGTCCAGCATTGAAGATCCACAAATTGGCGACCGCCGGCGCGATATCCAGCGAGCTCGGCAGACGACGGCCGATCTCGGCAGCTCGCTCGACGACCTCGCCGACTTCCACCGCCGACCACCCGTGTACGGCCATGGTCGGTGGCGCGAGCTGCGACAGAATTGCCAACTCGATGCGCCAGCGCTCGGCGGTCTCCGCTTGCGTTTCGACGAGCGCTAACGCGCGGCGGAAATGACCCATCGCCTCGCGATTAGCGGCGCGCCGCACTGCTAACTCGCCGGCTTTGCGCCAATAGGCTGCCGCGCGCTCAGCTTCGCCAGCCTCCGCG
>DATJSH010000209.1:0-2088 GCA_035504235.1 Allostellaceae bacterium | reverse complement strand
CCACAGCCGCAGCAACGGCAAATCCTTGCAGCTTAACGATTCAGGTGCTCGGAGCGGCGGCGTTCCAACTAACAACCCGGCATCAGTGGTCCCACCGATGGGGTCCAGCGCTCACGCCTGGGTCGAGAGTGCCGGGCTTGATAGCTCGGCCTACGGCACCCACTCGATGCGCCGGACGAAAGTGGCCAAATATACCGAAAGACCGGCAACCTGCGAGCGATCCAGCTACTGCTGGGACATACCAAGCTGGAGAGCACGGTCCGCTACCTCGGGATCGAGGTCGATGACGCTATCAGCATCGCTGAGCAGGTCGAACTCTGATTGATTGCCGCGGCCCTGCCTACAGGCGGGGCCGCATGCCCTGCGCTCCAAGCCGTCAGCCGGCGGCGCCGACAGAGGCGCGCCCCATCGGATGGTCCGGAAGGAGGCGGAGATCCGCCATTCAATCGAACGCGTCACGCAGTGGCGGATGCCCCCAAACCGGACCCTCCGCCGTCCTATCTTCAGGGTTGTGGCACGCTTGATGCGTGTCTACGATCACACGCACTTTGATGGGCGTGGGCGACGCTTAGGCGCGCACATCGCATCGAGCGACTTCCCTTTCTCGGTTGGCCAGTACCTTGGCGCGGATATCTGTGTGCCGAACAAGGAGGCGGGCAATGGCGAAGATGCGGGCGGTGCAGGTGGCGCGGGCCGGTGGCCCGCTGGAACTCGTCGAGCGTGAGGTGCCCGAGCCGGCGCGGGGTGAGGTCCGCGTTCGCACCGAAGCCTGCGGCGTGTGCCACAGCGACAGTCTGACCGTCGAGGGGCAATGGCCCGGCCTCACCTTCCCGCGCATCCCCGGCCATGAGATCGCCGGTGTGATCGACGCAATCGGCGATGGCGTGGTCGGCGACTGGCGCGTTGGTCAGCGCGTCGGCGTCGGCTGGTTTGGCGGGAATTGCGGGCATTGCGAGCCGTGCCGGCGTGGCTGGCTGATCGACTGCCGCTACCTGCGCATACCCGGTATTTCGTATGACGGCGGCTACGCCGAGGCGGTGGTGGCTCCCGCCAGCGCGCTAGCTGCGATCCCCGACGAATTAAGCGACGCCGAAGCGGCGCCGCTGCTGTGCGCCGGGGTTACGACCTTCAATGCGCTCCGCCGCAGCGGGGCGATGCCGGGCGACGTGGTCGCTATCCTGGGGATCGGCGGGCTTGGCCATCTCGGAGTGCAATTTGCCAACAAGCTCGGCTTCCGCACCGTCGCTATCGCCCGCGGCGCCGACAAGGAGGGGCTCGCCCGCAAACTCGGCGCGCACCACTACATCGACAACGCTACCGAGGACGTGGCGGTCGCGCTCAACCGCCTCGGCGGCGCGCGGGCCGTGCTGGCGACCGTTACCAGCGCCAAGGCGATGACGCCGGTGATCGAGGGTCTCGCGGTGCACGGCCGCCTCATTGTGATCGGCATCGACGCTGAGCCGATTGAGGTTACGTCGCTGCAACTGATCGGCGCCAGCCGCAGCATCGTCGGTCACGCCGCCGGCGCGTCAATCGACTCGCAGGACACGCTCGCCTTCAGCGCGCTGTCAGGCGTGCGTCCGATGATCGAGACGCTACCACTGGCGCGCGCGCCGGAAGCCTATGCGCGGATGATGCGGGGCGACGCGCGCTTCCGCATGGTGTTGACGATGGCCTAGGACCAACCCAGAGCGTGCTGCCGCTAAAAAGTCGGTTTCGCGACATCGCGGCTGCGGTTTGATGCTTACGGTGTTTGATCTACCCATTATTCTGTGCTGGTCCGCATCGGCAGGGCGTCAAAATCAGCCATCCCAGCCGAAGATCTCGATCGGCTCGGTGAAGCCCTTCACCAGGTGGGCTCCGAGGGGACGCACGTCCGGTCGGTCGAGTAGGTCGGCAAAGTGCTGCGACATGAGGAGCCGACAGGAGAGCTGGGCGCACATTCCCTGCAGCCGGCTCGTCAAATTGACGGCCGGCCCGATCACCGTGAAATCGAGCCGGCGGCCGGAGCCGATGTTGCGGTAACTGGCCTCACCGTGATGCAGGGCGATCTGCGAGGCGCGGAGCGCGTTTCAGCACCTCGCCGCG
>DATJSH010000208.1:0-3532 GCA_035504235.1 Allostellaceae bacterium | reverse complement strand
GGCGCGTATCAGTCATCGCGATGAACGGCCTGGCTTTCGACCTGTCGACGCCGCACGGCCGTATGATGGCGACCATCCTCGCCGGCATCGCCGAGTTCGAACGGGAGTTGATCCAGGAACGCATCCGCTCTGGCATCGCCGCCGCGAAGGCGCGCGGCAAGCGCCTTGGCCGTCAGCCCGGACAGCGGCCGAAATCAGATCGCCTCGCCCCCAAGGTCCTCGCCCTCGTCGCCGGCGGACGCAGCTATCGCCTGATCGGCCGCGAATTGGGGCTGAGCAAGAATACCGTCGCTGAGATCGTCAAACGGACGCGGGCTGAGCGGTCACCGGCGAACCTCGAAGTTCCTGATATGTCCGCTTAGCCTGAATCCAGCATCCGTTCTATGGCGTGACCCCAGATAAGCGGCGGAAATCATCATCAGAGAGCATGATCCCGCCGAAGCTCGGTTCGAGCGGGCGCAAAATCGCCTTGCGATGTGCCGCTGACGCACGGCGCCGGTGGCAACGCTGCGAGCCTTTGCCTAGTCTAAGGTTCCGGGACGACGATGCTGTTCGGCGCCAGGAGATTGCCGATACTGGTGAAGATCGCGGGGGCCGTATCGGCATAGTCGCCCATCTTGTCGAGGGCTGCCCGTGGTATAGGTCGTCATGACGGCGACCGCGAGCTTCTTCGGCGCAAGATAACCGGCTGTGGCATCATTCCCTGCGAAGTTCTTCGTCTGCGTCATCCACGGACCAATATTGACGACCCCCTTGTTGGCGAGGTTCTCGAGCTTGATGCGGTGGGCAAATGGTAGCTTGGGCAAATTCGAACTCACCGCGGGCCAAAGATCGCCGGCAACGGCGCGCGGAGCGAGGGCGGGACACTGGCGCGCCGCCGGCATCAGCGCACCGCCAGCTCCCAATCGAGGTCCTCGATCGCCTCGCGCTCTTCCCCGGGCCTCGCCGCGCGGCCGAGCTCGGCCCAACGCGGCGCCAAGAGCTGCATCGTCGCCCAATAGCCGGCTCCGGCGGCGAGCACGGTCAGCGCCGATTTGACCCACTCGGCCGGGATCACGAACATGTAGGCAAGAAAGCCGAGCACGGTCCAGGCGACGGCGATCGGGTTGACCCCATTCCAGTACCAGTACGAGCCCCTGGGCTCGAACAATGCCGCGAGATCAATCTTCATGCGCTTGACGAACACGTAATCGGCGATCAGCACGCCGGCGATCGGCGAAAACACGTTGCCGAGCATGCCGACATAGGTGGTGTAGCCAGTAACGACGCCGGGTGCCGCAGACAGGGCGATGCCGAGGATGCTGATAATGACCGTGGTCCAGAACCGGCCGAGCCGCTCGAACATGTTCGACAATGACAGTCCGCCCGTATAGAGGTTCAGGACGTTGATCGTCCAATTGTCGAGCGCGATCACGATCAGGAACAGCAGCAGCGTGAAGTGGCCGACGCCGAGCCCGGAGACGATGGCAAAGGAATTCGGGTTTTTGCCGAGCGTCGCCGCAGCACCATAGGCGCCGAGGATCGCGGCAAAGCAGCCGCCGCCGACCTTGCCCAGTAACGTGCCCCACCACATATCGGTGCGCGAGCGGGTATAGCGGCAGAAATCGGCCGAATCGGTGACCATTGTCAGCGAGCCGGCGGCGACGACATTGAGCCAGGTGACGAACAACAGCCAGCCGGCCTC
Source organism: Allostellaceae bacterium (assembly GCA_035504235.1). Classification (GTDB taxonomy): domain Bacteria; phylum Pseudomonadota; class Alphaproteobacteria; order ATCC43930; family CGMCC-115725; genus DATARH01. Next base: position 1,848 of record DATJSH010000208.1, on the reverse strand, counting down.
GGGTTTGCCGGCATAGCGCAAGACTTGCGACGGGGCGAAATGCGGAGCGTCGTGCGTCGCCAGCAGGACGAGGATCAAGCTCAGCACCACGATTTTGAATGGCAACGCCATGCGCGACAGATTCTTTAAGGAATCGTAGCCGATGATCGCGACAATCGCCTGCAGCACCGCGAAGACGAGGCTGACCATGACCAGCGAATGCGCGGTTCCGGTCCAGCGGTCGAGGATCGCCACGACCGCCAATGAGCCGGCCACGGTCTGGTAGGCGAACCAATAGGTCGAGGCGAACGTGCGCAGAAGCGACGGGACCCACTTGGCGCCGCGCACGCCATAGACCATTCGGGTCGAGACCTGGCCCGGCAGACCGAAATCGACGCCGACCGTGGCCATGATCGTGTAGGCGATGGTGGCCAGCAGCAGTCCGCCGGCAATGGCGCCGACCGCGCCGAGGAACGACAAGCCGGAGGCCACCGCGAGCCCGCCGACCAGGATCGAGCCGGGGTTCAAGGCAAAGCCGAAAATGATCGAAAAAATGTCGAACCAGCCGACCGTTTTGAGCTCGGTCGGCACCGGCTCGATGCCGAATTGCTCGACTCCTTTGGGCTGGCGGTAGCGCCGCCGGATCTTTTCCTCGATTTCGCTCACCGTGTGCATCCGCATGCTCCTTGCAGGCCGGCGCCGTTATCCGACGACGCTTGGAGCAGGCGAATGCGCAAGAAGCATGCCAAAAGTATAATTCGTCAAAATCGGGCAGCCTGCATTGAAACTGTGTAATCATCGTGGATTTTAAGGATTGAGTAATATTTGGCCATCGAGGCGCTAATCGCCACTTATTTTACGAATTTTGCCGGTTTTTCGTTCAGATCAGGCGACTCATTCGGCAGATAGGCTACGCTATGGTGCAGTGTTGAGCAGCAGTAGCGCGGGCTCTGTTGCAAACTTCCGGCTGTGGTGCGTGATGCTCTTGCAGGAGGTCGTGGTCGCGCCGGTTTCGTCCCGGCAATTGACGATGCCGGATACAGGCCGTTGCGCATCGACAAGAAGGAGCACGGTAACAAGATCGACGACGAGATCATCGCTGAAATCCGCCGCTCTCGCTTCATCGTAGCAGATTTCACATGTGCGCTTATCGGCAAAAGCAAGTTTCGAGAGGCCGTTGCAAGAGGAGGCGTATACTACGAGGCCGGTTTCGCTCAAGGGCTTGGAATCCCTGTAATCTGGACTTGTCGTGCGGATTGCATTGACTACGTGCATTTTGACACGAGGCAATACCCCCACATTGTTTGGAGTGAGACAACGGAGCTTCGCAGCAAGCTGACTAACCGCATCCGCGCCATCATTCGTTGAAGGCACGGCGATCGCGTTTCAGACTAATCCGTACACCTCGCCGCAACCGAGAGCGTTGCGTGGTTGTATCTAGCGGACCTTGCCCGGGACAGCGGCATTTTACATAACACCCGGATTGCGACACCCGCGCGGCTGGATCATTTTGAGGCTGACTTGCGCGCCGGCTACGCCGCTAAGTTGACCTCAAGGGAGATGCAATGACCTTTGCAAAACAGGTCTCAGGCGCCGCGGCGCTCGCCGCAGTGTTGCTGCTCGACCTCGCCGCCCCCTCTGCGCAGGCCGGATATGTCGAGACGCTGACCGAGCAGGGAGGTAACGTCGTTGCTACCGGGAGCGGAACCTTCGATCTCACCGCACTCACTTTCTATTCGCATAACGTCGCCAGTCAACCCTTCCTGACCCCGAACAACGCACTGCTCGGCATCGGAACGACAATTTTGAGTGATGACGCCTATACCGGGGTCAGCGCACCAGCGCAGTTCGGTAGCGGGCCCGGGACAA
>DATJSH010000207.1:0-3578 GCA_035504235.1 Allostellaceae bacterium | reverse complement strand
CCGAGGCGGCCATAAGCGCGTTTACGCGCGTCTTCGACGCGCTATGGCGGCCCTCGAGGGATGCGGCCGAGGCGCTCAGGGTGACGGACCAAGCGGTCCCTCGCGCAGACGCGAAAGATCGAAGCGATCGATCTCGCGAAGCAATTCCACGAAGGCCCGTGCGCCGTGCTCCAGCGCCTGTTCGCCCTTTTCGGCGCTCGCCTGCGTGGCGTCGCCGACCGCGCCGGTCGCATTGAGGTCCTGCGTCATCCAGGCGAAGCCCGCCGGGCGATAGGCGCCAAGCCATTTGAACTCGTGCGCCATGGCGACGGTCGCGGGCGTGGCGTTTGGTGCCTTGTCCGCGCGCACCGTCTGCGGCTTCGCGGCAAGCATGAGCGAGGTCTCGATGTCGCCGCCGTGGATGCCGTGCTTTTTCTCTTCGGCGGAGAATGTCCCTTCGGGGTAACCGAAGCGATGCCAGCCGACGGTCACCGCCAGCGCGCCGAGCCGCGTACGCAGATCGCGCGCCACGGTTTCCGTGGCGGCGACATTGCCGCCGTGACTGGTAACCAGGACAAACTTGCGCACGCCCGCGCGCGCCACGCTCTCGGCAAGCTCGGTCCAGGCCGCAATCGCGGTGGTCGCCGAAATCGTCAGCGTGCCCGGAAAGGACAGATGCTCGGCGGATATGCCGATGCGCTGTACCGGGAGAAACGCGACCGGCAGATCGTCCGGGAGCATCTTGTGCACTCGCGCCAAGTAGGCCTCGGCGATGTAAGTATCGACGCCGAGCGGCAGGTGCGGCCCATGCTGCTCCACCGCGGCGAGCGGGATGACGGCGATCCACCGCGCCGCGTCGGGCCCGGCCGCGGCGATCTCCTGCCAGGTCATCTCCATCCAGTCGCGCCTGGGCAAAACCATGGGTCGCTCGCCAATTGCTCTCGCCTCTCCTATTGTTGCCTCGCCGATGAAAAGGAGCAACCGATGGCGTCGGCCGTCACCCGAAGAACCCTGCTGCGGCTTGCAGCCTGCGCCGCCGCAGCCGCCCCGGCATCCGCGCAAACCCTCGACAAGGTCACTTTCGGCACCAATTGGGTGGCCGAGGCCGAGCACGGCGGGTTCTACCAGGCGCTGGCCGACGGCACCTATCGCCAGCACGGCCTCGACGTGACCATCGTGCAGGGGGGCCCGAATGTGAACAACCGCATCCTGCTTACGGTCGGCAAGCTCGACTTCTTTCTTTCCGCCAATAATCTTGAAGGCTTCGACGCGGTGGCTCAGGGCCTGCCCATAATCGAAGTCGCCGCCATCTTTCAGAAAGACCCGCAGGTCTTCATCGTGCATCCCGCCGAGGGCATCGAGACGTTCCAGGATTTGAAGAAGCTCACCTTGTTCGTCTCGCCGGAGGGAATGGCGAGCTATTACCAGTGGCTCAAGGCGGCCTACGGATTTACGGATTCTGAGGTCAAACCGTACACCTTCAACCCGCAGCCGTTCCTGACCGACAAGCACAGCGCCATGCAGGGCTACGTCACCTCGGAGCCCTACGCCATCGAGAGGGCGACGCACATCAAACCGAAGATCTTTCTGCTCGCCGACCAGGGTTTTTCCGACTATTCGACCTTGATCGAGACGCGCCGCGACCTGGTCGAAAAGAAGCCCGATGTGGTGCAGCGCTTCGTCGATGCCTCGATCATCGGCTGGTACAACTACCTGTACCATGACAACAAAGCCGCCAATGCGCTGATCAAGAAAGACAACCCGGATATGACCGACGATCTTCTGGCCTATTCGGTCGGCGCGCTGAAGAAATATGGCATTGTCGATTCGGGCGACGCGCTCACGCTCGGCATCGGCGCCATGACCGACGCCCGCGCCAAGAGCTTCTTCGACGAAATGGTGCAGGCGCGCGTCGTCAAACCGGGCCTCGATTACCGCAAAGCCTACACGCGGCAATTCGTCGATACGAAAGTCGGGCTCAATCTGCGGCCGAAATGATTACGGGATTGCCGACACCATGCGCCTGCGCAGCGGCCCGCGACCCCCACCTCGATCCTCCCCCTTTCGGGGGGAGGAGGAAGATCGACGTTGCCCTGCATGCGGCATTAGATTCCGTACGAGCGGCTCGCTCTTCCCTCCCCCTGAAAGGGGGCGGGTTAGGGTGGGGGTCTGCTCGCTCGGCTAGCCCATGCCGACGCATTCCCCGACCGATCGAAGCCCACTCGTCGCGCTGCACGGGGTCGAGAAGGCCTTCCCCACCGGCACGGTGGCGCTCGCCGGGCTCGATCTCGACATCCGCAAGGGCGAGTTTTTGTCGCTGCTTGGGCCGTCCGGCTGCGGCAAGTCGACCGCCTTGCGCATCATCGCCGGCTTGAGCGAACCGACCCAGGGCAACGTCGAATGGCACGACGCGGTGGTGCGGCCGCAACGCGGCGGCCGCATCGGTTTCGTATTCCAGGAGCCGACGCTGATGCCGTGGACCGACGTGTTCAACAACGTGCGGCTGCCGCTCAAACTCGCAGGCGCGCCCGCTGCCAGCTCCGACGCGCGCGTCAACGCGGCGCTGGACCGCGTCGGACTGCAGAAATTCGCCCGCGCCTATCCGCGCGAACTCTCCGGCGGCATGCGCATGCGTGTCTCCATCGCCCGCGCGCTCGTCACCGCGCCCGAGCTTTTGCTCATGGACGAGCCGTTCGCCGCGCTCGACGAAATCACGCGCTTTGCGCTCAATGACGATTTGCTGGCGATGTGGCAGGCGCTGCGCACCACCATCGTCTTTGTCACCCACTCCGTATTCGAATCGGTCTATCTGTCGAGCCGCATCGCGGTGATGGCGGCGCGGCCCGGCCGCGTGTTCACCGAGCTTGCGATCGGGCAGCCCTATCCGCGCGACAGCAGTTTCCGCACCTCGGCCGAATATGCGGCGTTCTGCCGATCCACTTCGCAAGCGTTGGCGCACGCCATGGCGGCGGGGGGCGAGGCATGAACAAGGCTCGACCTTCGTCCGCCCGTTCCCGCGAACGCGGCAACCACCCATTCCTCCCGCGCAAGCGGGGGAGGGTCGGGGAGGGGGCGCGGGGACGAGCGGGACTCGGTAGCGAGCGTGTGTTGCGCATCGCGCTGCCGATCATCGTGTTGGCGCTCGGTCTCGCCATCTGGGAAGCGGCCGTGCTGGTCGAAAAGATTCCGCCCTACGTGCTGCCGGCGCCCGACCTCATCGTGCGCACATTGGTGAGCGACTGGGCGGTGCTCGGCCAATCGCTCCTGGTGACGCTGACCACGACCTTGGAAGGATTTTTGCTCGCTGCGGTTGGCGGCGTCGGGCTCGCCGTGCTGTTCAACCAGTCGCGGCTGATCGAATACTCGCTCTACCCTTACGCCGTCATTCTGCAGGTGACGCCGGTGATCGCCATCGCGCCGCTGCTGCTCGTCTACATGCAGCAGCCGGTCGCGGTGCTGGTGTGTGCCTGGATCGTGGCGTTCTTTCCGGTGCTGGCCAACACCGCGCTCGGATTAAGCTCGGTCGACCGCAACCTCGCCGACCTCTATGCGCTCTACGGCGCCTCGCGCTGGCAGCTTTTGTGGAATCTGCAGCTGCC
>DATJSH010000206.1:0-3291 GCA_035504235.1 Allostellaceae bacterium | reverse complement strand
CGACCTGTCGGTCTTTATCGACGAGGAGCAGCTCACCGCGCTCGAAGACCGCATGTCGAAAAAGGGCTATCTCGAAGCCCGCGACATGCACCAGACCTTCAATATGCTGCGCGCCAACGACTTGATCTGGTCGTTCGTGGTTAACAACTACCTGCTCGGCAAGCAGCCGATGCCGTTCGACCTGCTCTACTGGAACGCCGATTCGACCCGCATGCCGGCGGCGATGCACAGCTTCTACCTGCGCCGGATGTACCAGGAGAATTTGCTGTCAAAGCCCGGCGGGATCACCCTCGACGGCGTGAAGATCGACCTGCGCAAGGTCAAGACCCCTGCCTTTATCCTGTCGACGCGCGAAGACCACATCGCGCCGTGGCGCTCGACCTATGCCGCGACCCAGCTCTACGCCGGACCGGTCAAGTTCGTGCTGTCGGCCTCGGGCCACATCGCCGGGGTGGTCAGCCCGCCCGGCAGCAAATACGGCCACTGGACCAACGACAAAAACCCGTCCTCGCCCGATGACTGGCTCGCCACCGCGACGCCGCACGAATCCTCCTGGTGGCCGCTATGGGAGGAATGGGTGTCGCAATATTCCGGCGGCGAAGTCCCTGCCCGCCATCCCGGCGACGGCAAACTCCAACCGCTCGAAGACGCGCCGGGAAGCTACGTGAAGGTCCGCGCGGAGGATTGACCAGCTGCGTCATTGCGCGGAGCGCTTTGCGCGACGCGGCAATCTCGATCGCTAGTAGTCGCCACCATGGATCGAGATTGCTTCGCTACGCTCGCAATGACGACGATACCAGGTATTCCTCCGCCAACCGCCGGTAATGCCCCGGCACCCAGCGCATGTATTCGATCTCCTCCGGCTTGAGGTCGCGGGAATAGCGCGCCGGGGTGCCGGCCCATAATTGGCCCGACTTCACGACCTTGCGCGGGGTCACGACCGCGCCGGCGGCGACCATCGCACCCGACTGAACGATGGCCTTGTCCATCACGCACGCCTTCATCCCGACAAAGGCGCCCGGCTCCAGCGTGCAGCCATGCAGCAGCGCCATATGGCCGATCGCGACATCGTCGCCGATCAGGCACGGGATGTGCTCGCCGCCGGACGGCACGTCGTGCGTCACATGCACCACCGTGCCGTCCTGGATATTGGCGCCGGCGCCGATGCGGATCGGTGCGTCGTCGCCGCGGATCACCACGTTGAACCAGATGTTCGCGTGCGCGCCGATCTCGACATCGCCGATCACCACCGCATTGGGCGCGATGAACGCGCTCGGGTGGATGCGCGGGAGGATGCCGCGATAGGGCAGGATCAGCGGGCCGGTCATGGCATAGGCTTACACCGGCGTCCCGCGTTTGGGCAGGGCAACATGCGATTTTCGCGGGAATGAGCGGTTTCCGTTGTGTGACATTCTGCGCTATCGTTCGGGCCAACGATTCTGCTGCGCGCGGCCGTCACGAGACCATTAAAGGGAGCGGGAAACGATGAGCGGAAATTTTGCGGCTCTGCAATGCCTCAAGGGTGTGAAAGTCGTCGACCTGACCCAGTTCGAGGCGGGGCCGACCTGCACCGAGGCCTTGGCCTGGCTGGGCGCCGAGGTCGTCAAGATCGAGAACCCGAAATCAGGCGATCCCGGCCGCCGCATCGCCGCGGCCAGCGGCAAGGCGCACGACTCCTTCTATTTCAAGATCCTCAACGCCAACAAGAAGTCGGCGACGGTCGACCTCAAGTCGCCGAAGGGGGTCGAGCTGGTCAAGGAGCTGGTCAAGACCGCCGATGTCTTCGCCGAGAACCTGGCGCCCGGCACGATCGAGCGGCTCGGCCTTGGCTATGACGTGCTGAAGGCGATCAACCCCGGCATCATCTACTGCCAGGTCAAGGGCTTTGGCGAAGGCAGCCCCTACGAGAAGTCGCTCGCCTTCGACATGATCGCGCAGGCGGCGGGCGGCACGATGAGCGTCACCGGCGAGCCCGGCCAGGCGCCGGTCAAGCCCGGCTGCACGATCGGCGACACCGGCACCGGCATGCTGATGGCGATCTCGGTGTTGGGCGCGCTTTACGAAAAGAAGTCGACCGGCAAGGGCCGCCGCCTGCAGCTCGCGATGCAGGATTCGGTGATGCACTACATCCGCACCTCGTTCGCGGTGATGAACCAGCAGGGCAACAAGTCCGCGGCGCCGCGCATGGGCGCGCAGTCGACCTCGGGCGCCCCGGCGCCGTGCGGCATCTACCCGTGCAAGCCATTCGGCTACAACGACTACGTTTATGTCTTCTGCAGCCGCGCCAACCCCGAGCACTGGACCCGCCTGTTGAAGGTCATCGGGCGCGAGGAGCTGATCGAAGACCCGCGCTTCGCGACCAACGAGAGCCGTAACCAGCACGAAGGGTTTATCAACGAAATCATCGCCGAATGGACCAAGCACCACACCAAAGAAGAGGCGATGCAGCTGATCGGCGCCGCCGGCGTTCCGGCCGGCGCGGTGCACGACACCCTCGAACTGCAGAACGACGAGAGCTTTGTGAAGCGCGGCATCATGCAGGTCATGAAGCACCCGGACGGCGACTTCAAATGCGAGAGCTGGCCGGTCCGCTTCGACGGCAAGCCGCCTGAGCTTCTGCCCTCGCCAAAGCTCGGCCAGCACACCGACGAGGTGTTCACCAGCTGGCTCAACATGAGCAAGGACCAGATCCAGGCGCTGCACGAATCCAAGGTCATCGGCAACGCCAACTAAGACCGAAAGACGACCCGGCGGCCCGCGAAAGCGGGCCGCTTCTTTTTACCCCCATGTCATTGACGACACGGCAGAAGGAGACTCCCCCATGGCGGAACTCACCGGCTCGGAAATCCTGGCGAAGTGCCTCAAGGCCGAAGGGGTCGACGACTGCTTCTTCATCATGGGCGGGCCGATGCTGCTCGCCGAATCGTCGATGATCGAAGAAGGCATCCGCATGATCGACGTCCGCCACGAGCAGGCGGCGGCGTTCGCGGCGCAGGCCTATAGCCGGCTGCTGCAAAAGCCCGGCATCTGCATGGCGGCCTCGGGCCCGGCGGCGATCAATCTGTCGACCGGCCTTGCCAATGCGCTGATCGATTGCTGCCCGGTGATCGGCTTTGGCGGGTCGAGCCCGATCGGCCAGTTCGGCCGTCAGGTGTTCCAGGAAATCGACCAGATGGCGATCATGCGCGGCTGTGTCAAATATGCCGACCGCATCCACAACGTCAAACGCATCCCGCAGCAGATCAACTTCGCGTTCCAGACCGCGATGACCGGCAAGCCGGGCCCGGTCTA
>DATJSH010000205.1:0-17237 GCA_035504235.1 Allostellaceae bacterium | reverse complement strand
CCGCCGCGCATCAGGCGGATGGCCGTGCCGTTGACGGTCAGCTTCTCCTCAACATGCGGCATGTATGAACCCTCCAATCGCATTTTCGCGATGGAGCCGAACACGGCGGAACTTGGCAAGGGGATCGCGAATAGGAAACGCGGGAACCCCCGGGGTCCGCCCGTTTCCCCCAACATAGGAACAAAATAGCAACTCGACCCGGATTTGTCAAGGCCGGATTTTCGGAAGCGGCACTTTCTTGTCGGGGTCGGCGCGCCATGCGACCCTCGCCGCAGCGAGATGGAGAGGACCCATGGCCAAGCTGAAAATCTACGGCATCCCACGGTCGCGCGCCTTTCGCGCGCTGTGGCTGGCGAAGGAGCTGGGGCTCGACTACGACAATGTGATGACCGGCATCGGCGGTGACACTCGCGAGCCGGCGTTTCTCGCGATCAACCCGAACGGCCACATCCCGGCGATCGATGATGACGGGTTCATCTTGTGGGAGTCGATGGCGATCAATCTCTATCTGGCGAAGAAGCACGGGCTCGGCACGCTCTACCCGACGACGCTCCAAGGCGAGGCGCTCACCTGGCAGTGGAGCTTCTGGGGCATGACCGAGATCGAGCGCCCCGTGCTGACGGCGATGTTCAACCGCGCGATCCTGCCCGAGGACAAGCGCGACGCCGCTGTCGCCAACCAGGCCGAGAAGGACTTGCAGCAGCCGCTTCGTGTGCTCGACGGCGCGGTGACGAAGACGCCCTACCTCGTCGGCGAAAGCTTCACCGTCGCCGACCTCAATGTGGCATCGATCCTCTCCTGGGCGCGGCCGGCGCGGATCGACATGGCGGCGTTTCCCAAGCTCGCCGATTGGCTCAGCCGCTGCGCGCTGCGCCCGGCAGCGAAGGTCGCGCGGGATTTGCAGCGGTAATGTTACCGTCTGCTAGATGAACACCCCGCCCATGCCGCCCGCCGGGTAGCGGGTGCCGGCGGCGGCGCCAGCCGGGATCACCTCGGCGATCGCGTCGAGCTCGGCCTTGGTCAGCGTGATGTCCATCGCGCCGAGGTTTTCCTTGAGCCGGTCGATGTTCTTGGTCCCGGGGATGGGGATCACGTCCTCGCCCTGGGCCAGGAGCCACGCGAGGCACAATTGCGCGACCGTGCAGCGCTTGTCGGCGGCGATCGCCTCGACACCTTCGACGAGCGCCCGGTTCTTGGCGAAATTGTCGCCCGCGAAGCGCGGGTGGCGGGCGCGGGTGTCGCCCTGCGCGAGGTTGGCGAAATCCGGCACGACCCCGGCCAGCAGGCTGCGCCCGAGCGGCGAATAGGCGATGAACGAGATACCGAGGTCGCGCGTGACCTTGCGGGTCTCAATGCCGATTTCCGGGTAGAGCAGCGAATATTCGCTCTGCACCGCGGCGATCGGGTGAACCTTGTGCGCTGCGACGATGCGCTCGGGCTTGGCTTCGCACAGCCCGAGCTGCTTGACCTTGCCCTGTTCGACGAGCTTCGCCATCGCGCCGACCGTGTCCTCGACCGGCACGGCGGGGTCGACCCGGTGCTGGAAATAGACGTCGATGCAATCGGTCTGCAGCCGCTTGAGGCTCGCCTCGCAAGCCTGCTGCACGTATTCGGGGCGGCCGTTGACGCCGTTCTGCCCGCCAGGGTTCTGGGTTTGGCCGAACTTCGAGGCGAGCACCACCTTGTCGCGCCGCCCACCCTTGAGCGCGCGGCCCAAAAGCTCCTCATTCTGGCCCCAGCCGTACATGTCCGAGCTGTCGAGAAAATCGACGCCGAGATCGACCGCCTGCTGGATGAACCGCTCGCCTGCGGCGTTGTCGCTCGGCCCGTACACGCCCGAGAGCGACATGCAGCCGAGAGCGATCGCATTCACCTCCGGCCCATTCTTTCCAACTCTACGCTTCTTTGCTGGCATACAAGCCTCCGTTGTGTTGGCCGCACCATAGCGGATTGTCCGAAGCGCCCGCGAGCTTTTGTGACAAACAAAGTGGCGTACCCCTGGACGCGCGCTATGATCCGCGCACAAGTTTCGAAGCGAAGGAGGAAGCCATGGCGGATAACACGCATGTCTATGTCGGCATCGCCGGCACCGTCGGGATGGATCATTCCGGCAAGCCCCTGGCGGGCATCTTCCGCCAGTCGCCGGGCGACAAGGGCTGGGACCACCTCGCGCTGCCCGACGCCGCGGAGGTCCATGCGATCACCGTGCATCCGACCGACCACGACACGATTTTTGTCGGCAGCACCAAGGGCATCTTCCGCAGCAGCAATCGGGGCAACTCGTTCGAGAAGATGAGTGTGGCCGGTGGCGATCCCGACACCTGGTCGATCCTGGTCCACCCCAAGGACCCGAAGCGGCTTTACGCCGGCGCCACTCCGGTCGATGTCTACCGCTCGGATGACGGCGGCGAACACTGGAAGAAACTGGCGCATCCGCCACTGCCCGATCGCGTCATCATGAACTTCGCGTGCCGGGTGATGCGGCTCGATGTCGATCCGAACTCGCCCGACGACGTCTATGCGACGCTCGAGGCCAACGGCGCGATGCGCAGCCGCAACGCCGGCGAAAGCTGGGAAGACTGCACCGCCGACCTCATCCGCTTTTGCGAGCAGCCGAAATATAGGAGCCGCATCGGCAGCCAGACCGAGATCGAAGGGATGCTCGACGGTCACGCCCTCGCGTGCAGCGCGGCGGCGCCGGGCACCGTGTTCCTCGCCAACCGCATGGGGCTCTTCAAGAGCGGCGATCAGGGCGAAAGCTGGGAAGACATGGAGATCGGCCGGTTCTCGCCGCTGACCTATGGCCGCGACATCCGCACCTCGCCGCACGATCCGAAGACGATGTACGCGGCGCTGTCGCCGGCGGCGCGATCGACCGACGGCTCGGTCTACAAGAGCACCGATGTCGGCAAGACCTGGACGCGGTTCGACCACGGGATCAAGGCCGACGCGACGATGATGGGTGTGACGATCCATCCGCGCGACCCGAACCAGGTCTATGCCGTGTCGCGCGTCGGCCAGATGTTCGGCACCCAGGACGGCGGCAAGAGCTGGCACGAAAGCCGGCTGCCTGAAGGCGTGCGCGACGCGTATTGCGTAGCGGCGGGGTAACCGCACACCGACTCTGCGTTTCCGTTGCTTCTCGCCTCCATAGGCGGCGTCAACCTGAGGTTTTAGCGCGTCGATAAATCCGGTATCCTCGCGGCATCCGTTCCGGCGGCTGCCGCGAGGAAGCGGTTGATGTCGTGACTGATAAGGTTTTCATCAACTACCGGCGCGGCGACGATTCCGGGTTCGCCCAAGCGCTGTTTATTCGCCTTGAGCAGGTAATGACGGCCGGCGATCTGTTCATGGACGTCGACAGCATCGCGCCCGGCGAGGATTTCGTTCAGCACCTCGATTCGCAGATCGCGCTCTGCGATGTTCTACTGGCGATCATCGGCAAAACCTGGGTCGATGCGACCGACGCGCAAGGCCGTCGCCGGCTCGACGACCCCGACGACTTCGTTCGCATCGAGATCGCCTCCGCACTCAAGCAAGGCAAGCGGGTCATTCCGGTGCTGCTGCACGACACACGGATGCCGAGCGCCGACCAACTGCCCGAGGAAATTCGGCCGTTGACACGCCGGCAGGCGGTCCGTCTGACGCACGAGCGTTTTCGCGCTGATAGCGAAGGGCTGATCAAGGCGCTCCAGGGAGCGCATGCGGGCGCGTCGGTCGAGACCTTCCCTGAGCCGGAACGCAAGACGGTTCCGGCGGCTGTCGTTCTGCCGGCAGCGTCTCCCAACGCGGCGGCACGATTGAGCATCGCGGCCAAAGTAGAGCACGCAGCGGCTCGCTACGAGGCGATCAATTTCGGCGTGATTTCGCTGATTAGCGCGTTCCTGCTGATTTTCGGCAGTTACATGGCGGGCGTCGTCGATGTCGAATACAAGGCAATCCATAAACAAATCGGGTTTGTCTGGGCGCCGAATTGGAGCGTCAACTATCTCGTGCTGTTCGTCGTCTACAACAGCATGTTCTGCCTGTTTGTGAACTTCGTAGACGAAACTCTGCGCATATTCACTGCCCGGCGAGTGGTCGCCGGCGATGCCGGTACTGCGGTGAGCCATGCAGAGCTCGCGGCGGATTGGCGGGCGCATCTCAGCGGCATATCGCCCATCCTGTGGGTGATGAACCTCGGCGTTCCGTTCATCGCGGCAAAACAATGGTTCGACGATTGCTACCTGCCGCTCCATCAAAACGACATGCTGGGAAAGGCGGCCGATTGGACCGTGATTGCCGTTTTGCAACCGGGAACGTCCAGCGCGGCTGGCGAGATCGCCTTCACCGCTGTCGCCTACGCGTACATGGCGATCTCACTATGGATCTACCTCTTTGTCTTGGCCTATGCCGCGTCTTTTGCCTGGTATCTTGCGAAACTTTCGCGCGGCACCGGCGCGTATCGCCTGGTTTTTCGCACCCCCTATCTGCCGGAGCGGCTGCATCACCTTCTGCAGCGGGTCTTCACCTTCTCGTTTCTCGGCTATCTCTCGGCCTATTTCATGCGCCTTGAGGCCTATTACCTCAGCACCCCGATCAGCAACATTTTTCAGGCGATGTTCTCGACCGAAGCCGGGATGTTGCGGCAGTGGACGCGTGCCGCCACGGCGCCCGCGGAGTACACGGTCTCTATGGTCACCTCAGCCTGGACATGCTGGGGGGTCTTCCTCTACGCGGCGGTAATTTTTGGCGTGGCCCTTTCGCTTCTGCAGTCCGCCTACAACAATGCTAGGGATCACGCGCTGAGCGCGGATGAGGTGGAAAACACACAGGTGTCAGTGCCAAACGGCTTCTGGGGCTCGGTCGCACCCTCCCTCGGTCACTGGATCATCGTTACCCTGCTGATGGCGACCAGCATCGTCTTTCCCATGACGGGATCGCTGTTCGTCTTCAGCCTGCTCTGCGCGATCGTGCCGGTGGCGTGCCGCTGGTCGAAATCGACCGCCGCCGTGGTTTAATTGTCCGATGTGGTTCGGGTCGGTCGTCGATCGCTGGGACGAAGAGGCCGCCTCGATCGACGATGCGCACAAACGCGACGAGGTCTTTGAGCTCGGCGCGACGCTGGCCTTTCCCGACCTGCCCGAGACCGCAGACGCCGAGATCATGGGAGAGGTGGCCCGGGCCAAGTCCCGCAATACCCACGCGTTTTACGCCGTGCACGGCAGGCCGTCATCGCCGATTGTCTGTAACGATGGCTGGCTCACTTTCGAAAGCGAGATCGAAACCGAGGACGCTGCTAACAACCTCGCCGGCGCCTTCATTCTCGAAGGCGGGCGCTCCGAGGCGGTGCTGCTGATCCCCCATTGGAACGCACCGCAAGAGCCGTACCTCAAGCTCGCGGCGCGGATGCACCGGCTGGGCTATGCCGCTTCGGTCCTGACCCTGCCCTACCATCACCAGCGGCGGCGCGCGGAAGGCAACATTGCCGACTATTTTGTCAGCGCCAATCTAGGCCGCACCATTCGGGCCGTCAGGCAAGCGGTGAGCGATGCGCGTAGAATCGTGGATTGGCTCGAGGGCCGGGGCTATCGCCGCATTCACGTTATCGGCGCGAGCCTTGGGTCTTGCATCGCCGGTCTGGTTGGCGCGGTCGACGCTCGCATATGCTCAACGATCCTATTGTTGACCGCAGGTCAGTTTGCCGACGTGGTATGGACAGGCCGCGCGACACGTCACATCGCCACGGCGCTGCGCGGGGCGGTCACCCTCGATCAACTACGCCAAATCTGGTCAATCATCAGTCTTGAACCGATTATCGACCTCTATTCCCGGCCGGACCACCGCCTGCTGATCGTGTCGGCGCGGCGCGACAAGGTTGTCCTGCCGCGGCTGACCGCCGATTTCGTGGCCAAATTGCGCGCCGCCGGAGCGCCGGCGAGCCACACCAGCCTGCCATGCGGCCACTATTCGATTGGCATGCTGCCATTCAGCCTGATCGCCACCGCCAGGATACTATGGTTCATGCGGCAGGCTTCGGCCGGCGGTTAAGCTTCGAGGACTCGGGCCAACGCGACGACTCGTTGCGCCGCCTCGACATGCAAATTCTCGACGAGACGACCATCGACCACGACAATCCCGTTGCCGGTAGCCAATGCCGCCTCATGCGCGGCGATGATCTTTCGAGCCTCATCGATCTCGTCGGCGCCGGGCCTGAACGCGGCGTTGGCCGGCGCGATCTGCGTCGGGTGAATGAGCGTCTTGCCATCAAAGCCGAGGGCGCGGCCTTGTTCGCACGCCGACGCAAAACCCGCCTCGTCGGCAAGGTCGAGATGCACGCCGTCGAGCGCGGTGAGCCCGTGCGCCCGCGCCGCCAGGAGCACCAATTGCAGCGACGTCAGCAGCGGCACCCGATTAGGCATGTGCCGCGCCTGCAAATCCTTGGTGAGGTCGGAGGTGCCCATCACCAGCGCAGCGACCCGTGGATGAGCGGCAGCGATCTCCGCCGCTGCGAGCACGCCGGTTGGTGTCTCGATCATGCACCAGATCACCATGTCTGGCGGCGCGCCCGCCATGTCGAGCGCCGACACGGTTCCACGCACCCGCTCGGCGCTCTCGACCTTGGGCAGCAGCACCGCATCGAGGCGCATCGCCGACGCCGCGCGCAAATCCTCCGCGCCCCATTCGGTATCGAGGCCGTTGACCCGCAGCACCAGTTCGCGCTTGCCGTAGCCGCCCTGCGCCACCGCGGCGGTCACCGCCTCACGCGCTGACACCTTAACGTCGGGGGCGACGGCATCTTCAAGATCGAAGATCAGGCCGTCAGCCGGCAGCTCGCGCGCCTTATTGAGCGCGCGGGTGTTGGCGCCCGGCATGAACAGCACGCTGCGGCGCGGGCGGGAAGGTGCGGCCATCATGTCCTCAGAGAGTTATCCGGCGGAAATCCGGTTCCGGTATAATCCGACACGGCGAATTTATGAGGCGGCGAATGCAAAGTACACCGACGTCACCGCAACCGCCGGACCAGGGCCTGCGCCCGTGGTTCGGGTTTTGGATCCAGTTTGTCGTCCTCGCCTTGCTCGCGATCCTCGGCCTCCATATCGCCAGCGACGGCGCTCCGGGCGACTATGCGACCGGGCTGCTGCTGACGGTGGGCGCGATCCTTCTCGCCTTCCTGCGATTGAAGGCGCATTTCGACGGCGTCGGCGACGACTGGACGAGCTTTCTCTTTGTCGACAGACCGGGGCAGCTCGTGGTCGTGATCCCGCTCTTCACGGTGATCGCGCTCGGGGGGCTGTTCATGGGCGCCGGCGCGCCGGGCAGCCTGCAAGGCGCGGGGGTGGCGCTGTTCATCGTCAGTGGCCTCGTCATCTTTCTCAGCCTGAAGCGGGTTTTCGACAGGCTCGATTCCGGATCCTGATGCCCGCCGTCCTGTCGGTTCAATCACGCGTCGCCTACGGCCATGTCGGCAACGCGGCGGCGGTGTTCCCGCTGCAATGCCTCGGGATCGAAGCCTGGGCGCTCGATACGGTCGCGTTCTCAAACCACACCGGACATGGGCGCTGGCGCGGCGATGTGGTCGCGGCCGAGACCGTGGCGGCGCTGTTCGAGGGCATCGCCGATCTCGGCGTGCTGCCGAGCCTCGACGCAGTGCTGTCGGGCTATATCGGCACGGCTGAGACCGGCGCCGTGCTGCTCGACATTGTCGGGCGGGTCAAGGCCGCGAACCCGCAGGCGATTTTCTGCTGCGATCCGGTCATCGGCGACACCGACACCGGCTCCTATGTGCGGGAGGGTGTGGCCGAGTTCTTTCGCGACCGAGCACTCCCGTTAGCCGACATCGTCACCCCCAACCGCTTCGAGCTTGAATATCTGACGGGCCAACGGGCCGGCAATCTCGGGGAAGCGGCGGCGGCCGCAGCGACCTTGCGCGCCCGAGGGCCGAAGATCGTGCTGCTGACCAGCCTCTCCCTCATCCCTGACCATCTGACGATGCTGGCGAGCGGCGAAGAGGGCACGTGGGCGGTCGAGACACCGCGCCTGCCGGTCGAGCTCAATGGCTGCGGCGACGTGACCGCGGCGCTGTTGCTCGGCCATCTGCTGGGCGGCGCGAGCCTCTCCGATGCGCTGGGCCGCACTGCCGCGTCGATGTTCGCGGTGATCGAGACGACGGTGCGGCTCGGCCGCTACGAGCTGGCGCTGGTCGCGGCGCGGGCCGAGCTCGCGCAACCGAGCCGGATTTTTGCAGCGCGGCCGATTTAGGCCGGCGCAAGCGATAGAGCACGTGGCGGACGAGCGGGTGCCCCGGCGGCAGACGCGGATGG
This sequence comes from Allostellaceae bacterium, assembly GCA_035504235.1. Taxonomy (GTDB): domain Bacteria; phylum Pseudomonadota; class Alphaproteobacteria; order ATCC43930; family CGMCC-115725; genus DATARH01. The sequence goes on along the minus strand of DATJSH010000205.1, from coordinate 8,934 downwards.
TCGAAGTCGCCATCCATGTCTCGCGCCATGCCAAGCCGCTCCATGACCCGGCGCGACCGTTTATTGTCGACGACGGTAAAAGCGACGATCTCCTCGAACCCCAGCCGGTAAAACCCGTCTTCGAGCGCGGCGCGTGCAGCCTCGGTCGCGTAGCCGCACCCCCAATAAGGCCTGGCGAGACGCCACGCGACCTCAACGGCGGGCGCGAACGGTACCGCCCAGTGTAAATGGTCAAGGCCGATCGAGCCGAGAAACGGGCACTCCCCGGGCAACTCAACGGCAAACTGGCCGAAGCCGTTCTCATCCCAATGACGGCGCGCCCGCTCGACCCAGTCCGGCGACGGCGGCAGAAGAAATTCGGTAAGTCCGGGAGCAGCCGACATTGCGGCAAAGTGCGCGGCATCCTCGTCGCGCCATTCGCGCAGCAGAAGGCGCGGCGTGCGCAGGGCGATCGCCATCGCTATTTCTTCGGAGCGCCGCGGCCCATTTGCGCGAAGAACATCTCCTGCAGCTGCTCCCATCCCTTCATTCCGGCGGGGAGCCATGTGTTGAGCATCGTCTGCGGGTCGAGCGCCTTCATATTGGCGCGCATCTGCTCCTCGAGCTCGGCCATCAGCCGGTCCTGCATCGGCTTGACCGCGGGCAGGCCGAAAAACTCGCGCGCCTCCTCGGGCGTGCAATCAACGTCAAATTTGAGTTTCATCCTGGGGCCTCCTAGGATCGCCCTCATTATAGAGGATCGCCACGATGGCCGTCGCAATCCCGTTCCGCCGCGAGTTCGCGTTCGAATACGGCAAGCTGGAGCCGGTCGCCCCTGGCATCAGGCGCATCGTCGCCAACAATCCGGGACCCTTCACCTTTCGCGGCACCGGCACCTATGTCATTGGGCAGGGCGACGTGGCCGTCATCGATCCCGGCCCCGATCTCCCTGAGCATGTCGATGCGCTGCTCGCAAGCCTGGCGGGCGAGCGGATCACCCACATCCTGGTCACCCACACGCATCGCGACCACTCGCCGGCCGCGGCCGCGATGAAAGCGGCGACCGCCGCGCCGACCTACGGGTTCGGCCCGCACGGCGGCACGCGCGGGTTGCCGGGAATCGAAGAAGGCGGCGACTGGGACTTCGTTCCCGATATCGTCGCCAAGGATGGCGACCAGATCGTCGGCAGAGGCTGGCGGTTCGAGGCGGTGCACACGCCAGGTCACACTTCGAACCATCTGTGCTTCGCGCTGCCCGACCAGGGAATCCTGTTCAGCGGCGACCATGTGATGGGCTGGTCGACCAGCGTTATCGCGCCGCCGGACGGCGACATGGCGGCCTACATGGCCTCGCTCGACAAGCTGCTCCGGCGCGGCGATTCGGTCTACTGGCCGACCCACGGCCCGGCGATCACCGAGCCCAAGGAACATGTGCGGGCCTTTATCGCCCACCGGCGCGAGCGCGAAGCCGGGGTTGTCGCCTGCCTCGAAGCGGGGGTCGGACGTATCGACGCGATGGTCGAGCGGCTTTATGTCGGCCTCAACCCGAACCTCAAGCGTGCCGCCGGACGGTCGGTATTGGCCCACCTCATCGACCTCGTAAACCGAGGTATCGTAAAAACCGATTCGCCGCCGAGCGTCGATGCAACCTATCGGCTTTCATGACGTTGAGAGATTCGCGGGGCCGGCATGGCGGGGCCGCGTCGGATCGCCGCAGAAACGCTTGTACAATCGTCAAACGCGTTGTTACTAGCTGGGGGTTACCACATAGCCGCTTTAGTCGAACCGGCCGAAGTGCTATGTCCACTCCTATTCCGATCCACTGCCGCCGCTCAGCAAGGAGAGTCTCGTGGTCAATACACCTCGGCTAATCGCCATCGCCGGTGTTCTGGCGCTTCTCGGCGCCTGTTCGAGCCCACCGCCGCCGCAGCCGGCGCCGGTCGTGCCGGCTCCGGCACCGCCGCCGGCTGAGCAACCGTACACCGTACCGCCGCCGCCACCGCCGGCGCACGCCGGCTGTCGTCCGGGCACGCATTTCGTCCGCGCACATCGCTATCACGGCCATTGGATTCACGCGCATTGCGTGCCGAACCATGCCGTGCACCACGTCTACCACCATGTTCACCACGTGATGCACCATGCGGCCCCGGCGGGTGCTGCCGGGCCGGCGCCCGCGCCGATGGGTTCGGCTCCGGCTCCCGCACCGATGGCGCCCGCTCCGGCCCCGGCGCCCGCTCCAGCAGCCCCGGGCCCCGGCCACTAAGAACCAACACGCGTCTATCGCGTAAACAGGACGAGCGCAGCCCGGGCTGCGCTCGTTTTGCTTTCGATGCCGACAGGCAGCCGCTACGTCCGGCACCGGCAAGCGGCGTCACGACGATTTGGTGTTATCCAATCTCAGGACCAAGGTCGCCAATGGCGGCAAGTCGAGAACGAGCGAAGCCGGCTGACCGTGCCAGCCCGCGGGCTCGGCGGTTGTGTCATGGCCATCGGCGTAACCGGAGCCGCCGTAGCAGCTGGCATCTGTGTCGATGAGCGGCCGCCACTCTCCGGCTTCGGGGACGCCGATCCGATAGCCCTCGCGCGGCACAGGCGTGAAGTTGCTGACCGACAAGAGCGGCGGGCCATTACCCGCCGGCATCCGCAAATAAGCCAGGACGCTCTGCTCGGAATCGTCGGACATGACCCAACGGAAGCCGCCCTCGTCGTAATCGCGCTCATGGAGCGCCGGCTCGGACGCGTAGACCCGGTTGAGGTCGCGCACAAGGCGTTGCACGCCGCGATGGGCCGGATCATCGAGCAGACGCCACTCCAGCTGCCCGTCATGGTTCCACTCAAGTTCCTGCGCGAACTCGCCACCCATGAACAGCAGCTTCTTGCCGGGGTGCGTCCACATAAAGCCAAGATAGGCCCTCAGATTGGCGAAGCGTTGCCAGTGGTCACCGGGCATTTTGCCGATCAGCGAGCGCTTGCCATAAACAACCTCGTCGTGGCTCAGCGGCAGGATGAACCGCTCGGAAAACGCATAAAGCATCCCGAATGTCATCTCGTGGTGGTGGTAACGGCGATGGACCGGCTCGTGCCCGATATAGTCGAGCGTGTCGTGCATCCAGCCCATGTTCCATTTGTAATGAAAGCCGAGCCCGCCTTCGTCGGGTGAGCGGGTGACGCCGGGAAAGGCGGTCGACTCCTCGGCGACGAGGATCGTGCCCGGACAACGCACCTCGATCGTCCGCCGCAATTCCTGCAGGAAGCCGATCGATTCCAGATTCTCGCGGCCGCCATAGGCGTTGGGAATCCACTCGCCCTCCTTGCGGCTGTAGTCGCGGTAGAGCATCGCGGCGACCGCGTCGACCCTGAGGCCGTCGGCATGAAAGCGTTCGAGCCAGTGCAGCGCGCCGGCGACAAGAAAATTGCGGACCTCGTTGCGGCCGAGATTGAAGATGAAGGTGTTCCAGTCTTGTTGGTACCCCTCGCGCGGGTCGGCATGCTCGTAGAGCGGCGTGCCGTCGAACCGCGCCAGGCCATGCGCGTCGGTCGGGAAATGCGCCGGAACCCAATCGAGCAGTACCCCGATGCCCGCGTTGTGGCAGCGGTCGACCAGCAGTGCGAATTCCTCGGGCGTGCCGAGCAGCGCGTTCGGCGCGAACTGACCGAGCACCTGATAGCCCCACGACCCGGTAAACGGGTGGTACATGACCGGCATGAATTCGACATGGGTGAAGCCCATGCGCAAGACGTAATCGACGAGTTTTTCGGCCAGCTCCGACCAGTCGAGCGAGCGCCCGTCGGAGTGGCGCAGCCACGAGGCCGCGTGCACCTCATAGATTGACAACGCCGCGTCGAGAGCCTGCCGCTTGGGGCGTGCGGCGCACCATTCCTCGTCTGACCAGCGGAATGGCGCCGGATCGTCGACGATCGAGGCCGTGGATGGCGGCGGCTCCGCACGCCAGGCGACCGGGTCGGCCTTTTGCGGCAGCAAAGCCCCGTCGGGGCCGAGCAGTTCGTATTTATAGAGCGCGCCGGGCGCCAGCCGCGGCACAAAAATCTCCCAGGCGCCGGCACCATGCCGCAAGCGCATCGGGTGGCGCCGGCCGTCCCAGGAATTGAAATCGCCGACCACCGAGACGCGCCGCGCATTCGGCGCCCAGACCGCGAAGCGCACACCCGGCACGCCGTCGGTTACCATCGCATGCGCGCCAAGCGCCTGCGCGAGATCGCGGTGCTTGCCTTCGCCGAGCAGGTAGACGTCGAGCTCGCCGAGCAGTGGCCCGAACGAATACGGGTCTTCCGTCTCCTGGATCGGTCCGCCCCAATCGATCCGCAGGAGATAGGGGCCCGGCGCGGGGCTCGATCCGACAAAGAGGCCGGCATTGCGCAGCGGCTTCAATTCGGTGCGGAGGTTCGGCTCGTCGCGGGCGATCGCGGTGACGGCAAAGGCCCCCGGCAGCATCGCGCGAATGACATCGCCCGAAGCCGTGACGTGCCTGCCGAGCACCGAGAAGGGATCGCCGCTGCGCCCCTCTGCGACGGCCTGTAGCGCCGGCGCAAGGCTCAGATCGTCATCCATTGGCTGGTTCCGTCACCGGGGCCGCAATGCGAGCGGCGATCCGCGCCAGGCCGTGCAGAGGGATGCCAATCCATCCCGGCCGGTTGGCTGCCTCATAGCAGATCTCATAGGCTGCTTTCTCGATGAGGAAGAGGTCGAGCAGCGCCGCCGCCGCTTCGCTGACCCCTCGCTGGGGAGCTTCGGCGCGCGCCACGCGATACGCGGCGAGAAACGCCTCGGAGGCGTTCGTGGCGAATTGGTCAAGCACGGTCGCCTTGCGCGGTGCATTTTGCGCCGGCCCCTCGGCACGGCTCGACGCGGCGGCGACCGCGTAGTCGAAGGACCGCAACAGCCCCGCAACATCGCGCAGCGGGCTCGATTTCGCGCGTCGCTCGTCGAGCGGACGCGCCGGTTCGCCCTCAAAGTCGATGATGTACGCATCACCGGACGAGACCAGCACCTGCCCCAGGTGGAAATCGCCGTGCGTACGCGTCTTCAAGGTTCCGGCCGCGGCCTTTGCCAACCGGCGGATCGCCTTGTTCAACGCCGCGAACCGTTCGTTGACCAGCGCCGCGGCCTTCTTGGTCTCTTCGTCGGGCCAATCGGCCACGCCGCGCAACGCGGCCAGCGCAGCCTCCAATTGGGCACTCACCGCTTCCGCCCATGAGGCGCCATCGGCACTCGTCGCCTTTTCGGGCGCGAAAGCAGGATTGTCGCTCGGCCCGGCGAGGGTCGCGTGCAGCTCGCCCAAGCGCTTGCCGATCGCGGCGGCGAAATTGCTGTACCCGGCGAGCGCGTCGGCGATGTCCTCGATCTGCGCGTCGGGATCGACGACCGCGGCCGAATTGAGGACCCGCGACAGGTAATCCAGCGTCCAGCCCCAGCCGTCGCCCTGGTTGCGGATAAAGCCCTGCACGAGGACGAGCGTGTGGGGCGTGCCATCCCTGTCGTAGCGCGTGACCTCGCCGAGGAGGGGCGCCGTATTGGCGAAGCCGCGTTCGGTCAGATAGCGGCCCATCTCCGCTTCGGGATGGATGCCGGGGAAGACGCGGCGCACCAGCTTGAACACCGCGACATCGCCGATGATCAGCGAACTGTTGGACTGCTCCGCCGACAGCCGGCGAATGTCCGGCCGGCGCGGGATGTCGGTCTCGCCGAGCCGGGCGGTCGGCAGGAAGCGGATTTCGCCATTCGCCAGCGGTATCACGGCGGAGAGCCGCAGCGCGCGCATCACAGCAAGCGGCAGGGCATCGACCGCAAAGGCATCGGTCAGGAAGCCGACCCGGCGGCCGCGCCGCACCCGCGCCAGCGCGAGCTGCTGCGGCAACGCGTCGGTGAGGCCGTCCTCCCACGCGATCGCCAGCGGCAGCAAATAGTGATCGGCGCGGTGCGCCAGACTGACCTCCAGCTCCGCGAGAATGATTTCCAGCGTCGCGCCGGTGATCGGCTCGGCCATCGACAGGCGGATCGACCCAATCTGCTCGTCCTTCGAAGCGAACCAGCGCCGCCGCGCCAGATAGGCCGGCAGCGCCTCTTCAATAACGCCGCGCGCATCGGATGCCAGCACACCCTCGATGCCGCTGCGCAGCACCAGGGTTCGCAGCTCGGTCATCGGCTCGGGCGCCGGCAGATGCCACTCCGGCAGGCTGGCGTCCGTCGAGAGGATGAACCAGTAAAACGCAAAGGGTGGCAGGGTCAGCAGATAGGGAAGCTGGCCGATCGGTGGAAAGGTCGACCCGCCGGTGAGATCCACCGGAATCCGTCCGGTAAACGCCGACAGATCCAGCTCGGCCGCCTGGATCACCCGCGAGACATTGCAGACGCAAAGGATCGTCTCGTCCTCGAACTCGCGCAGGTAAACAAGGACCTTGCGGTTGCCGGGATAGAGAAAGCGCAGCGTGCCACGGCCGAACGACTTGTGGCGTTTGCGCACGGTCAGCATCCGCCGCATCCAGTTCAGCAGCGAATACTGGTCACCCGCCTGCGCCTCGACATTGATGACCTCGAAACCGTAGACCGGATTCATGATCGACGGCAGCACGAGGTTCTCGGGGCTGGCGCGCGAGAAGCCGCCGTTGCGGTCGGGCGACCATTGCATGGGGGTGCGCACCCCGTCGCGGTCGCCGAGGTGGTAGTTGTCGCCCATGCCAATCTCGTCGCCGTAATAGATGACCGGCGTACCCGGCATCGACAGCAACAGCATGTTCATCAGCTCGATGCGGTTGCGGTCATGTTCGAGGAGCGGCGCGAGCCGACGGCGGATGCCCAGATTGAGCCGCGCGCGCCGGTCGGCCGCGTAAGTGTTCCACAACAGGTCGCGCTCTTTGTCGGTCACCATTTCGAGCGTCAGCTCGTCGTGGTTGCGCAGAAAGATCGCCCATTGGCAATTCTCGGGGATGGCCGGCGTCTGGCGGATGATGTCGCTGATCGGAAAGCGGTCTTCCTGCGCGATCGCCATGTACATGCGCGGCATCAGCGGAAAGTGGAAGGACATGTGGCACTCATCGCCGTCGCCGAAATATTCCTTGGCGTCTTCCGGCCATTGGTTGGCTTCGGCGAGCAGCATCCGGCCGGGCGCGTAATCGTCGAGCGCCTTGCGCAGCTGTTTCAAAACCGCGTGGGTCTCGGGGAGGTTCTCGTTGCTGGTGCCTTCGCGCTCGACGAGATACGGCACGGCGTCGAGGCGCAGCCCGTCAACCCCGAGATCGAGCCAAAAGCGCATCACGCTCAGCACTTCGTGCAGGACGCGCGGATTGTCGAAATTGAGGTCGGGCTGATGCGAGTAGAAACGGTGCCAGTAATAGGCGCCGGCCGTCTCGTCCCAGGTCCAGTTCGATTTTTCCGTGTCGACGAAGATCACCCGTGTGTCGGCGTAGGCGTCGTCGTGATCCGACCAGACGTAATAGTCGCGTGCGACCGAGCCGGGCTTTGCCCTCCGGGCGCGCTGGAACCAAGCGTGCTGGTCCGAGGTGTGGTTGATCACCAGCTCGGTGATGACGCGGATGTCGCGCGCATGCGCGCCGGCGACGACGCGTTTGAAATCGGCGAGCGTGCCGTAATCGGGATGCACGCCACGGTAATCGGCGATGTCGTAGCCGTCGTCACGACGCGGCGAGGGATAGAACGGCAGCAGCCAGATCGCGTTGACGCCGAGGCTCTGGATGTAGTCGAGCTTTTGCAGCAGGCCGGGAAAGTCGCCGACGCCGTCATTGTTCGAGTCGTAGAACGACTTGACGTGCAGCTGATAGATGACCGCGTCCTTGTACCAGAGCGGGTCGGCCATCACCGGCAGGTTGCGCTTCCTCTTTCCCATCAGGCTGCTCCGTCCATGGGCCGGATACGCCAGATCGCGAACGGCAGCGTCGCTGGATCGAGGCGGATGTGCTGCAGCTTTCCGGTCCAGGTGAATTGATGGCCGGCCATCAGATCCGTCACCGCGACGGCGGCCGCGTCGGATAGACCCCACAGCCAGAGCGGCACCTCGATGTCGCATTCCTGCGGGAAGCGCGGGTCGAGGTTGACCGCGACCAGAACCACGTTTTGCAGGTCGGGGGTCGCTTTCGAGAAATAGAGGATCTGGTCGTTGAAGGCGTTGTGGAAGCTGATGCCAAGATGCGTCTGCAACGCCGGGTTGGCGCGGCGGATGTGATTGAGCCGGGTAATCTCGGCGATGATGTTGCCGGGCGCCGCCCAGTCCCAGGCGCGGATTTCGTATTTCTCGGACGATGCGTATTCCTCGCGGCCGGGCAGCGCCCGCGCCTCGCACAGCTCGAACCCGCTATAGACGCCGAACAGCCCCGACAAGGTCGCCGCCAGCGCCGCGCGAATCAGGAACCCGGGCCGGCCGGAGGTCTGCAGGAACACCGGGTTGATGTCCGGCGTGTTGACAAAGAAATGCGGGCGGAAGAATTCGCGCGCATTGGTCGTCAGCTCGGTGAGGTACTCGGTCAGCTCCGCCTTGGTGTTGCGCCAGGTGAAATAGGTGTAGGACTGCGAAAAGCCGATCTTGGCGAGCCGGTACATCAGCTTGGGACGGGTGAAGGCTTCGGCGAGGAAAACCGCGTCCGGGTACTTGGCGCGCACCTCGCCGATCATCCATTCCCAGAACGGCAGCGGCTTGGTGTGCGGGTTGTCGACGCGGAACAGGCGCACGCCTTCGCCCGCCCACAGCAGCACGATGTCACGCAGTGCCGTCCACAAATCGGGCACCGCGCTGCCGGCGTAGAAATCGACATTGACGATGTCCTCGTATTTCTTTGGCGGGTTTTCGGCATAGCGGATCGATCCGTCGGGCCGCCAATCGAACCAGTCCGGATGCTGGCGCAGCCAGGGATGGTCGGGCGCGCACTGCACGGCGAAATCGAGCGCCAGCTCCATGCCGTGCCGCGCGGCGGCGTCGCGTAGCC
>DATJSH010000204.1:0-4624 GCA_035504235.1 Allostellaceae bacterium | reverse complement strand
CCGGGAACGCTCCCTGACCGATCACCTTGGTTGCAGTCGCTCCGCCGTCACAACTTTGATAAGCTCGCAACTTTGGCGAGAGCCAGTCGGCCGAGTTCCCTGTTGAGGTTCCGCGCGCGAGTGCCAAGGAAATGGCCCGGATAAGAAAGATCGAGATCTCGAATTTTCGTGGCATTCAGCGGTTCGAGTGGCTGCCGTCTCGGGGCGTCAATTGCCTGATCGGTCCCGGAGACACGGGGAAGTCGACCATCCTGGATGCGATCGATCTTTGCCTCGGTGCGCGCCGCAATGCGCAGTTCTCGGATGCGGATTTCCACAAGCTCAACGTCGACAAGCCGATCCAGATTTCGCTGACCGTCGGTGAGCTGGATGACGCGCTGAAGAATTTCGAAACGTACGGAGAATTTCTTCGCGGATTCGATGCCGAGACCGGTGTCGTTGAGGACGAGCCAGAGAAGGACAGCGAGATCGCCCTGACTGTGATTCGGCATGGAATAAGGACCCCGTTTTCGGGGTGATCGGCATCCAATCGGTGATCCGCTGAAAAAATAACGTCGGCCTTGACGATCGGCGCTCACGGCCGCGTCGGTCGTGACGAGATAACGAACGAAACGCATCGAAACCGATCGAAATTGGCGGTTTTTGAGCCCGTCGGAGGGATGACGTGATCCGCACGCAAAACGGCAACTTTCAGGACAGCCTCGACATGCTGCTCGAGGAAGAGCGCTTCGCGAAGGCGAATGCAGCCAGCCCGTGGGAATGTCTCCTTACCGAGCTGCGGGAAACCTTCGCCAAGGCGGGGGTCTATCGGCCGCAGCCGCGCGATGTTCTACGCGTCGCAGCCGTCCGCCGGACGCCGATGAGCGCGGACTGGCGCCATACCTTCGCCAAGGCGATGCCGCAGCCGAAACCGGCGCGCATCGTCTCGATCGCAGTTCACGATCCGTCGGCCGAAGCGGCCGCGGTCGTCACGAAATCGTTCCATGCGCTCAACCATGACAGCAGCCTCACGCCCGCGGCGCGCGGCGAGCTCATGCTCGGCCTTTCCTCGCTTGCCTCGAAGACTTTCGCCAAAGCCGACGACAGCCGTCTCCGCAAAGTCGAGGCCGCTCTGGCGCTGCTCGACCGCGCCCGCGCGGCGAAGCTCGGCGACGATGCCGATCCGCTGATCGAGCAGATCCGCGAGGCTTGCAAGCGCGGCGAAGTCGAGCCTGCCGATCTGCTGCACGTCGAGATGAAGCTCCACGAAATCCGCCGTCAATTGAAGGATCGCCAAGATGCCGAAGAAACCCGGTAAGTCGGACCCCTCCTCCCTCCGTGCCGAGCGCGCCGACCTGGTCGGTCATGTCGCCGCCGCGAAAGCTCGCATCACCGATCTCTTGCTCGCCGGGCAGGAGACCGGCTCCGAGCGGACGACGATCGCCGGGCTCACCGCGCGCATCGCCGAGATCGACAATGCGCTGCTGCGCCAGGTCGAGCGCCAGCACGGTGACGACATCGTTGCCATCGATCGCGAAACCCAACGCATCGTCGCCGATTTCCTCTCCGCCTTTGACGCCTTGCGCGACGCGCTGACGCCACCCGAACCTCTTCACGTCTAACTCTTGGGGGACACCATGCTCGTAGATATCGAAGCCGCCGCCCGCCGCGTTGCCGACGCCAAGCATTGCCAATCGGAAGCCGCAGCCGCGGTCGATGCCGCGAAGGCCGCTGCCGCTGCGGTTCAAGGTCGCGTAGATGCCTTGCAAGCCGAGCGTGCTGGTCTGGTCGCCGCCGCGCGTGCGGGGGACGCCGATGGCAGCGCCGGTCTCCGCATCGCGGTGATCGACGCCGATGTTGCCGATCTGGCTCCGCTCATGGCGGATGCCAAGGCCCACATCCAACGCGCCGATTCCGATGCGGCGAAGGTTTTCCAGGCCGTCGCTGCCGCGGAACGCGATCTTGCCGTCGAGCGTGACCGCGAGACCGAGGCCATGCTGATCGATCGCGTCGAGAACCTGGCGCAGCTCCTCACCACCGGCTTGGCGGAGCTGAAGTCGCTCCAGAAGCGTCGTGGCGGCCGTCCATCATGGGCGCCGCAGACCGGATTGGTCCGCGAGCTGACCAGCTTGCGACTGACCGCTGACAACCGCCAGATCGCGGCGGCCTGACGGTGATTGACACGACCACCAAACGCGGCCGCGGCAAGCACGGCAAGCCGCTGGTGAGCGAGCGCATGGTCCGTGCCGTCGTCGAGACTCTGCTCGGACGTGCGCTGGCCGGCGATGCTGTCGCGGCGGATGTCTATCTACGGGTTGCTGGTCCATTACCGATCGACAGCGCTGAAATGGGCCCCGATGCCGACGCAGTTTAAGCCTCGGCTGGTATCATTGCGCCCGGTCTCCGGCGCTGATGCGGTGGCGCGGGCACGACGGCTGATCGAGGCCGCGGCGCCGTCGATCGTGCGGGTGCTCATCGATGCCGCGCGCGCCGGTGACATCAATGCGGCCCGGCTACTCCTCGATCGTGTCCTTCCGGTAGCGCGGAGCGCAGCCATCCGGGAACCGATCGCCCTGACCGGAGATCCGTCACAGCAATGCGAGCAGGTTAAGGCGGCAATGGCTGCCGGCCGACTCCGCCTGGAAGAAGGCGAGACGATGATCGCCGTCATTGAGGCGACACAGCGGGTCCAATACGGCGCTGAGCTGGTCGCTAGGATCGACAGCTTGGAGCGCCAGCTCGCCGCGCTGGGCAAGCCGGCGCGCGCCGGCGCCATCGACGTGCAGCCCGAGGCTCCCGCCGCGCTCCCGGCCCCTCACGGTGACCGCGATGAATTCTGACGGCGTCATAACGGTACGTGTCGACCGGCGCGCCGTCCGCGATGCCGTTATCGATCTGCGCCGTGAGACCATCCTGGCGCTTGCGACGGCTCGCACTATCCTCGACCGCATCGACGAGGCACGCCGCGATCCGGCGCCGGAGCGCCAGCCATGAAACTGGCGCAGCGCGCAGCCCTGTCCCGTCGTATCGAGGCCGCGGAAGCCGTGGTCGCCGAGCGCGTGAGAGCACGCGCTGTCGCTCTGCTGGCTGACGAGCACCGCGGCGGCAACCGGCGCACCCAGCAGATCATCGAAGCGGCGATGGTGAAGATGGCCGCAGGCGGTCTCGTCGGTGCCGAGCGCGATCCTGTCGGTGCTGTGTTGGCCGAGATCGCGCGCTCGGCTCCGGCCGTTGCGCGCCGTGTCGCCGCCGCTGTCGGAATCGAAGTCCCCACCCATCAAACGACGGAGTCTTGAACGTTCCGCGATAGAAGTTGATCGTCAGGCGTCCTTCCTTGTTGACGAGGAGCCGATCTCACGCCGCCTGGCGCGCAGCCGAACGCTGCACCGCGGCCGGCACCTTACGGCGGCGGCGACAGTCCTGCCCAATGGCCCGGGGCAGATACAGCGTAACCGTGGTGCCTCGACCTACCTTACTCTTGATCGCGATCGTACCGCCGGCGCGTTGCACGAACTCGCGGACCTGGGCAAGGCCGAGCCCGGTGCCGTGCTCTGGCGCCTTGGTCGTGAAGAACGGCCGACAAGCCTGGGCGACGACATGGCTGGGCATCCCCGTTCCTGTGTCGGCGGCGCTGAGCGCGACGAAGTCGCCAGTCAACCTTCCGACCTCCCCGCGAAGCGTGACGTTGGCACTCACGATGCGCAGGTCTCCGCTCGACGGCATTGCGTCGCGTGCGTTCATCGTCAAATTAAGCAACGCTAGGACGGTAGAATGCTGATCTGCAGCGATCCGCCAGACGCTCGGCTCAAGCGCAAGATGAAGATGCACTCGAAGCCCTGCCGCCTCGCGGAGAAGGGACGCTGTGCGCAAGATGCAGGCATTCGGATCGAAGATTTCACGGCGCCCCGTTTGATTGCTCGCCGTCCGTAGGAGCGCCCGCGTTGCCGCCATGCCCTCTTCCGCTGCTCCGAGCGCTCGCTCCACGACTTTCTCGAGTTCGCCGGTGCTCTGGCCTCCGCGCAGTTCCTCCAAGGCCATGGCGATGGCAGCCAGCAGATTTCCGAGATCATGAGCGGTGCCGCAAGCGAACTGGCCGATCAGTGCCATGTTGCGGCGTCGCTCTGTCTCCGCCGGCCGCCGCGCAGCCAGCCGCAAGACAGCCCCGGTCGCTGCTCTCCCCGCCATGGCAGCCCCCTCCCCGATCACGAACCTACTCAGGTGCGAACCCGCGGGACGGCCCAATTTCGGAGGCAGGTGCTGTCGCGGTGCAAAATGTGCCCGAGAGTCCCGCTGTCAGGGATGGTAGGTAGAATTACCGAGCCGCGGAATAGGGACTCACCGTAGTTTTGACAGGGCAAACACCTTAGAGGCCGGGACCGGGTGCGATACCCGGCATCGGCATAGCTATCCCCGGCGCCGAGCCGCATCACGGAGTTGCGGCGGCGGAACTTGACGGCCGTCCCCTCACCTTGGCCGTTCCCGGCGAACCTCCCTCGCTGGCTTGTCGGCCCGCAGCCCTTGATAGCTGACCGCGCGCAGCAGCCCGTCTGCGGTCCAGGTCAGATAGGTGACCTCACAGACCAGCTCTGGCCGGAGCCAATGCACGCGCGACAGCTCGAGCGGCGACCCGAACCGTGTCTTGCGC
>DATJSH010000203.1:0-4105 GCA_035504235.1 Allostellaceae bacterium | reverse complement strand
TTCGGCATACCAGCGGATCGCGGTGGACGGGCTGACACCGAAACGCTCGGCCGCCTCCCCGCACGACAGGCCGCCATCGATACCCAAAACCACCCGTTGCCGAAAATCAGCCGACAGAGCTCGCGCCATGGCTGCTGGCCTCCCTCCGCCAGCAGCCACCTTGAATCGAATCGCTCCGCGTCGGGGCAAGCAAAAAGTCAGCCCCCGCCCGCACTTTTGCCCCGCTTACGTGGAGAATCGTTGACGCGAGGCGTGCCCGGCATTCCTACGCTCCTGTTGCAGTCCTTGCCTGCCGGCAAGGCTGTGCCCGCTTTCGACCGGGCCTGGATCGCTACTGTCGTGACAGCGCAATGGGCGATCGGTGCGTTTCTGGGAATTGCGGCGCAGGTGACGTCCGTCAATGAGGTGTAGATTCGGGGTGTAGCTGAGGTGCCTTCGATCCCCGGCATTTCGGTGGAATCGCTTCGGCCGCCGACGGCATGATCGATCGTGCTGCGGTCCGGATCGCCGCCGTCAAGCCCTTCGCCTGCGGCGAACCGCTGCGCGGCTGCGGGGCTTGACGGTGACGCTCCGGCCGAGCGTCGGGCAGAGATGCCGTCAACGGTGCATTCCGTCGGTCGTTGAGCTAGGCGGCGCATGGGATCTGCTTGTCCTCGACACCGCTCGGCGGCGTGGCGAGATCGGCCATCGGCTCGACCTGCATGTATCGGTGCTGAAGTTGCCATTCGTCATTCTGTTCCAACAGAACCGCGCCGATGAGCCGGATAATTGCGGCTTCGTTCGGAAATATTCCGACCACGTCGGCGCGACGCTTGACCTCTTTGTTGAGTCGTTCAAGCGGATTCGTGCTGTGCAATTTGGTTCGGTGCTGCTCGGGAAAGTCCATGTAGGACAGCACATCGACTTCGCTCTCGTCGATGAACGTGCCGAGCTTCGGCCATTTCTGACGTAGCTGATCGGCATAGTGTCGCAGTGTGGTGCTGGCCTGCGCGCGATCGGGCTGGATGAACGCCTGACGCAGCGCGGCAGCGACCACCGTCTGCTGCGCCTTCGCCACATGGGCGAGCGCGTTGCGCATCCAATGCACGCGGCAGCGCTGCCAGCTCGACGCGAACACCCGGCGGATCGCCGCTTTCAGCCCCTCGTGGGCGTCGGAGATCACCAGCTTCACCCCCTTCAGCCCACGCTTGGCCAAATTTCTGAGAAAGCCCGACCAGAAGGTCTCGGCTTCCGATGGGCCGATGTGCAGGCCGACGATCTCCCGCTTGCCCTCGGTGTTCACTGCCACGGCGATTATCGCCGCGACCGATACGATGCGCCCACCCTCGCGCTGCTTCAGATAGGTCGCGTCCAGCCAGAGATACGGCCAATCGCCGGCGAGCGGGCGATTGAGAAAGGCGTTGACCCGCTCGTCGATGTCTTTGCAGAGCTTGGAAACCTGCGACTTGCTGATCCCAGCCAGGCCCATGGCCTGAACCAAATCCTCCACCCGGCGGGTCGAAACCCCGCCGATCCAGGCCTCCTGGATCACCGCCACCAGCGCCTTCTCGGAGCTTTTGCGGGCCTCCAGAAACGGCGGGAAATAGCTGCCTTGCCGCAGTTTCGGGATGCGCAGCTGCAAGGCGCCGAGCCGGGTGTCGAGCGCCCGTTCGCGATAGCCGTTCCGCCAGGTGGCGCGCTCGCCGCTGCGCTCATACCGGGCGGCACCGATCAGCCCCTCGACATCCGCCTCCATCAGCAATTGCAGCACGGCTTCGGCCACGCTGCGCAGAAAATCCCCGTCGCCGGCCTTCTCCAGCAACTCGGCCAGCGGCATTCTCTCGTCGGTCATCGGGCCCTCTCGGCTCGGTTGAAGTCTCGCAACTCCACCATAGCCGCCAGGCCCGATGGCCACCCACCCACACCCGCCGCTACACCGGCGAAAGCTATCGAAACTCCACCACGTCCGCGGACACTAGGATGCAGAGCGCGTAGCGTAGCGCATCGCCTTCGCAAGATCGGAGACCCCCGACAGGCGCGGCAGCTCCTCTTGCAGCCATGCCTGCAGCGCTTCCACGATCGGCCGACTTCGCGCTTGCCGAACCGCTTGTCGATGTTCAGCCGGATGCCCGCGAATCTCCGCTTCGATCGCGTAGAGTTCGCGGATGTGCGCCAGCACGTGCGCGGCAAGCGGAGACTTCGTCGATTCGAAGAATTGATAAAACGGCCGCCGCATGTGCGCCCAGCAGAATGCCAGCCTGACCGAATCGTCTTCGCGATCCCCCGCCAGCCGCTTGAATCCGGAGTATCCGTCGACCTGCAGCACGCCGCGGAACCCGGCCAAGTGTCCCGCCGGGCGCACCGCCTTGCGGTCTTCGCTATACACGTAAGCGGCAACCGGATGCCCGGGTCCGCACCACGGCCGGTCATCGACCGCATAGCACCACAGTCGACCGAGTTTGGTTTTGCCGCGGCCAGGATCCAGCACCGGCAAGGTCGTGTCGTCGGCGAACAGCTTGTCCGACGACAGCGCCGTGCTCACCACCAGGTCATAGAGCGGCGTGAGCCACCAGCATGCCCGGCCGACCCAGTTGCTCAGCGTCGAACGATCGAGCGCAATGCCCTGCCGCGCCAGCATCTTCGATTGCCGATACAGCGGCAGCGAGTCGCAGTATTTGCTGATCAGCACGTGCGCGACCATCGCCTCGGTCGCCAAGCCGCCGTCGATCGGCCGGTCCGGCGCCGGCGCCTGCACCACGCCCTGCTCGCACGCCCGGCAGGCGTAGCGCGGGCGTCGCGTCACCCGCACCCGTAGCTGCGCCGGCACGATGTCGAGCTGCTCGGAACGATCTTCGCCGATCACATGCAGCGCGCCGCCGCAGCACGGGCACTCGCGGCGCTCGACATCGACCAGCACCTCGTAACGCGGCAAGTGCGCCGGCAGGTCGCCCAGATTGCGCTGCGCTCGCGCCCAGGTGGTCGGCTGCTTCGGTTCGGACACGACCGCTTCCTGCGCCGCCTGGTTCGCGGCAACCGTCTGCTCCAAATCCTCCAGAGCCAACTGCAGCTGCTCCGCGCTCAACTGCTCGGAACGGCGTCCGAATTGATGGCGAACCAAACGCTGGATCAGTAGCCGCAGCTTGTCGTTCTCGGCATTCATCTCCTGCACGACGTCGCGCAGTATCTGCTGCAGCGTCGCAGGGTCGTCGGGCAGGTTGTCCAGATCGATTCGCATGCAGCGCTTCTTGTGAACGATGCCGCGGAATCGGCGCCAGCAATTCCTGTTCGCGGCGCGAACTTTTATCCGGCCAACTCCGGAGTGCGCCGTCCCGCGGGCGCGCGCCACTCGCAACCGTCGAGCAGCGCCGCCAATTGCGGCGCCGTCAGCGCGATCCGGCCCGTGGTGTCGGCCGATGGCCAGACGAACTTGCCATGCTCCAAGCGCTTGGTCAGCATGCAGAGGCCGATCCCGTCATGCCAGAGCAGCTTGATCAGCCCGGCGCGGCGGCCACGGAATGCATAGACGGCGCCATCGAATGGGTCCTCTTGGAGCGATTGCTGAACCAACATCGCCAGTCCGATCATCCCCTTCCGCATATCGGTCACGCCGCACGCCAAATAGACGCGCAGGCCGGGCGCGAGCGTAATCACCGCTCTTGCAACGCACTCAGCACCCGCCGCAGCGCCCGGGCATCGACCTCGGCGTCAACGCGCACCGATGCGCCGCCGGGGAGGATGATCTCGATCAGACCTGCCGACCGGGGCGATGGCGTCGGGCTCGCCGCCATGACAGCTGGCGGACCGGGCTCCGCCGCGGCCGGTGCGGCCGCCATCGCCACCTCGGCGAACCGCGGCACCGTGCGCGTGATCACCGCGTTGGAGCCGGCCAGCAGTCGCTGCCGCCACGTGTACAGCAGCCCGGTGCTGATGCCGTGCTTGCGCGCAACCTCGGCCGCGCTCAGCCCCGGCGCAAGGCTCTCGGCGGCGATCTCGCGCTTCTGCTCCGGTGTCCAAACGCGCCGCCGCTCACCGCGCGTGATGACCTCGATCCGCTCGGTCGGAGCGCTCTTACGACCTGTCGTACGCGCGCGCTCATCGAGCGCGGTCCCGTTCGGCGGCTGTCCCA
>DATJSH010000202.1:0-18668 GCA_035504235.1 Allostellaceae bacterium | reverse complement strand
CTGAAAAACGAGGACATGTCGGGTCTCGACATCCGCATCCTGGCGCCGGTCGAGGCCATCAAATTCTCGCTCGATCGCATCCGCAAGGGGCTCGACACCATCTCCGTCACCGGCAATGTGCTGCGCGACTACCTGACCGATCTGTTCCCGATCATGGAGCTGGGCACGTCGGCCAAGATGCTGTCGGTCGTTCCGCTGCTGGCGGGCGGCGGGTTGTTCGAGACCGGGGCCGGCGGTTCGGCGCCCAAGCATGTCGAGCAGTTCCAGCACGAAGGCTATTTGCGCTGGGATTCGCTGGGCGAGTTCCTGGCGCTTGGCGCTTCGCTGGAACATTTGGCGCAGACAAGCGGGAATGAGGACGTGAAGGTTCTGGCCGAGACGCTCGACGAGGCCAATGGCGAGATCCTTGAGCATAACCGTTCGCCGGCGCGGAAAGTTGGCGAACTGGATAATCGCGGCAGCCATTTCTACCTGGCGCTGTATTGGGCAAAGGCGCTGGCCCGGCGGGACAACAGCTCGACAATGGCAGCCCGCTTCAAACCGGTGGCGGAAGCGCTGGCGGCCAACGAGGCCAAGATCGATGCCGAGCTGATCGCCGCGCAGGGCAAGCCGGTGGATACTGGCGGCTACTACCTGCCCGATCAGGCCAAGACATCGGCGGCGATGCGGCCGAGTGCGACGCTGAACGCCGCGCTTGCCGCCCTCTGACGCGGCGTCGGGTAGCGGCCCAGGGCAACCCACCGACGACAAGGTGACGGCCGATGGCGAAGATCCAGGTCAAGAACCCCGTCGTCGAGCTCGACGGCGATGAGATGACGCGGATAATCTGGAGCTTTATCAAGCACAAGCTGATCCTGCCCTATCTCGATATCGACCTGAAATACTACGACCTCGGCATCGAGAGCCGCGACGCGACCGACGACAAGATCACGGTCGACGCGGCCAACGCGATCAAGCAATACGGCGTCGGGGTCAAATGCGCCGGCATCACCCCCGACCAGGGGCGCATGACCGAGTTCAACCTGAAGCGGATGTATCGTTCGCCCAACGGTACGCTGAGGAACCTCATCGGTGGCACGCTTTTTCGCGAGCCGATCATCTGCAAGAATGTGCCGCGCCTGGTACCGACGTGGACCCAGCCGATCGTCATCGGCCGCCACGCCTATGGCGACCAATACGCGGCGACTGATTTCGTCGTCGAGGAAGCCGGCGAATTAGAGATGGTGTTCAAGCCCGCGAGCGGCGGCGCGCCGATCGCCCGCAAGGTCTTCGAGTTCAAGGGACCCGGCGTTGCGATGGGGATGCACAACCTCGACGACTCGATCAAGGGCTTCGCGCAATCCTGCTTCAACTTTGCGCTGCGGCGCGGCTGGCCGCTCTTCCTGTCGAGCAAGGACACGATCCTGAAGGCTTACGACGGGCGCTTTCGCGACATTTTCCAGGCGGTCTACCACAGCGAATTCGAGGGAAAGTTCAAGGACAGGAACCTGACCTACGAGCATCGGTTGATCGACGACATGGTCGCGCTGGCGATGAAGTGGAACGGCGGCTTTGTCTGGGCGTGCAAGAACTACGACGGCGACGTGCAGTCGGATTCGCTGGCGCAGGGTTTCGGCTCGCTTGGCATGATGACCTCGGTGCTTCTCACCCCGGACGGCAAGACCGTCGAGGCCGAAGCGGCGCATGGCACCGTCACCCGCCATTATCGCCAGCACCAGCAGGGCAGGGAGACCTCGACCAACCCGATCGCGTCGATCTTCGCCTGGACCCGCGGCCTGCGCTATCGCGGCACATTCGACGGCACGCCGGCTGTCGTGGAATTCGCCGAGGCGCTGGAAAAGATCTGCGTCGAGACGGTCGAAGGCGGCGACATGACGCGCGACCTGGCGATCCTCGTCCGCGCCGACCATCCCTGGCTGACGACGAACCAGTTTCTCGACAAGCTCGACACTAATCTGCAGAAGGCGAGGCGCTGAGTCCTTTTGTCTCCGTCGCGGGGAAACTGTGTCCGCGCCACAACATAGGGTAGACTGACGGCAGACTTCCGGAGGAGGCCGCATCGATGTCGCGGCTGTTGCTTGCCCTCGCCGCCGCGCTGACGCTTCTGACCGGCGCCGCCAGCGCTCATGATGCGGCTGCGTCGGCGGGTCCGACGGCGACGCCGCAAATGACCGGATGGTTCGAGCGCATTGCTGATCAACTCGAGAACGAGGCCTCGTCCGACGTGTCGATGGCCCCCGATGTGTGGTCGGCGGTCAGCCGCGAATGGCGCTCGTTCGACCACACCGGCTCGGCCGGCTGGGTACTGGTCGATATCGCGTGGGTCGCGCTGGCGACGATCGCCGCCCTCATTGTCGAGCGCCTCGTCGCGAACGGCGCCAGCCGTCGCCCGCGGCGCCGCATCGCGCGGCGCGGGGACGGGCCGCACCTCGTCGACCTACTGGGCCTCATCGCCGCCGATATTGCCGGGCTTGCGGCGTTCTACGGGATGTTCGTCGCCGCCCACCGGCACGTCCTGCCGGCGGCCGGGGTGACGCCGCTTTTGGCGATGTTCGCCGCGAACATCCTCATCCGCTGGCGGGTGGCGGTGCTGGTGCTGCGCGCCGTGTTGCGCCCCGCCGACCCCGAGGCGCGGCTTATCGAGATTGCCGACGACGAGGCGCGGCGCCTCGTGCGCTTCCTGTCGGCTTCGATTTTTGCGGTCATCGTGCTGGTCGGCTTCGGTCGCTACGGGCTGATGGACGAGGACAGCGGCGCGCCGCATGTCGTCGGGCTGGTCGTCGCGATCCTCGTCTGCCTGATCTATGTGGCGATCGTGCTGCGCACCCGCGCCGCCGCCGAGGCGCTGATCCGCGGGCGGCTGAGTGGCGGCGTCATCGCCGCGGCGCGCGCAGGGCTGGCGGAGGCCTGGGTGCCGCTCGCGCTGATCCTGGTCGCGACGCTCTTTGTCTGTTTTGTCGCCGGCCTGTCGCTCGGCCTCTTGGCGTATTACCACGCCATTGTCTCGACGCTCGGCGTGCTGTTCGTGGTGATCGTGCTCGAGCGGCTCGCCGAGCGGGTGTGGCACGATTCCCAAGGGTTGCGTCAGGGCGCGCAAGGCCTCGCAACGCGCTCGTTCCACCGCCTGCTGCGGGCCATCGGGCTGGCTGTGGTGGCGCTGGTGTTGGCCTCTATATGGAGCGCGGCGATCGAGATGTCGCCGGAGGCGGCGGAGGTCACGACGCACTCGATCACCGCGGCGGTCGTCACTCTTTTTGTCGCCTTTGTCGCCTGGGAATTGGTGCGGTTGGCGATCGACCGGCATTTGGAGGGCGTGGGCGGCGGCCCAACCCGGCCCGGCGCCGATGACGATGACGATGCTGCGGCGCCCGCCTCGCGGCTGCAGACCATCCTGCCGCTGGTGCGTGCGGCCTTTGCCGTGGTGATCGGCGTTTTGGCGGCGCTGATCGTGCTGTCGCGACTTGGCGTCGACACCGCGCCGCTGATCGCCGGCGCCGGCGTCTTTGGCTTGGCGGTGTCGTTCGGCTCGCAATCGCTGGTGCGTGACATCATTTCGGGCCTCTTCTACATGTGGGACGACGCGTTCCGAGTCGGCGAGTACATCGACATGGGCCGCCTCAAAGGCACGGTCGAGACCCTCGGTATCCGCTCCGTCAAACTGCGCCACCAGAACGGGCCGCTGCACACGATCCCCTACGGCCAGCTCGGTGCGGTCACCAATCTCAGCCGCGACTTCGCCACGATAAAGTTCAACCTGCGCTTCGATCCGGGCACCGATATCGAGCTCGTGCGCAAGACCACGAAGCAGATCGGCCTCACCATGCAGGACGAGAACCCGGAGCTCGCCGCCGAGGTCATGCTGCCGCTGAAATTGCAGGGCGTCGCCGAGGTCGTCGACAACGCCATGGTGCTGCGCTTTAAATTCACCGCGCGGCCAGTCAAGCCCAGCTGGGTGCAACGCGAATACCTGAAGCGCATCGTCGCGGTATTCGCCGAAAAGGGCATCCAGTTCGCTTCGGGCACGACGATGGTGCTGCAGGCGCCGCATTTTGCCGCGTCGGCCCTTCCCGCTGCGGGCCCTCCGGCATCTGACCCCGCCGAAACCGCCACCGCGACGATGGCCGGCATGGTCGCGGCGGGCGAGGCCGCGGGCCTCGCCGCCGGCGAAGACTGACATCCTGGCAGAAAGCGAACCCCCATGCGGATCGGCGTGTTCTATTTCCCGGTCGATTACGGCATCAACAACGTCGAGCTGGCGACCGCGCTCGAGGAGCGCGGCTTCGATTCGCTCTACGTTCCCGAGCACACCCACATTCCGACCAGCCGCGAGACGCCGTTTGGCGGCGGCGGTGAACTGCCGCAGCGCTATTCGCACACCCATGACCCGTTCGTCGCGCTGTCCTTCGCGGCGGCCGCGACCAAGAAGCTGATCCTCGGCACCGGTATCTGCCTCATCCCCGAGCGCGACCCGATCGTGACCGCGAAATGCGTCGCCAGCCTCGATCAGCTTTCGGGCGGGCGGTTCGTCTTCGGCATCGGCGGGGGCTGGAATGTCGAGGAGATGGCGAACCACGGCGCCCAATACCAAACCCGCTTCAAGCTGATGCGCGAGCGCATTCTGGCGATGAAAGCGATCTGGACAAAAGACGAAGCGGCCTACCACGGCGACATGGTGGGGTTCGACCCCGTCTGGTCATGGCCGAAACCGGCGCAGAAGCCCCACCCGCCGATCCTCCTCGGCGGCGAGACCGACTACACATTGCGGCGCGTCGTCGACTATTGCGACGGCTGGTTCCCGCGGCCGCAGCGCGACTGGGACATCCGCCACGAACGCGATCGCCTGAGGAAAATGGCCGACGAGCGCGGCCGCGATTTTTCCGAGCTGTTCATCTCGGTGTTTCGCGCGCCGGCCGATGATGCGGCCTTGGCCGACTATCGCGCAGCCGGCATCCAGGAGGCGGTGCTGGAAATCCCCGACAAGAGCCGCGACGAGATTCTCAAGGTGATCGACGGGTACGCGCGCCTGCTCCGCTAGAGCGCGAATGTTCTCGCTGCGTTCTTCCGTCGATTTAGCCTTAGCTGGGCATTCGATCCGGATTTGACAAGACCCCCGCCTGCGGATTTCCTGCTAGCGCAGAGCAACACACGGGAGAACGCCGATGCGCGTCAGCATCCTCGACGATTACCAGGGTATCGCGCACGACATGGCCGACTGGTCGCCGCTGCGCGAGCGCGGCATCGAGATCGCCGTCGAGCGGTTTCCGTTCGCCGACGAGGCTGATGTGGTGCGTTCGCTAGCCGACAGCGAGATCGTCTGCGCGATGCGCGAGCGCACCGCATTTCCGAAGCACATCGTCGACAAGCTGCCCAAGCTGAAGCTGCTGATCACCACCGGCATGCGCAACGCCTCGTTCGACATGGAGGCGCTGAAAGCGCGCGGCGTTACGGTGTGCGGCACGGGCGGGCCAGGCGGCGGCAACGAGGACACTGCCGAACTCGCCTGGGGGCTGATCCTCGGCGCGATGCGGCGCATTGCCGAGGACCACGCTTTTATGCGCCAGGGCGGCTGGCAGACCCGGGTGGGGCATCGCGTCGCCGGCAAGACGATCGGTCTCCTGGGTCTCGGCCGGCTGGGCAGCGCGGTGGCGCGCGTGGGGCTCGCGTTCGAGATGAAGGCGATTGCCTGGTCGCAAAACCTCACGGCCGAAGCTGCCGCGGCAAAGGGTGTCGAGCGGGTCGAGAAGGACGAGTTGTTCCGCCGCTCCGACGTGCTGTCGGTGCATCTGGTGCTGAGCCCGCGCAGCCGCGGCCTGGTGGGGGCGCGCGAGATCGGGTTGATGAAAAAGAGCGCAGTGCTGGTCAACACCTCCCGCGGGCCGATCGTCGAGACCGACGCGATGGTCGCGGCGCTGAAGGAAGGCCGGCTCGCCTATGCCGGGGTCGATGTCTACGACAAGGAGCCGCTGGCGATCGACCATCCCCTGCGCAGCTGTCCCAACGTGATCATGACACCGCATATCGGCTACGTAACCGACGAAAACTACCGCAGCTCCTTCCCCCAATACGTCGAGAACATCGTCAGCTTCCTCGACGGCAAGCCGCAGCGGGTCATTGGCGGGTAGCTGTGGGCTCGATGTTACCCACCTCGCCATCGCGCACAGTCTCCGGATCAAGTCGGGGGGCCCAGAGGCGACTGGCATGTCGCTTGCCCAGGGCTCCCGCATTCGCGGGAACGACCAAAACAGAGGGTTATCGTGAGCGACTTCATCGTCCGCCCGTCGCGCGACGCCGATATCGCGGCAATCGCCGCAATCTATGGTCATCACGTGCTGCACGGCGTCGCCTCGTTCGAGGACCTGCCGCCATCGGGTGAGGAGATGGCGCGCCGGCGGGCAGACATCGTCGGGCGCGGCTTCCCCTATCTGGTGGCGGAACGCCCAAACGGGAGAAATGGCGGCAAGATCGTCGGCTATTGCTACGCTGCCCCGTATCGCGCGCGCATCGGTTACCGGTTCTCGGTCGAAGATTCGATCTATGTCGATGAGAGCGAGGTCGGCCGTGGCATCGGCCGAGCGCTTTTGGCGCAGGTCATCGACCGCGTGACGGAACAGGGCTATCGCCAGATGATCGCGGTGATCGGCGGCAGCGAGACCCTGCCCTCGATCCGGCTCCATGCGTCGCTCGGCTTCGCGCAGATCGGCATGTTCCCGGCGATCGGTTTCAAATTCGGGCGGTGGATCGATTCGGTTTACATGCAGCGCGCGCTTGGGCCGGGGCAAACGACGCTGCCGCAGGAGATAGCCCATGACGGAAGCCTTTACTGACCGATTTGCCGGCGCGTTTGCCGACCCCGGGGAGATCAACGGTTACCATGCCCACATCTATTACGACCCGGCAAAGACCCGCGATGTCGCGGCACGGCTGCGCGAGGGCATCAGCGCCGCCTTTCCTGCGGCGACTGTCGGCGGCTGGCATGACGAGGCGGTCGGCCCGCATACCGTCGCGATGTATCAGGTCGCTTTCGGAAGCCAAGATTTTCCCCGGCTGGTGCCGTGGTTGATGCTCAACCGTCGCGGGCTCGATGTCCTGGTTCACCCGCTTGCCGGCGACGCCTATGACGACCATACCGTCTACGCGATGTGGCTTGGCGACAAGCTGCCGCTGCGTCTCGACGTCTTAAGGCGGGTTTCCGCGCGCCGTTGATTTCGTCGGGCACACGGGAACGATTGGGCCGCGCCTGGCGTAAGCAGACATGACAGGCACGGGTCCCCCCGACAAGCCAGCCGGGTCTGTCAGAGATTGATTGACGGCCCGCCCGGAAGGCGGCAGCCCGGTGGCGCGACTACCAGGTGCGCTGCGGGCCGCAATCGACGTGAACGAAATCCGATTCCGGATAATAGCCAACGCCGCCCAGCCGGCATTGCTCGGCCAGGCTCAGCGCGGCCTGGTGCACTTGGCTGAGGCTGCGACCCTCGCAGCGCATGTCCACCGCCATACCGTACATGTGGTAGCTGTTCGCCGCGACGCCGCTTTCATGCAGCCACATCAGATGGTTCGTCTCGGGCGAGCGGTAGCCGCAAACCACTTGGATCGGCTGGTGGATTTCCAGCCGGTCGCGCAGGCGGCTCAGCACGTCGAGCACGCCGGCGTTCATCGGCCGGACCTCGTCGGAATGATGGTCCCGCAGGATCCAGTTGATGTCGCGCACCACCTCGCGGATGTAGTGGCCATCTGCCCAATAAACCTCGCGCAGGCTTTCGCCGGTGTGCTGGTTGTAGAGGGAGATCGAGCGGGGTGCGAAGGAGATCGCCGGAGCGGGTTTGATAAAGGCAACGCCGGTGGCGACCGCCGCGGCGCCCAGAATCCGGCGCCGAGTCAGCAACGATGACGACAATGCACTAAACTCCCCACGACAAGCTGAGGAAGGCCTTAGCACCGGAAATTGGATCGGACAACCCCTAGAGGTGCAGAAAACGCACCGCAGAGGCCAGTTTTTGCCGATCTGCCGCCTTACGGTTGTGCAAGGTTAAAATTTGCTCAGCCGCCGCGTTGGTTAAGCGGGTTCTGCTGAGCGAGCGGCGGCTGCGCGCGGAGAATCAAGTGTTGCGCGATGTCGGCGTCGCGCTGATAGACGTCCTGGCGGAATTGCAGCGCGCCGTCGTCGACAAACGCGGTCTGATAGACGATGAACACCGGAAGCGGCTGCGGCAGGCTGTGCCGATAGGTCGTGCCGGTGTCGATGTTCTTGCTGATCTCGGCTTCCGAGATGCCGAGCAGCAGCGATGCCAGCTCGCGCGGATTCTGAACCCGTACGCAGCCATGGCTGAGCCGCCGGTTCTCGCGCGCGAAATACGAGCGCAGCGGCGTGTCGTGCAGGTACACGTCAAACCGGTTCGGCATCTCGAATTTGAGCCGCCCGAGCGCGCTGTAGGGCCCGGCTTCCTGCAGGATCGACCCGTTGTCGCGCATCGTCATATGGTGCTTGTCGAGGTAGTCGGGGTCTTCCTCGATCAGCGGCATGATCTCCTTTTGGGCGATCCCGTAAGGGATGTACCATGGCGGGTTGTAGAGCACGCTGACGATCTGCGCCTGGAACTCCGGTGTCTGCTTGTCGGATTGCCCGACCACGACCCGGGTGGTGAAGACCGGCTCGTTGTTCTGGAAGAGCTGCAATTGCTCGTTCGCGGTGTTGACCCAGACGCGGTCGGCGGGCATGGTCCGCGGGAGCCAGCGAAGCCGCTCGAGATTGACCGCGATTTGCCGGGCGCGCAGTTCAGCCGGCACGTTGAGCTCGATGAGCGTGGCGTTGCCGAGCACGCCATTGGGCGTCAGCCCGTGCCGCTCCTGGAACTTCTTCAGCGCTTGGACGGTCTGCGCGCCCATCGCATCGGTCGCGTAGCCGGCGGGTAAATAGCCCTCGATCGACAGCCGCTGTTGAAGGATGCGGGCGCGGTCGGGGGCCGGCGCTTCTGGCACGCGAGGCCAGCCGCCCGCCTTCGCCATCGCGCGGTACGATTCGTAAGCTCGGCGCAAGGCCGCATAATCCGGCGTTTTCGGCGCCAGCCCGTTGATTGTCGCTTCCGGATCGACACTGGTCAGTGCGCTGTCGAGCGCCGCGACGACATCAACCGGCCCCGGACTCAAATCCTCGTCATCGGTGCGCGCCTCGTTCGGCATCACTCCGCGGGCGAGCGCATCGGCATAGCCGAGAAATGCGTCGGACAGCAGGATGTCACGGTCGAGCGGCGACAGCGCGGTCTTGGCGAAGGCCGCGACGTGAAAGTCATCGGGCTCGAGCCCCTGATCCTCGGCGTTGAGCACCGCATGCCACAGGGCGGTTGCCTGCGCCGGATGCGTCGCCCAAACCGGCAGATCGCCGTGCTCGTCATAGAAGCGGCGCAACAGCGCGGCATGGACCGGTTCGCCGGCGATGCTCAGCGGCCCGGTGCCGGCGAGGCGCGCCTTGATCTCGCTGTCGCCCGGCGGCGCGTTCGGCGACGCGGTGACCGGCAGCAGCGTATTTGTGCTCGCCGGCGGCGACGTGTCATCCGAAGCCAGCGCGGGCGGCGCCGACAGCAGCATTGCCAGGAGAAACAGCGCCGCCGACAGCGGCGCGGCCAGGGGAGTCGGGCGGGCGGGGATTAGGTGCATCGGGCCAACTTACAGACGAACCGTTTATAGTTTATTTGCCGTATTCATGCCGCACGCTAGTCGGGACATCGCGGGCGAGTTCTGCGCTGAGCGCATGGGGGAAGCAAGGATATTCTTCAATCCACCTTGACGCGGGTGGCGCTCTACCGCACGAACCCCGTCGATTTCGCTTTTATCGAGCCGATCTTCGGGTGTTAAAGTGATGGGCAAGTGAATAACGGTGGAGGGACGCGATGATACGCATCGCATTCGCCGTATTCGTCAGCTTGGTTCTTGCCGCCTCTGCCGCGCTGGCAGCCTGCCCCCCGGTTTCGGCCAAACCGCTCACCGCCAAAGAGCGCTTGCCGGCGAGGCACTGTGTCGACCGGGTCAACCTTGGGGCTGTGCCGGCGATTTCCGCCGATGTCGTCGCCGCCGAACCGGCGCCGGTCGTCAAGCCGCCGACCTACAGCGATCCAAAGCCGGGCGCCTACCAAGGGCCGACGGTCGGCTTGTCGAAGCCTGATCCGGCCGTCCGAGCCGTGCCGACGGTCGGCTATAAATGGTCTCTCGAATAGGCCGCTAACTCGCCGTGCCGGTGGCGGCGGGACGGGGCCCGGTATAGGCGGAGGCGGGACGCACCAATCGGCCTTGGCGCTGGCTTTCCATCGCGTGAGCCAGCCAGCCGGCGCAACGGGCCACGGCGAACACTGGCATGAATGCATCGCGCGGCAGACCGACCGCGTCGAGCAGCAGCGCCGCGTTGATCTCGACATTGGGCTGCAGTGGCGGCCTCCCCGGCTTGAGGCGGGCAAAGGCCGCGGCGACGCTTCTCTCGACCTCGGCGGCAAAGCCCAGCCTTCCGGCCGCCGGGCCGAGCCGGTCGCCGAGCCGGTGCAGCGCATCCCGCAGAATGAGCGCGCGCGGGTCGCCGCTTTTGAAGACGCGATGGCCAAAACCCATCAGCCGCTCGCCCGAGGCGAGCTTTCGCTCGGCCCAGGCAGCGATG
This sequence comes from Allostellaceae bacterium, assembly GCA_035504235.1. Taxonomy (GTDB): domain Bacteria; phylum Pseudomonadota; class Alphaproteobacteria; order ATCC43930; family CGMCC-115725; genus DATARH01. Next base: position 8,029 of record DATJSH010000202.1, on the reverse strand, counting down.
TCGCCGCTCGCTTCAGCTTCGTCGAGCATGTCGAGCGTCGGCCCCGGCGCGCCGCCGTGCAGCGGCCCGGTGAAGGCGCAATAGGCGCCGAGTGCGGCGGCGGCGAGCGACGCTCGGCTCGAAGCGATGACCCGCGCGGTAAAGGCCGAGGTGTTGAGCCCGTTATCGATGAGCGCCGTCCAATAGGTGTCGAGCGCCTCAGCCATCGCCGGGCCGCGGGCCCGGCCGTGCGCCATGCGCAAGAGATCGGCCGCGGTGGTAAGCGCCGGGTCGGGCGCGAGCGGCGCCGCGCCCACCCGCCGGCGCAGCAACGCGCCGATCGCCACCGGCAGGGTGGCGAGGATCACCGCCGGCTCCGCTGCGTCCGGCAGATCGGCGAGGGCGATCCGTATGCCTTCGACGATCGGGCGCATCGCGGCGCGATCGAGCCAGCCACCGAGCGAGGCAAAGGCGGCCTGCCGCGCCGCGCCGAGCCGCGCGCGGGCTGCGTCGCGACCGGGGCGCTCGGCTAAACCGGATTCGTCGGCGAACCCCTCCCACAGCAGGGCGACCGCTCCCTCATAGCCAAACCGGGCGACCAGCTCGGTGAGGGTATAGCCACGCACCCACAGGATGCCCTGCGCGCCATCGCTGTGGCTCAACACCGTTTCGGCGACGACCAGCCCGGCCAGCCCGCTATCCATCCTCGCCTCTCCGCGCCGCGCCCCTGCCACGGGGAAGGCCGCACCGATCCGAAGCGAGCGGGAGCAAATTGTCAACCCGCGGCGCGGCGACCAGGCGTCTGCGCCGCCTGTTGATGCAGGTGATTAACAGGCGCCCTCTAGCGGCGCGTGTCGCTGTCGGACTCGCGCCGGTAGTTCGAGCGCTCGTAGAACGCGCGCTGCTTATCGTGCCAGGCGGCACGCTCGGCATGGTCGATGACCCCGTCATGGTTGGTGTCGATTTCGTCGAAGCGCTCGCGGAACAGGCGATCGCGATCGGCGCCGGGCATCGAGGCGTAATAATCGTAATAGGCCTTCTGCCGCTCCAGTCCGGCGCGCCGGGCCTCGGTCAGATTCTTGGCCGCGAGCTCGGCGGCGATCTGCACCTGGCGCTCCTCGATAAAGTGCATCCGCCAGTCGCGGTATTGGTCAAAGGTGATGGTGTCGCTGGCCGCGCTGTCCGTCGCGGCCGGCGCCGCTTGGGCGGGCAGGCAGCAGGCGGCGGCGAGGATGCTGGCGGTCGCGGCAAGGGCGTATCGAGCCATGGCGTTCATCGGGGTCTCCGGCATGAGAAAGAACAAATCATGGACAATAGCCTGGAGAGTACCCCGCCAATTGCAGAAGTCAAGCCAAAATTCGCGTTTTGTTCACAAACGGGATTTCGCCAATAATTATGGTTAATTTCGTTTGTTTGCGCCGCGTCTCGTTGCCCGCTGGGGTGGCAATGGCGCCCTTGCCGTTCGCTGGGCAACGTGGCAAAAGCGATTGGGGACCTGTCGCGGGTTGACGGGGACGGCCGGGGGTGCGGGCATGCCGGATTTCGCCATCGAGGATGGCTGCCGCGGCGTGATATGCGGTGTCGACGAGGCCGGACGCGGGCCGCTCGCCGGGCCGGTCGTGGCCGCGGCGGTGATCCTCGATCGCGCGTGTTTTCCCGCCGAGTTGCTCGATGGCCTCGATGACTCGAAGCAGTTGCGCCGCGGCGCGCGCGAGACTTGCTACCAGGCGCTGCTGGGCTGCGCGCAGATCGGCGTCGGCGCCGCGAGCGTCAGGGAGATCGACCGCATCAACATCCTGCGCGCGAGCCTTCTGGCGATGTCGCGCGCGGTGGCGGCGCTCGGCGTACAGCCGGATATCGCGCTCATCGACGGCAACATGACGCCGCCAGCGCTGCCGTGCGTGGCGAAGACGGTGGTGGGCGGCGACGGGTTGAGCTTTTCGATCGCCGCCGCTTCGGTGATCGCCAAGGTTACGCGTGACCGCATCATGCGCGCGCTGGCGCGGCGGCATCCGCGCTACGCGTGGGAGACCAATGTCGGCTACAGCACGCGCGCGCATTTTGCGGCGATCGCGGAATTTGGCGTGACCGTGCATCATCGCCGCTCGTTCGAGCCGGTGCGACTCGCCGCCGAAGGCCCGGCGAATTTCGGTCTCGACCTGTAACTTTTTTGAATCGTTGACGGATTTCTTGCAAACGCGCAGATTGCGCGAATGGAAGCCGACGATCCGCTCATCGCAGAAGGCGTTATCGGCGGCGACTGCCTCAAGGTGATGGCGAGTCTGCCCGAGGGGTCGGTCGATCTGGTCTTCGCCGATCCGCCCTACAATCTGCAGCTTTCCGGCGAGCTGCACCGGCCCGACAACAGCCGGGTCGACGGGGTCGAGGAAGACTGGGACAAGTTCGCCGATTTCGCCGAATACGACCGCTTTACCCGTGGCTGGCTTGGCGCCGCCAAGCAGCTGCTGAAGCCGGCCGGCGCGCTCTGGGTCATCGGCACCTACCACAATATTTTTCGCATCGGCGCGGCGCTGCAGGACCTGGGCTTCTGGATCCTCAACGACGTGGTCTGGCGCAAGGCCAACCCGATGCCCAATTTCCGCGGCCGGCGCTTTACCAATGCGCACGAGACGCTGCTGTGGTGTGCGCGCGACCGCGACGCGCGCTACACCTTCAACTACGAGGCGATGAAGGCGCTCAACGACGAGCTGCAGATGCGCAGCGACTGGCTCATTCCGATCTGCGGCGGGCCGGAGCGGTTGCGCGACGAAAGCGGCCGCAAGGCGCATCCGACGCAAAAGCCGGAGGCGCTGCTGCACCGCGTGCTGCTGGCCTCGAGCCGGCCGGGCGATCTGGTGCTCGACCCGTTTTGCGGCAGCGGCACCACCGGCGCGGTCGCCAAGCGGCTCGGCCGCCGCTTTGTCGGCATCGAACGCGACCTCACCTATGTCGCGCTCGCGCGCGACCGCATCGACGCGGTGATCCCGGCGGAAAGCGATCTTCTGGCGACCCAATCAAGGCGCGATGCGCCGCGCGTGCCGTTCGGCAGCCTGGTCGAGCGCGGCATGATCCAGCCGGGCGAGGTGCTGCGCGACCAGAGCGGGCGCTACCGGGCGCGGGTCAAGCCCGACGGCAATCTGATCTCGGCCGAATGCCAGGGCTCGATCCATGCCGTCGCGGCGCAGCTCCAAGGCGCGCCGGCGTGGAACGGCTGGGCGTTCTGGTATGTCGACCGGCCGGGCGGCCTCGTGCCGATCGAGGCGTTCCGCCAGCAGGTGCGGGCCGAGCGGCATTAGTTGGCGTTGCAGGGCGCGCGGCGACGACGCAATCTGCGACGATAAAGAGCCAAAGCGGAACGAGATTGCCTTTCCCCGGATCAGGTCCGGGGTCGCAATGACGGATGGAGTGAGGCAATGGCCTACGACCGCAACAACATCTTCGCCCGCATCCTGCGCGGCGAGATTCCCTGCGCCAAGGTCTACGAAGACGAGCATGTGCTTGCGTTCCGCGACATCGCTCCACAGGCGCCGAACCACGTGCTGCTGATCCCCAAGGGCGAGTACATCTCGGCCGAGGACTTCTCGGCGCGGGCGAGCGCCGCGGAGATCGCCGGGCTTGTCCGCGCGATCGGCAAGGTCAGCGCCGGCGAAGGCGTCGCCGAGAGCGGTTATCGCCTCATCGCCAATAGCGGCCATGCGGCGCACCAGGCGGTGCCGCACTTCCATCTGCACCTGCTCGGCGGCCGCGACCTTGGCGCGCTGCTGGTGCCGCGGGATTAGCCGCTACGGCTGGTCGGGCACCAGCGGCAGGGCGCCGCCGACCTCGTCCCAGATGCGCACCTCGTTGGTGCGGGCGCCGAGCCCGGTGACGCCGACCACCGCGCCGACCACCGCCATACCGATCGGGTAGACCAGCCCGTACAGCGGGCCGCCGAGCGCCGCCGCGAGCGACACGCCGGCAAGCGGCACAAGGCCGCCGAAGACGCCGTTGCCAATATGGTAAGGCAGCGACAGCGAGGTGTAGCGGATGCGTGCCGGGAACAGCTCGACCAGGAACGCCGCCATCGGCCCGTACACCATCGCCACCAGCACGACCATGTAGAAGATGAGGATACCCAGCAGGAGCGGGCTGTCCTTCGCCAGCGCCATCCAGTGGAACACCGGCCAATAGCTGATCGCGGCGAGCGCGAATCCGGCGGTCATGATGTTGCGCCGGCCGATCCGGTCGCTCAGCGCGCCAAACACGATGAAAAACGGCGCGGCGCAGATCAGCACGACCGCCATCAGCGCGTAGATCGTGACGTAGGGTACGTTGAGCACCGTCGCCAAATAATAGAGCGCGTAGAACTGGCCGGTATACCAGACGACACCCTCCGGCGCGGTGGCGCCGACCAGCGCGATGGCCATCAGCCGCCGGTTCCTCGGCGCGGTGAGGCTTTCCTTCGCCGGGTTGGCCGAGACCTTGCCCTGCTCGCACAGCCGCGCATAGAGCGGTGATTCCTCGAGCCTGAGGCGGATATAGACCGCGAGCAGCACCAGCACCGCCGACAGCCAGAACGGCGCCCGCCAGCCCCAAGCGGCAAACGCCGTGTCGCCAAGGCCGAAGCGGCAGGCAAGGATCACCACCAGCGCCAGCACAATGCCCATCGTCGCCGTGGCCTGGATCCACGCGGTATAGAGCCCCCGCTTGCCATCCGGCGCATGCTCGGCGACGTAGGTCGCCGCACCGCCATATTCGCCGCCGACCGCCAAGCCCTGAACCGCGCGCATCAGCACCAGCAACGCCGGCGCCAACGGGCCGATCGTCGCGTAGCCCGGCAAGAGGCCGATGACGACGGTCGACGCGCCCATGATCGTCAGCGTCAAGGCGAAGGTGAACTTCCGGCCGATCCGGTCGCCGAGATGGCCAAAGACGAGCGCGCCGAGCGGACGCAACACGAAGCCGAACCAGAACACCGCCAGGCTCGCCAACAGCGCGAAGCCGCCACTGTCCGCCGGGAAGAAGCGAGCAGCAAAAAACACCACCAGCACGCCGTAAAGGTAGAAATCGTACCACTCGATCAGCGTACCGACCGACGAGGCGGCGATGATAAACGGCAGCTTCCGCTCGATCGCGGCGCTTGGGCCGCGTGTGAAGGCCATGACGGCCATCGGATGGTTTCCCCTCGCTCGGCGCAGCGGGATTTGCGCAGCTTCGACAAGGAAGCTACCGGAACACGGCAAAAATAAGGACGCGGCGGCCATGGTGCGGGATTTTGACAGGCGATGGCGCCGCGCCGACGGTGCGGTCCCATTTGACGGTGAGGAGCCGGAGAAGTTCTCCGGCTCATCGGGTTTTAGGACAAGACTAGGGCTGATCGGCCACCAGCGGCGGCTCGCCGCCGACCTCGTCCCAAATCTGCACGTCATTGCTGCCCGACGGCAGCCCGGCGATACTGACCACCACCCCCAGCGCGGCGATCCCGATCGGGTAGAATAGCCCGTAAAGCGGGCCGCCAAACGCCGCCGCGATCGATGCGCCGGCGAGCGGCACCAGCCCTCCGAACACGCCATTGCCGATATGGTAGGGCAGCGACATCGACGTGTAGCGGATGCGTGCCGGGAACAGCTCGACCAGGAAGGCCGCGATCGGGCCGTACACCATCGTCACCAGGATCAGCATGTAGAACACCAGCACGCCGAGCAGGAACGGGTTGTCCTTAACCTGCGCCATCCAGCTGAACACCGGCCAATAGCTGATGGCGGCGAGCAGGAAGCCCACGGTCATGATGTTGCGGCGGCCAATTTTGTCCGAGAGTGCGCCGCACACGATGAAGAACGGTGCCGCACAGGTCAGCACGATCATCATCAGCACATAGACCGTGACGTAGGGCAGCTTGAGCACGCCGGATAGGTAGAACAGCACATAGAACTGCCCCGTATACCAGACGACGCCCTCCGGCGCGGTGGCGCCGAACAGCGCCAGCAGCATGAGGCCCCAGTTCTTGCCGCTCGAGAAGCTTTCGAGCGCCGGGTTGGATGACGCCTTGCCTTGCTGGCGCAGCCGCGCGTAGAGCGGAGACTCCTCGAGCTTCAGCCGGATGTAGATCGACAGCAGCACCAGGATCGCGGAAATCCAGAACGGGACGCGCCAGCCCCATGCGGCAAACTCGGCGTCGCCAAAGCCCAGCCGGCAGACAAGGATGACCAGCAGCGCGAGCACGATGCCCATCGTCGCCGTGGTCTGGATCCAGGAGGTGTAGAGACCGCGTTTGCCGTCGGGCGCGTGCTCGGCGATATAGGTCGCCGCGCCGCCATACTCACCGCCGAGCGCCAGACCCTGGATCACGCGCATCAGCACCAGAAGAACCGGTGCCAATGTGCCGATCACCGCGTAGCCCGGCAGCAAGCCGACGACAAAGGTCGAGCCGCCCATCAATAGCAACGTCAGCATGAAAGTGAATTTGCGGCCGATCAGATCGCCGAGATGACCAAACACGATGGCGCCGAACGGGCGCACGAGAAAGCCGGTCCAAAACACCGCGAGGCTGAGGATGAAGGCGAGGTTGGGATCGATCTCTGGCGAGAAGAACTGCTTGCTGAAAAAAACCGCGAGCACGCCGTAGAGATAGAAGTCATACCATTCGATCAGCGTGCCGACCGATGAGGCGCTGATGATGAAAGGCAGGTTCGGGCGGACCGCCGCGCTTGGTCCGCCGGTTTGCGTAATCGATGCCATAGGCTCGTCCCTCCCCCTCGCGCGCTTCCCTGATACGAGAGCGCGTCAGCCACAAAACTAGCTGAAATGGCGGCAAAACAAAATGTCGCAGTTGCCGCCGCGAGAGTGGAAAAACGTAGCCGGCCGGAAGGCTTAGGAACGCAGCAGTGCGCGCAGCCGCTCGGGAATCGGTTCGTCGACGACGTGACCGTAGAGCGCGCCGAGCACGTCCTCGCCATGGCTGTCGCCATCGAGGAAGGCCCGGATCCGACGGTCCATCGAGCCGGCGGAGCCGATGATGGCGGCGGTGGCGGGGACGGCGGGGGTAATCTGAAGGTTGGTCATCATGGCTTTGTCAGCTTTGTCTGGCTTGTCCACAGGTTGCAACTCGTACCTTTTTCGCAATGTGAACAGTGTGTAACACAATTGTATCCCTTCGTGTCGGCGCATTTTTGCCATGCATCCAACGCATGGAACCTGCCGAGACGTGGCGGGCTACCGCGCAGAGGCTCGCGCAGAAGGGCAGCGTCAAGGCCGGGGAAGCGTTATACTCGACGGGAGCAGGACAAAGGTCGCGGATCAATGAATGTCGAAGAGGCCAGGGGGTTTGTCGATCTGTTCCGGGCGCGGGGAGCCGATATCGCGGACGCCTGTACACGCTGCGGCGACTGTTTTCGCGCCTGTCCGATGACCGAGCCGGGCGGCATCGCCGACGCGGACCCGAGCGCCACGGCTGGCGCCATCATAAGTCTGATAACCGGCGGCGCGGGCAACGAGGAGGCAATTCGTTGGGGCGAGATCTGCAGCGGCAGCGGCAACTGCATTCCCGCCTGTAAGCACGGCATCAACCCGCGCTTCATGGTCCAGATGGCGCGCGGCTTCGCTCGCCGCAATCGCGAGGGGGCGCCGCTCGATACGCGCTGGCGCAAGGGTTTTTCCCATATGAGCCGCGGCGTTCGCGTGCTGTCGAAACTGCAATTACCGCCGGAGACGCTGGCGCGCTTCCGACGCTCGCCCGCGGCCCGGGAGGCGCCGCCCGACATCGTCTTCTATACCGGCTGCAACGTCGTCAAGACGCCGCATATCGCGCTCCTCTGCCTCGACATTCTCGACAAGCTCGGGGTCACTTACGATGTGATGGGCGGGGTCGGGCAATGCTGCGGCGTCTATCAGTTCCGCGAGGGCGATTTTGCCAGCAACAGCAAGATGGCCCATGCGACGATCGAAGGGCTCGCCTCGGCGGGCACCAAGAACGTGCTGTCATGGTGCCCCTCCTGCCAGATCTCGATCGGCGAGGTATCGCTGCCGAATTACGAGCGGCAGTTCGGCGAAAAGCCGTTCGACCTCAACCCGT
>DATJSH010000201.1:0-90470 GCA_035504235.1 Allostellaceae bacterium | reverse complement strand
GCGCGCCGACATCGCGGCGTTGGCAGGACCGAGCGGGATCGACGGCATCGTCATCGCCAACACCACCATTGCGCGCCCGGTACGGCTTCGGAGTGCGGCCGCAGGCGAACAGGGCGGGCTTAGCGGCGGGCCGCTCTTCGCGCCGTCGACAGCGTTGCTCCGCGAAATCTATCGGCTGACGCAGGGGAAAATCCCGCTCGTCGGGGTCGGCGGCATCGCGAGCGCCGCCGACGCCTACGCTAAAATCCGCGCCGGCGCGTCGCTGGTGCAGCTCTATACGGCGCTGGTGTTCGATGGCCCAGCGCTGGTTGGCCGCCTCAAACGCGGCCTCGCCGAACTTATCGCGCGCGACGGGCTTGCGTCGATCGCTGACGTCGTCGGCGCAGATCATGTGCTAGCTTCCGCCACTCCTCCTCCATCCAGAAGACAGGCATGACGTTGCGCGAGATCAGCAGGCTGCGTGAGATCGCCGCCGATTACGATGGGTTTGTGCTCGACCTCTGGGGAGTCGTACATGACGGGGTGCAGCCGTATCCCGGCGTGCTCGATTGCCTGCGCGCGCTGCTCGACGCGGGGAAACGCGTGGCGCTGCTGTCGAACGCGCCGCGGCGCGCCTATGACGTCGTCAACCGCATCACCGCGATCGGCGTGCCGCAAGGCCTTTACCATGCGGTCATGTCGTCGGGCGAGGAGGCGTGGCAATACCTCAAAGACCGCACTGACCCGTTCTACGTCGCGCTCGGGCGCAAATGCCTGCATATCTGCTCGGACCGCGACCTCGAAATCCGCCACGGGCTCGATCTCGACTATGTCGAGAGCGCCGCGGCGGCGGAATTCATTCTCAACACCGGCCCGGCGGGCTGGGACGACACGATCGAGGACTACGCGCCCGCCCTCGCCGCGGCGCGCGAGCGTGGGCTCAAGATGGTCTGCGCCAACCCCGATCTGATGGTCAACCACGGCGCCAAGCTGGCGCTGTGCGCGGGGGCCCTGGCGGTGCATTACGAGGAGATCGGCGGGCAGGTGCGCTGGCACGGCAAGCCCTATCCGTCGGTCTATGAGTCGACTTTGAGGTTGCTTGGCGTTGCGGACAAAACGCGGGTGCTGGCGGTCGGCGACAGCCTGCGCACCGATATCGCCGGGGCCAACGGCGTCGGGATCGACAGCCTCTTGATCGCCGGCCAGGGAATCCATGTCGACGATTTCGCTCCCAACGGCACGCCCGATCTCGCGCGCGTCGCGGCGGCGGCCGCCGTGGCCGGCGTGAAACCGACGATCGTCGGTCCGCGGTTTAACTGGTAGCGGTGATGCGCCGCCTTAGTGGCTGGCGCGGTGCAGGATCGCGTTGGTGAGGCCGGTGTCGTATTCGCAGCCGGAAACGAGCAGCGTCGCCGATTCCGGGAATTGCGTCTTCACCAGCCCTTTGCGTTCGAGCGCCGCCCACACCGCCGGATTGCGCAGTCCGGTCGCGTCCTTCGCCGCGACGACCGCATCGCCCAGATGGAAGTGGTCGCCATGCGGGTCGGGCAGGCTGGTCAGCAGCACGCTGCCTTCCGCTTCACCCGGTCTCGAGTCGGGCAGGGCGGCCAGCGCCTGCAGCAGGGTTAGGGTTTTGAGCTGCAACGGATTGAGGCCCAGGGGGTTCTTCTTTGGTGGCATAAAGCCTGATTAACCCCCCGATCACGCCATTGCAATCGGGTCCGGCGACGAAACCCCGTTATAGTCAGTCGCGTAACTGGCGGTGGGAAAACACGATGCCGGTTGTCGAGCGGGAATGGGAGTGGCATTTCGCCGCCTCGCCCGAGGCGCTGTGGCCGCTGGTCGCCGATACCGCGCGTCTTGGCGAAGCCAACGGCTTTCCGCGCTATACCGTGACCGACACCCCGCGCCCCGACGGAAGTGTCGAGCGCATCGGCAGCGTCCGGCGCTTCGGTATGACACTCACCTGGGAAGAGGGCGTGCCCGAATGGGTCGCGGGCCGCAGCTATCGCCACGAGCGGCGCTTTCGCAGCCGGATTTTCCGGCGCCTGGCAAGCCGCATCCTGCTTGACCCGGTGCCGGGCGGGACGCGGCTGCGCTATCGCGCGACCTTTGAGGTCTGCTGGCCGTTAGCGCTGGCCATGCACGTCGGCGGGCTGAGAAAGGCCGACAAGATCATGGACCGGCATTTCCGCGAGGCCGCGCGCTTTGCCGAGATGAACCTGCCGCCCGAGTTCACCCATGCGACGCCGGTCGCGCCAACCGTGCGGAGCCGTGTCACCGCGCAGGCGCAGGGGCTTGCTGAGCGCGGCCACACGGCGGCGCCCAAGCTCGCCGATCATTTGCTCGGCGCGCCCGACACCGAGCTCGAGCGCATGCGGCCGCGCGCGCTGGCGCGCCGTTGGCAGCTGGCGCCGCGCCTGGCGATCGAGACCTGCCTCGCAGCGGTGCGCGAGGGCCTCCTGACCTTGCGCTGGGACCTCGTCTGCCCGCAATGCCGTGGCGCCAAGCTCACCGCGACGAGCCTCGATCAGCTGCCGCAAGGCGCGCATTGCCCGTCGTGCAACATCGATTACGAGCGCGACTTCACCCGCAATATCGAGGTCACGTTCGAACCTGCGGCCTCGGTGCGGGAGTTGGGCGCCGGCAGCTATTGCCTGGCGAGCCCGCTCCTCAGCGAGCACGTCAAGGTGCAGCAACGCGTCGGACCGGGAGAGCGGGCGGTGATCGCCGCTGACTTGCCCGACGGGCTCTATCGGGCGCGCACTGTCGAGCCTGGCGGCAGTGTCGAATTCGCCGTCAGCGACCGGCGCATTCCCGAGATCGCGCTGACCGAGGGCGACCCCATTCTGGGTGAGCCTGGCGAGGCGGGCGCGGTCGTCGTCCGCAATGATGATGCCCGGCCACGCATCCTCGCGATCGAGGACCGGCGCTGGGCGCAGGATGCGCTGACCGCGCACGAGGCGACGACGATGCAGGCATTCCGCGACCTCTTCGCCGATGCGGTGCTGCGCCCGGGCGACCAGGTGGCGATCGGTCGGATCGCCTTTCTGTTCACCGACATCAAGGGCTCGACCGATCTCTACAACCGGGTCGGCGACGCGCGCGCCTATGGCTTTGTGCGCGAGCATTACGCGGTGCTGACGCGGGCGGTCCGCGAGCATGACGGCGCGGTGGTCAAAACGATCGGCGACGCGGTGATGGCGGCCTTCACCGATCCGACAAAAGCGCTCGACGCGGCGCTCACGATCCGCGAAGACATCGGCGCGTTCAACCGCGATCTAGCGGCAGAGACTGGCGCGGGCGTCGCGATCCTCGTCAAGATCGGGCTGCACAGCGGCGCGTGCATCGCGGTGACGTTAAACGATCGGCTCGATTATTTCGGCAGCACCGTCAACCTCGCGGCGCGGCTGCAGGGGCAGAGCGTCGGTGGCGACATCGTGCTGTCGGAGACGATGGCCGGCGAGCCCGGTATTGCCGAGCGGCTTGCCGTGCTCGGCGCCAAGGGCGAGCGGGCGCGCGTCAAGGGCTTTGCCGAACCGATCGCATTGCGCCGCATCCCGGCGCGGGAGTAAGTCTTCCGCCAGGAGGACGCATTTCATGTTGCAGGGCAAAACGGCAGTCGTCACCGGCTCGACCAGTGGGATCGGCCTCGGCATCGCCGCGGCGCTGGCCGCCGAGGGGTGCGACGTCATGCTCAACGGCTTTGGCGAACCGGCTGAAATCGCCGCACTCGCCAAACGGCTTGGCGACGAGCATCGGGTGCGGGTCGCCTATTCGCCGGCCGACATGTCCAAGCCGGCCGATATCCGCGGCATGGTCAAGGCGGCGGTCGACGAGTTGGGCGGGGTCGACATCCTGGTCAACAACGCCGGCATTCAACACGTCGCGCCTGTGGTCGATTTCCCGGAAGAGCGCTGGGACACCATTATCGCGATCAATCTTTCGGCCGCGTTTCACGCCGCGAAGGCGGCGCTGCCGCACATGACGGCAAAAGGCTGGGGGCGGATCATCAATATCGCCTCGGCGCACGGGCTCGTCGCGAGTGGCGAGAAAGCGGCGTATGTCACCGCCAAGCATGGCCTTATCGGAATGACCAAGGTCGTCGCGATCGAAGCGGCGAATGCCGGCGTCACCTGTAATGCGATCTGCCCCGGCTGGGTGCTGACCGCGCTGGTGAAAAAGCAGATCGAAGCGCGCGCCGCGGCGCAGGGCATCCCCTATCAGCAGGCCCACGACGATCTGCTGCGCGAGAAGCAGCCGATGCTGCAATACACGACCCCGGAGAAGATCGGCGGGCTCGCGGTCTTTCTGTGCAGCGACACGGCATCGACGATGACCGGTGCAGCGCTGTCGATCGACGGCGGCTGGGTAGCGCAGTAGCCGCGGCTTTCGTCATCGCGAGGCGCCGCGTCAATCTCCTGCCGTAAGGGGCCAAGGCGGAAGGAGATTGCTTCGTCGCTGCGCTCCTCGCAATGACGGCCGAGATCAGCGTGAGATCGCCTCCAGCCGTAGGCCCGTGGTGCGCGGCCCCATGATCGCGATGATGAAGAACACGGCCACCATCGATGCCGCGATGAACACGAAGACGCCCATACTGCCGTAATTGCGCAGGCAGAACGCGATCATGAAGCCGATGAAGATCGTGCTGAACCGGCTCCAGCCATAGGTGAAGCCGACGGCGCGCGCCCGGATCCGCGTCGGGTAGAGCTCGGACTGGTAGGCGTGCAGCGAGTAGGCCAGCACCGTGTTGCAGAAGGCGATGCAGACGCCGATCGTCATGATGCCCGGCGCCGAGGTCATCTGGGCAAAGAGTAGCCCGAAGCCGGCGATTCCCAGCGCCGAGATCGCGAGCTGCCATTTGCGCTCGCATTTGTCGGCGAACTGAGTCGCGGCGAGCGAGCCGAGCGGGTTCGCCGCCGCGATGATGATCGTGTAGGCGAGCGACTTGGTGACGTTGATGCCTTGCGCCAGGAGCAAGGTCGGGACCCAGCTGGTAAAGCCGTAATAACCGACCGTCTGTAGCAACTGGAAGATGATCAGCATGATCGTGCGCTGGGTATAGGGCGGCCGGAACATCTCGCGGAACGCGCCTTTGCCGATCTCCACCTCGTCGCGCAAGGTGCTGGGTGGGGGCAGCGGCTGGCCGGTGCCGGCTTCGACCCGCGCCTCGATCATCCGGATAATCCGTTCGGCTTCCTCTATCCTGCCGTGCTGGGCGAGCCAGCGCGGCGATTCCGGCAGGCCCAGCCGCAGCAGCCAGGCGACGATCGCGCCGACCGCGGCGATGATCGGGACCCAGCGCCAGCCGTCGACCCCGAGCGGCGCGTAGGGGACAAAGGCCCAGGCGAGAAACGCGGTGATCGGATAGGCGGTCGTGCCGATCAGCGAGGTGAAGGCAAACGCCTTGCCGCGCCGCTCCATCGGCACAAGCTCCGAGAGGTAGGTGTCGATCGTCACGAATTCGACGCCGATCCCAATCCCGCATAAGAGGCGCCAGAACACCAGCCCGACATCGGTCGATTGCAGCGCCATGATGAAAGTGCAGATCGAGTACCAGCAGAGCGCAAAGGTGAAGACCGTGCGGCGTCCGAAGTGATCGCAGAGCGGCGAAAGCGCCTGCGTGCCGATGAACATGCCGACAAACGTCGCGGAGATGAGGCTGGCATAGCCGTGGACGTCGAAGAAGGCCTGCGTCGTCGGCACCATGATCCCGGCTTTGTAGAGACCAGGGGCGATGAACGAGATCAGGCCGTTGTCGAAGACGTCGAAAAACGCGCCCAGCGCCAACAGCACGATGAACCGCCGCATGTACCAGGACGGCGGCAGCCGATCCATCCGCGCGGCGATGGTGGCGACGGGAACGGCTGCATCGAGCACGGCTTCGGCCATGGCATTTCTCCCCTGAGTTTTGTTTATTGTTCGATGCTAATGCGCGACGGCGCAAGTGGGGTCGGCGGCATCGCCCCGGCGAATGCCGGGGGTCCCATGCTTTTGCCGGGACGGCGATGATGGTTAGACCGTATCCACCAGCACCAGCTCGGAATCCTCGCTAGCGGTGACGTGCAGCACGCGTTCGTCCTCGATCGCCAGGCCGTCGCCGGTCTCCGCCGCGATGCCGTTCACCTCAACCTTGCCCGCTGCCGGCACGAGATAGGCACGGCGACCGGCGGCGAGGCGGTATTGGGCCTGCTGCCCGGCTTTAAGGGTCGCGCCCAGCACCCGCGCCGAGGCACGGATCGACAGAGCGCCATCATCGCCTTGGAGCCCGCTCGCCAAGGTCACGAAGCCGCCGGTGCGGTCGGATTTGGGAAAGGGTCGTGTGTCCCAGGAAGGTGCGCCGCCCTTGGCGTCGGGGATGATCCAGATCTGGAAAAGCCGGGTCGGCACGATTTCGCGATTGTATTCGGCGTGCCGGATGCCGGTGCCGGCGCTCATCACCTGGACGTCGCCCGCCACGGTGCGTCCGGTATTGCCGAGGCTGTCCTGGTGGGTGATCGCGCCTTCGCGCACATAGGTAATGATCTCCATATCCTGGTGCGGATGCGGCTCGAACCCGGTACCGGGAGCGATGAGGTCGTCGTTCCACACGCGCAGCCGGCCCCAGTGGACCCGCTCGGGGTCGCGGTAGTCGGCAAAGGAGAAATGATGCCGGGTGTCGAGCCAGCCGTGATTGGCGCCGCCGAGGCCGGCGAAGGGACGAAACTCGATCATGGCGATTCCCGCTAGAGGGGATTTGCGCCAATAGATGGGATCGCTTGCCCGCAACTGGTAGGCGCGTATCGCATGCCAGATAAAAGGCCCGTTGATATCGCCATCGGAAACGTGCTCAGGACAGGTGGCGATCGACCCGGGTCGCGCTGGTGATGGCGGGGATCGCGCAGGCGCTGAGCCTGGTGCCGATGTCGATGCTGCTGCACAGCGCCGGCGAACGCGCGGCTTGCGGGTTAGCTCGAAGCGCGCCGGTTCTCGTACACCTGGAGGTGCGCCCAGGCTGCACGCAGGAGCGGGGTGGTGACACCAAGCGCGCCGGCGCGCCGGCGCATGTCGCCGATAATATACTCACCCTCGGTGCGCGAGCCGTGCGCCAAGTCATGGTGCATCGAGGCATTGTTGACGCCGCCCTTCTCGGTAAGCATCGCGCCGATCTGGTCAATGTAACCCTGGCGCAACGGATACCCCGCGGCCTTGGCGACAGCCTGGTTCTCGGCGAACAACTCAAGCATCAGCGCCGCGCCGTCTTGCGTGCCGGCGATCTCGCCGATCGTGCCGCGCATCAGGCAGTTCATGCCGGCCATCGTCGTGATCATCACGAACTTTTCCCACATATCGCGCATTACGTTTTCGCTCGGCGGGGCGGAGACCTTGCTGCCGTCGAACTCGGCGCTGATCGCTTTTGTCCGGTTGCTGACTCCGCCCGCTCGCTCGCCAAAAGCGATCCCCGAGAGCCGGTTGTGGTGGCGGATGCCGCCGTCGGGCTGCAGGCTCGCGCCGACATAGGCAACGCCGCCCAAGATCGCCTCGGCGCCAAACGCATCGGCGAGTCGGTCGAGATGGGTAAGGCCGTTGAGCAGCGGCAGAATCGCCGTGCCGGCGCCCACCGCCGGGCGGATCGCCGCGATCGCTTGGTCGAGGTCGTAATGTTTCGCCGTCAGGATGGCCAGATCGTAGGCTCCGGCGAGCGTGTCGGCCGTGGCGAGTTGCGGCTTGACCGTGAAGTCGCCGAGCGGGCTGGTCACGACGAGGCCGCGCTCTTCGAGCCGCGCCGCCCGAGCAGGACGGACGAGAAAGGTCACATCGCGGCCGGCCTCGGCCAAACGGCCGCCGAAATACCCGCCGACCGCGCCGGCGCCGAGGACAAGGATGCGCATGAGATGATCCCCCGTGTCGCTTTGGCCAGACTTGAGTCGGCGATCCACGAATAGGACAAGCTATCAATCGACCCCCGTCAGACCGGGGCGGGATGAATTACTGGCCGTTGCGGGCGGCAGCCATCTTGAGGCCGCGCAGCATATCGAGCGCCTGGGTCAGCTGCTCGTCTTGCGAGCCGCCGAGTTCGCCGGTGGCGACCGAGGAGCGCGTGTCGTGATTCTCGGCCGGCGCGGCGTTCGCGTCGGGCGACGGGGTCGTTCCGGTCGCGCCGGGTTTCGGCGCCGGGCTCGCCGGGTTGGTCCCGGGCACCTGGGGCGGCGCAGCCGGCTGAGTGGTAGAGGCGGACGGGGCGGATACCGGATCGGTATTCTTCAACGCGCCCGGCAGGTCGGCCTCGCGCCGGCCAAAGCCCTGCGCAATGCGCTCGAGCTTGACCGGGGCGACGACGACGTCGGGGTCCAGCCCCTTGCCCTGGATCGCATGGCCGCTCGGCGTCTCGAATCGTGCGGTGGTCAGCTTGATCGCGCCGTTGCCGTTCAGCGGGATTAGCGTCTCGATCGCACTCTCGCCAAAGGTCTTGGTGCCGATCAGCACGGCGCGGTGATTATCCTGCAGCGCGCCGGCGACAAGTTCGGCCTCGTTGGCGGTGCCGCCGTTGACGAGCGCGACAAGCGGCAGCCCATTGGCGATGTCGCCCGGGGTCGCGGCAATGTGCTTCATGTCCTCGCCCTTACGGCCCTTGATGAGGGCGATGTCGCCCTTGTCGATGAAGTCGTCGGCCGCCTGCACCGCGACGTCGAAATTACCGCCGGGATCGTTGCGCAGGTCGATGACGTAGCCGATCAGCTTGTTGTCGGCCTGCTGCGCCAGGGTCTGGACCGCGGCGGTGAGCGCAGCCTGAGTCTCGTCGTCAAACCCGGCGACGCGGACATAGCCGATATCGTTGTCTTCCAGGCGCGAAGTGACGGTCGACCATTTGTCGGCGACACGCTTCAGCTTGACGTCATGCGGTTTGCTGTCGTCGCCGCGAAAGGTCAGCGTCACCTCGCTGTCGACACCGCCGTGCAACTGCGCCTCGATCTGCGGCAGGGTCAGGTCGAAGACCGGCTGCTTGTCGATTTCGAGGATGGTCTCGCCCGGCTTGATCCCGGCATCCGCCGCCGGCGAGCCGTCGCGCGGGGACACGACCTTGAGCGCGCCGTTGTCGATGGTTACGACCAGCCCGACCGAACCGGTCGTCTGATCGACCGGGCGCTGCTGCGCTTTGTATTCGTCCTCGCTCAAATAGGCGCAATTCGGATCGAGGCTGCCCAGCATGCCGGCGATCGCGGTTTCGATCAGCTTCTGGTCGCCGACCGGCTCGACCGCATCCTGGCGGATCCGCTCGAACGCCTCGCCGAACAGATTGAGCTGCTCGTAGACGCTGCTCTTGGCGGGCGCCGCAGCGGCCGGCGCCGACGGGGCAACCGGCGTCGACTGCGGCCATGCCGCGATCGGTGCGAGGACGATCAGCAGCGAGAACCACACAAGCTGCGGCGGCAGCCATTTGCGCATCAGCGTCGATCTCCACGAAGTTGCCGCACACTAGCCGAGATGCGGGCTATTGCAATGGTCTGTGCGGCCGCACCGGGCAAACCGCGCATCCTTTAAACCTTCGGTGCCGCCGTTGCCGCCGTGGAGAACCCGCGGTTGGAGGGAAGCTCCAATACCGGCGGCGCAATCGACCGGAGCGGCAAAGCGTCGTATATGGACGGCATGAGCGTCGTCGGCCGCATTCTCGTCGGAGCCCGCCATCTGTCGTTTGGCGGGCCGATTGATCATCTGCTTGCGCGGATTGGCGAGCGTCTTCCGCACTGGCACCACGCGACCACCGATTCCGACGGCAAGCCAGCCGATAACGGACATGGCGACCCGCGCCGACGCGTCACCTTCACGATCGCGGTCATTGCCCTCGGCGCCAAGATGGCGAAGGCCGATGGCGAGGTCACGCGTGACGAGGTCGCCGCATTCAACGAGGTGTTCAGCGTGCCGCCGGGCGAGGAAGCGCATATGCGCACGATCTTCGACCTCGCGCGGCGCAGCGCGCACGGCTTCGAAAGCTATGCGCGTCAGGTCGGCAAGGCGTTCGCGGACGACAAGGCGGTGCTCGAGGACCTGCTCGGCGGCCTTTTCCATATTGCGCTGGCCGATGGCGCGCTGTCCGCTGCGGAAGATGCTTATTTGCGCGAGGTGGCGCGGCTCTTCGGTTTCAGCGCGGCCGACTACGCGCGCATCCGGGCGACGCATGCCGGGTCCCCGCATGCGGAGCCGGAGGACCCGCATGCGGTTCTCGGGGTCGGCGCCGACGCCTCGGCGGCGGAAATCCGCGTCGCCTATCACCGACTGGTGCGCGAGACGCATCCCGACATGCTCATCGCGCAAGGGCTGCCGCCAGAGTGCCTAGCGCTCGCGACCGCGCGAATTGCGCGGATCAACGCCGCGCATGACCGGCTCGTCAAAGGAACGGCTGCGTCGCGCGCATGACTGGGCTCGACATCCGCGAGCGGCCGTCGCCCAACCATGACAGTCGCGGCGACTTGGCTGAGTCGCTTGGCGCCGGGTCGCCGCGCATCGACATGCTGGTGCTGCACTACACCGGCATGCAGAGTGCGGCAGCGGCGCTCGACCGGCTGTGCGACCCAGCCGCCAAGGTCAGCGCGCACTACGTGGTGGAAGAAGACGGTGCCATTTGGCGGCTGGTGCCGGAGGAACGACGCGCCTGGCATGCCGGGGTCTCGTTCTGGCTTGGCGAAACCACGCTGAACACCGTTTCGATCGGCGTCGAGATCGTCAATCCCGGGCACGAATGGGGCTATCGCCCATTTCCCGGGGGGCAGATGCAGGCAGTCGAGGCGCTGTGCCGCGACATTCTGGCACGTCGCGGAATTCCGGCGCATCGCATCGTCGGCCATTCCGACATCGCGCCGACGCGCAAGACAGATCCCGGCGAACTGTTCGAGTGGCACCGCCTGGCACGCGCCGGGATCGGTCTGTGGCCCGAGCCGGCCGCGGAGCTTCGGCGGCGCCGCGGCCGCGGGGTCGGCATCGTCGAGCGCGCGGCCGCGCTGAGCGATCTGGCGCGCATCGGATATCAGGTCGAGCCGGGCAATGTGACGCCGCCGCTCATCGCCTTTCAGCGCCGCTTCCGCCCCGAGCGCTGGGACGGCAGGCTCGATGGCGAGAGCGCGGGTCGCTTGAGCGAGGTGCGCCAGGCGGTGGAGGCCGTGCAGGCCGCCGAAGCACTTCGAAAGCGCGACCGGTTCCGGGGCTATCGCCGGTTGAATTGAATAGGGAACCCGCTAATTCATCCGTCCCGGCGGCGGACGGCTTGGTGCGGCGGCGCGGCGGGCGACAAGTTGTCCAGCCTGGTGGTGCGCCATGCGCCACTCGCCGTCCTCGCGCACGAACCAGTTGCTGGCGATGAGCGTGCCGCCCTCAAGCTCTTCCTCGCAGACCACGAGCGCGGTCTCGCCGTAGAGGAACACCCGCTCGTCGTAGCAAGCGATGCGCGGCGAATCCGGGTTGGACAAGATGCCGCGCCAGCTTTCCATCACCGAGTCGCGGTCGGCGAGCGGCGGCCAACCGGGATGCACGCAAGCCACCGGCGCGCGTTGCACCCACAGCCGGTCCATTGCCGCGACATCGCGCGTCGTGAATGCCTGATAGAATTGAAGATTGGCGGCGAGCACCGCGTCGCTGTCTTCCATCGTCATCTCCGCGCGGCGGGCATCGGGGGCAGCCTCGCACGGGGGCCAAAGCCTGTTAAGCGCAATGTCGCAACGACGAAACCGCGGCAGGCCGGTGGCTAGCCGGGCTTGCCTAAAATCTAATCAAAGTCGGCCGCGCAAATGGGCATGCACAAGAAATATGCAAAATTCGCTCGTTCACATTGGCGTGAGTCCGCTTGGCCTCGATCTTGCTCCTCCCCCTCCGGCGCGGCCCCCGCCGTGGCCATCCGAACATATAGGGGAGAGCTCCATGTCATCCGAAGGATTTGTCATTGACCGCCGCCGGCTCGCGCAGCTCGGCGCGGGGGTAGCCGTCACCGCCGGGCTTGGGGTGCTGCCCAACATCATTCCCGAAGCCAAGGCCGCCGATGCGCCGGCCGCGGGCGGAACGATCAAGGTCGGCATCCTGCATTCGCTGTCGGGCACGATGGCGATCAGTGAATCGCCGCTCAAGGATGTCATGCTGATGCTGATCGCCCAGCAGAACGCCAAGGGGGGCGTGCTGGGCCAGAAGCTCGAAGCGGTGGTCGTCGATCCCGCGTCCAACTGGCCGCTCTTTGCCGAAAAGGCCAAGCAGCTGCTGTCGGTCGACAAGGTGGCGGCGGTGTTCGGCTGCTGGACCTCGGTGTCGCGCAAATCGGTGCTGCCGGTCTTCGAGCAGCTGAACGGCATCCTCCTTTACCCGGTGCAGTACGAGGGCCAGGAGTGCAGCCGCAACGTGTTCTACACCGGCGCGGCGCCGAACCAGCAGGCCATCCCGGCCGTCGATTACCTGATGAACCAGGTCAATGTGAAGCGCTGGGTGCTCGAGGGCACGGACTACGTCTATCCGCGCACGACCAACAAGATCCTCGAAGCCTATTTGAAGTCAAAGGGCGTCGCGCCGGCCGACATGATGATCAATTATACGCCGTTCGGTTATTCCGACTGGCAGGCGGAGGTCGCCAAGATCAAGGCCTTCGGCTCGGCCGGCAAGAAGACCGCGGTGGTGTCGACGATCAACGGCGACGCCAACGTGCCGTTCTACAAGGAGCTGGGCAACCAGGGGATCAAGGCGACCGACATCCCGGTCGTGGCGTTCAGTGTCGGCGAGCAGGAACTCGCTGGCATCGACACCAAGCCGCTGGTCGGCCATCTCGCCGCGTGGAACTACTTCCAGAGCGTCGACACCCCGCTCAACAAGGAGGTCGTCGCCGCTTTCAAGAAAGCCGCCAACGACGACAAGCGGGTGTTCAACGATCCGATGGAAGCCCACTACATCGGTTTCAACATGTGGGTGAAGGCGGTCGAAAAGGCCGGCACCATTGACCATGACGCGGTGATCGATGCAATGATCGGCGTTACCTATCCGAACCTCTCCGGCGACTATGCGGCGATGATGCCGAACCACCACCTCACCAAGCCGGTGCTGATCGGCGAGGTGCAGGCCGACGGGATGTTCAACGTGGTGTGGCAGACCGGAGGAACGGTCGTCGCCCAGCCCTGGTCGCCGTACCTGCCGGAGAGCAAGAACCTGATCGGCGACTGGCTGCCGCCAATGTCATGCGGCAGCTACGATGTCGTCGCCGGAAAGTGCCTCGGCGGCGCCCCGAAAAAGGCCTAGCCGGGATGGGTCTGGCTCCGCGGGAGGGTCGCCGCCGCGCCCTCCCGCGCGGTTCTATTGTCGCGGCGTGGATGCTCTGCCTGCTGGCGCTGTGCGGTGCGGCCCGCGCTGATGACAGTGCCCAGCCTGATCCGTTCGCCGACATTTCCGCGACGATGGCGGATGTCGAGGCGCGCGGGGTGCTGGCGCTCGCAGTGTCGGGCAGCCCGCGCGCCGCGCCGGTCATCGACGCGCTGCGCGACAGCAGGCTCTATGCATGGAAATGGCCGCGCCCCGACACGCCGCTCTTCATCAAGACCGACAAGGGGTTTGTCGACGCACGCACCGGCGATCCCGTCGAGGCGCCGGCGCCGGTCAATCTGCGCAAGGTTATCGCCAGCGACACGGTGCGCGGCGCGATCGAAACCGCCGAAGGTGCGCTGGACCTATTTTCGCCGCAGCCGGCGGCACGCTTCAAGGCGGCGGAAGCACTGTATCAATCGGCCGACCCGGGCGCGCTCGCGTTGCTCGATAAGGCGCTCGCCCAGGAGCGCGACCCGCAGACGCTGCGTGTGTTGCGCGAGGCGAAGGCGGCCTCGCTGCTCAAATCGAACGCCGGCTCGGACGCCGACCGCATCGCGGCTGTGCACGAGCTGGCCGCCCGCGCCGATCTGCAGACGCGCAGTCTGCTCGCCGCGCTGCAGGGTCAACCGCCCGCGGTGGCCGCTGCGCTGTCGTCGGCGATCACCGAGATCGACCATACGCTGCAACTCTGGAGCCTCGCCGAGAATATCTATTACGGGATCAGCCTCGGCGCGGTGCTGCTGCTCGCAGCGACCGGCCTCGCGATCACCTTCGGGGTGATGGGCGTCATCAACATGGCGCATGGCGAGATCGTCATGGTCGGCGCCTACACGACCTTTGTCGTGCAGCGGCTGATCTTGGCCCTGGCGCCGGCGCTGGAGCCCTTCGGCCTCTTGATCGCGGTGCCGGCCGCTTTTCTCGTGGCGGCGGCGCTGGGCGTCGTCATCGAACGCAGCTTGATCCGCTTCCTCTATGGCCGCCCGCTCGAGACGCTGCTCGCCACCTGGGGGCTGAGCCTCATCTTGCAGCAGGCGGTGCGCAGCATCTTCGGGCCGACCAACCAGGATGTGTCGTCGCCCGGCTGGATGAGCGGCGCGCTGCAGCTGGGCGGGCTGACGCTGACCGTAAACCGGCTATGGATCATCCTCTTCGCGCTCCTGGTGCTGGGCGCCTTGATGGCGGCGCTGCGCTGGGGCGGGCTCGGCCGCAGCATCCGCGCGGTGACGCAGAACCGCCGCATGGCGGCGGCGATGGGCATCCGCACGCCGCTTATCGACGCGCTGACCTTCGGCCTCGGTTCGGGGATCGCCGGCATGGCCGGGGTAGCGCTCAGCCAGATCGATAATGTCAGCCCCAATCTCGGCCAGAACTACATCATCGACAGCTTTATCGTCGTGGTCGTGGGCGGCGTCGGCAATCTGTGGGGCACGCTCCTCGGCGCGATGATCCTTGGCGTCATCGACAAGTTCGTCGAGCCGTTCGCCGGTGCGGTGCTCGGCAAGATACTGGTGCTCGTGTTCCTTGTCCTCTTCATCCAGCGCCGGCCGCGCGGGCTCTTCCCGCTCAAAGGCCGAGTGGCGGAGGCGTGATGCTGCGCGACAAGCTCACGACCATCACGCTTTGCTGCATCCTTGGTGGGGCGCTGTTGCTGGCGGCGCTCAATCTGCTGACCCCCGAGGCCAGCGCGGCGCATGTCCCCGGTTTCGTGGTCTCGCTGATCGGCAAGTATCTGTGCTACGCGATCCTCGCGCTGGCGATCGACCTCGTGTGGGGCTATGCCGGCATTCTGACCCTGGGCCACGGCGCGTTCTTCGCGCTCGGCGGGTACTGCATGGGCATGTACCTGATGCGCGAGATCGGCGGGCGCGGTGTCTACGCCAACCCGATCCTCCCCGATTTCATGGTGTTTATCGGCTGGAAGGAACTCCCCTGGTACTGGCAGGGGTTTAATCATTTCTGGTTCGCGCTGCCGATGACGATGCTGGTGCCGGCACTACTGGCGTTGGCCTTCGGCTGGTTCGCGTTCCGCTCGCGGGTCTCGGGCGTCTATCTGTCGATTATCACCCAGGCGCTGACCTACGCGCTGATGCTCGCCTTCTTCCGCAACGACATGGGGTTCGGCGGCAATAATGGGATGACCGATTTCAAGGACATTGCCGGCGTGCCCTTGAACAGTGAGACGACATCGGCCGGGTTGATGGTCATCACGGCGGCGGTGTTATCGGGCGCTTTTCTCGTCGCCCGGGCGATGACGCGCTCGCGCTTCGGAAAGGTGCTGATCGCGGTGCGCGATGCCGAGCCGCGCACGCGGTTTCTTGGTTATCGTCCGGAATCCTACAAGCTTGTGGTGTGGGTGGTGTCGGCAATGATCGCCGGGATCGGCGGCGCGCTCTACGTGCCGCAGGTTGGCATCATCAACCCGTCCGAATTCGCGCCCGGCAATTCGATCGAGGCGGTGATCTGGGTCGCGGTCGGCGGGCGCGGCACGCTGACCGGCGCGATCCTCGGCGCGGTCCTCGTCAATCTCGGCAAGACCTGGCTGACGAGCGCGCTCCCCGAGATCTGGCTGTTTGCGATCGGCGGGCTCTTCATCCTTGTCACCTTGTTGCTGCCGCGCGGCATCATCGGTCTTTTCGCGGCGCGATCCCCCAAGGCCCGGGCCGAGGCCGAGCCGGGCGCGGCCGCGGCGAAATCGGCGGCGCGGGAGATCGCCGGATGAGCGAGGCGGCCCAAATTGGCGAAGCGCTCAGCGGCAATTCGCTGCTCTATCTCGACGGCGTCACCATGTCGTTCGACGGGTTCAAGGCGCTGAACGAATTGTCGCTTGTCCTCGAACCGGGCGAGATGCGCGCGGTGATCGGCCCCAATGGCGCTGGCAAGACGACAATGATGGACGTCATCACCGGCCGCACCCGGCCCGATAGCGGGCGCGTCGTGTTCGGCGACGATATCGACCTGACGCGGCTCGATGAGCCGGCGATCGCGCGGCTCGGCATCGGCCGCAAATTCCAGCGCCCGACGGTGTTCGAGCCGTTGTCGGTGCACGACAACCTGCTGCTGTCGCTGGCCGGCGACCGCAACCCGCGCTTCGCGTTGTGGGCAACGGAGACGCCGGCCGAGCGGACGCGGCTCGACGAGCTGCTGACGACGATCCGCCTCACCGAACACCGCGACCGGCCGGCCGCCGATTTGTCGCACGGCCAGAAGCAATGGCTGGAAATCGGCATGCTGCTCGCGCAGGAGCCGCAGCTGCTCCTGGTCGACGAGCCGGTCGCTGGGATGAGCGACGCCGAGACCGAGGAGACCGCCGAGCTTTTGCGTGAGATCAACCGCACGCGCAGCGTCGTCGTCGTCGAGCACGACATGGCGTTTGTCCGTGCGCTCGGGGTCAAGGTCACCGTGCTGCACGAAGGCTCGGTGCTGGCGGAAGGGTCGATCGACGCGATCCAGAGCGACCCGCGTGTCATCGAAGTCTATCTCGGGCGCTAGGTCATGCTCGAAGTCGAGGGTGTCGATCTTTTCTATGGCGCGAGCCAGGCGCTGCGTCGTGTGTCGCTGACGGCGAAAAAGGGCGAGGCTACCTGCATCCTCGGCCGCAACGGCGTCGGCAAGACCAGCCTGCTGCGGGCGATTTTCGGGCTGCAGCCGATCGGCGCCGGACAAATCCGCTGGGAAGGAACGGACATTGCCAGGCTGGCGCCTTACGACCGGGCGCGGGCCGGGCTTGCGCTCGTGCCGCAGGGGCGTGAAATCTTCCCGCGCCTCACAGTGCGGGAAAATCTCGAGACCGGGTTCGCGATCCTGCCGCATCGCGAGCGGCGCATCCCCGACGAGATTTATACATTGTTTCCGGTGCTGAAGGACATGCTGGGGCGGCAAGGCGGCGATCTCTCGGGCGGGCAGCAGCAGCAGCTGGCGATCGCTCGGGCGCTGGTCATGAAGCCGCGCCTCCTGATCCTCGACGAGCCGACCGAGGGTATCCAGCCGTCGATCATCAAGGATATCGGGCGCGTCATCGAAAGCCTTGTCGCGCGCGGCGACATGGCGATCCTCTTGGTCGAGCAGTATTTCGAATTCGCCCGCGACCTCGCTTCGGCTTATGTCGTCATCGAGCGTGGCGAGGTCGTCCTTGCCGGCCGCGGCAGCGAGATGGATGAAGCCGAGGTACGGACCTATCTGACGGTGTGAGGGCTACTCGCTCTCGACCGGCGGAGTGAAGATATAGCCGCCGCCGCGCACGGTCTTGATCATGGTCGGGTTCTTGGGGTCGTCCTCTAGCTTGCGGCGCAAGCGGCCGACCTGGACGTCGATCGTGCGGTCGAACGGCCCCGCCTCACGATGGCGCGACAGGTCGAGCAGCCGGTCGCGCGACAGCACCTGATTGGCGTGGTTGACAAAGGCGGCGAGCAGTTCGAACTCGCCGGTGGTCAGGCGTACATCTTCCCCGGACGGCGAGGTCAACTCGCGGCTGGCCAGGTCGAGCGACCAGCCGGCGAACTTGACGTGCGCCCGTTGCGCGTCGGACTCGTTGCCGGCGCCGCCGCGCGACGATCCGCGGCGCAGCACGCTGCGCACTCGCGCTAGCAATTCGCGCAGGTGAAACGGCTTTGACAGATAATCGTCGGCGCCCATTTCGAGGCCGATGATCCGGTCGACCGTCTCGCCGCGACCGGTCAGCATGATGATGCCGATATCGGACCCGTTGCGCAGTTCCCGCGCCAGCTGCAGCCCGTCCTCGCCGCGCAGCACCAGGTCGAGGATGACCAATTCGATCGGCTCGCGCGCGATAGTCTCGCGCATGCCGGCACCGTCATTGGCGGTCGAAACGCGAAAACCTTCGTCCGATAGGTATTCGCGGACGAGATCACAAATCTCCTGCTGATCGTCAACCACCAGGATGTGACCGCTTTCGCTCATCTGTACGTTACCGGGCAGAGCAACTTGGAAGGAAAGAAACGACGGTTGTTGCGCACTCTAGTCGCGGATACGTTCGGTTACAATTACTTACAAAAAGACGCGTGCTTGTCATCATTGGGTTGCCGGCGATCGCTAGATTCCGCTTGCTCCGGATCGGGAATGACCGATCGCAAAAACAGGAGAAGCCGAATGGCCGACCTCCGGGAACGGATTGAAGCCGAAATACCGCGCCTGCGTCGATACGCTCGCGCGCTGACTCGCGACATTGTTGCAGCCGACGACCTCGTCCAGGATTGCCTAGTGCGCGGGCTTGCCAAATTGCATCTTTGGAAGGAGGGTACCGACCTCCGCGCGTGGCTCTTCACGATCCTGCACAATCAATACGTCAACCAGGTCCGTCGCGCCGTGCGCGAGGGCGCCGCGGTCTCGATCAGCGAGACCGAACCCTCGCTGACTAAATCGGCGGACCAAGGGAAGCGCCTTGAACTGCGCGATCTTGACCGCGCTCTGGCGCGTCTTCCCGAAGAGCAGCGCACCGTGATCTTGCTCGTCGGCCTCGAAGGCATGCGCTACGAGGCGGTCGCCGACGTAATCGGCGTGCCCGTCGGCACCGTGCGCTCCCGCCTGTCACGCGGCCGCGAGGCGCTGCGCCGGCTGATGGGCATCGTTCCCGACCGCCAGGCGGAGGTGGCGATGTCCCGCCCGACGCCGCGCCGAGTGGCGGTAGAAGCGTCGGTGCGTGCGGGCTTCCACCCGATGGCGATCGAAGATCGCCGGCGCGCGCGGGTGGCATAGCGCTGGCGAGCAATAAGACGGCGGCCCGGCCGCACCGGCGGGGTCGAAAGCAACGAGCGGGAACGGGGTCCACCCGGTTCCCGCTTTTTGCTGATACAATCGCGCCCATGGCTTCCACCGCGACCCGCCATCCGCGCATCCGTCTGGATGACGGCGACATCACGCGTCTTGCCGTCGACGCCATCGTCAACGCGGCAAATTCGAGCCTGCTGGGCGGCAGTGGAGTCGATGGGGCGATCCACCGCGCCGCCGGCCCGGAGCTACTTGCCGAATGCCGCACGCTCGGCGGCTGCGAGCCGGGCGATGCGAAGCTGACCGGCGGCTATCGCCTGCCGGCTCGCCACGTCATCCATACCGTCGGCCCGGTGTGGCGCGGCGGCGGGGCGGGTGAGGGTGAGACGCTGGCGTCATGCTACCGCGCCTGCCTCGGATTGGCGCGCGCCCATATGTTCGTCAGCGTCGCCTTTCCGGCGATCTCGACCGGAATTTATGGCTTTCCGCGCGAGCCGGCGGCGGCGATCGCGGTCGCGACAGTGGCCGATCGCCTCGCTGGCGACAGCCTGCCCGAGACTGTCATCTTCGTGTGCTTCGACGCCGCGACCCGCGCCGCCTACGAGGCGGCGCTCGCAAGCCTCTAATCCAATTTCTTGCCGTCGAGCAGCTCGTTC
Source organism: Allostellaceae bacterium (assembly GCA_035504235.1). Taxonomy (GTDB): domain Bacteria; phylum Pseudomonadota; class Alphaproteobacteria; order ATCC43930; family CGMCC-115725; genus DATARH01. The sequence continues at coordinate 70,806 of DATJSH010000201.1, read as the reverse complement.
AATCTCCGCTTCGCCTCCTCTTCGCCGCGGCGTTCGGCCTTGGTGCGGCCGTGCCGCGCGCGGTTTTCCGCGGCGCGCTGCTTGGCATCCTCGCGACTCTTGTTCTTGCGGAAGCGGCTGAGGTTGACGATCGATGCCACCTGACCCTCCTTATCCCATCGACCTAATCTCGGCTCTGGCCAGCTCGCCGCTGCGGGCGCTGTCGAGCACGAAAAGCCGGATCGCGCTCGACAGATTGCCGCTGCGCCCGGCGTCGATGGCCGCGACCAGCGCGTTGAGCGACACGCCCCGTACCGCGGCAATGTCGCAAAGCGCCTGCCAGAACGCAGCCTCCAGCGAAATGCTGGTCGCGTGCCCGGCGATGCGGACCGAGCGCTTGACAATGCCGCTCTCCTTCATGGACGCAACGATCCGCCGCGGCTCGACCATTTTCAAGCAAGCTCGCGCCATGCGCCCGCCGGCCGACACCAGGCGGCTTGGACGCCGCCTGCCGACCGGGCAAGGATCAGCTCGAATAAGGCAGATTTTCCGCTCATGAGATCGCGGATAACAATCGTAATGATTGTTGCCGGCGGCGGCTAATAATGTCATTGATCGGCAAGATGATTTCTCCCTCTCACGCCGATTTGGCTATGATCGTCGGGTCGATAGCAACTATAGGTTCGCGGTGGCAATGATTGGAAAGATGTTCGGCCTGCTGTCGGCGGACATGGCGATCGACCTCGGCACAGCGAACACGCTTGTCTATGTGAGGGGAAGGGGCATCGTTTTGAACGAGCCCTCGGTCGTGGCGATCGCCATGGTGAAGGGACGCAAGCAGGTCCTTGCGGTCGGCGAGGAAGCCAAGCAAATGCTTGGCCGCACGCCCGGTAACATTCAGGCGATCCGGCCGTTGCGTGACGGGGTCATCGCCGATTTCGATGTTGCGGAAGAGATGATCAAACATTTCATCCGCAAGGTTCACAACCGCCGCAGCTTCGCCAGCCCGCAAATCATTATTTGCGTACCTTCCGGCTCCACCGCGGTTGAGCGCCGTGCCATTCAGGAATCCGCGGAAAGCGCCGGGGCGCGTCGCGTTTTCCTGATCGAGGAGCCGATGGCGGCGGCGATCGGCGCCGGGCTGCCGGTCACCGAGCCGACCGGGTCGATGGTCGTCGATATTGGCGGCGGCACCACCGAGGTCGCCGTGCTGTCGCTCGGCGGCATCGTTTATTCGCGCTCGGTAAGGATCGGCGGCGACAAGATGGATGAGGCGATCATCGCCTACATCCGCCGCAACCATAATCTCCTCGTAGGCGAATCGAGCGCCGAGCGCATCAAGAAGGATATCGGCTCCGCCTGTATGCCCGAGGACGGCGACGGCCGGGTCATGGAGATCAAGGGGCGCGATTTGATGAATGGCGTGCCCAAGGAAATCGTCATCAGCGAGCGGCAGATTTCGGAAAGCCTCGCCGAGCCGGTCGGTTCGATCGTCGAGGCGGTGAAGGTGGCGCTCGAGCACACCGCGCCCGAGCTCGCCGCCGACATCGTCGACAAGGGCATCGTCTTGACCGGCGGCGGTGCGCTGCTCGGCAATCTCGACTTCGTGCTGCGTCACGCCACCGGGCTTCCGGTATCGATCGCCGACGACCCGCTGACCTGCGTTGCGCTTGGTACGGGGCGTGCACTTGAGGAAATGAAGACGTTAAAAAACCTGTTGATCAACATGTGGTGACGGTTTCTTATCCGGAGACATCCGCAAGCGTGACGGGCAGGGGAAGCCATGCGAGCGTATGCTGCAGCGTCGCCTTTGGCGGCATGCGCCGACGCAATCCATAGCGGCGGCGGGTTTAAGGGGCGGCGATGATCCGCCTGTCCCCCCAACTGCGTGCGACGATCCAGCGGACGACGCTGCCGATCCTGGTGTTGCTGTCGGGCGCGATCATCGTTCTCGGTAAGGCCGACCAGTTGCTTTTCGATTCGCTGCGCACCACGGTGACCGACAGCGTCGCGCCGGTACTCGACACCCTCGCCCGGCCGATCAACGCCATCGGCAATGTCGTCGACCGAGCCGAGATGGTGGTCACCACCTACCAATCCAATTTGCGGCTTGAGAGCGAAAACGCGAAGCTGTTGCAGTGGCAGCAGGCCGCTCTCAACCTCGACGCCGAGAACCGGCAGTTGCGCAGTCTGCTGAAGGCTGTACCGAAAACGTCCATTTCCTACGTCACGGCACGGGTAGTCGCCAATTCGGGCGGCGCGTTTATGCGCATGATCCTCATCGACGCCGGGACCGAAGACCATGTCGGACGCGGCCAGGCAGCGATCACCGGCGAAGGGCTGGTGGGGCGCTTGACCGAAGTCGGCGACCGCGCCTCGCGGGTGCTGCTCATCACCGACCTTAACTCGCGTATTCCGGTGACGATCGAGGCCACGCATGTGGCGGCGGTGCTGGCGGGCGACAATTCCGGACGCCCGCGCCTCCTTTATCTGCCCTCCCCGGACTCGGTGAAAGTTGGCGATCGAGTGGTGACGTCGGGGGAGGGCGGCGTATTCCCCCCCGGCTTGCCGGTCGGGGTGGTATCGATGGTCGATGCCGGTGGGCCGCGGGTCGAGCCTTACGTCGAATTGTCGCAACTCGGTTATGTGATGGTTGTCGATTACGGCCTTTCGAATGCTCTGCCCCAACCACTGCCGATGCTCGCCCGGCCGAACCGGCGGACCAAGGTGGACGGGGCTTCACGCTAAGGGACGATGGCGCTTAAGGTATTCACCATACCGGCGCTGCCGCGTGTCAATAACGGCGCCGCGCGGTTGCTGCCGGTGGCAACGACGCTTCTGGCCGCGGTGATTTCGGTGCTGCCCTTGCAGATCCCCGGCTATGCTGCGCTGACGCCGGTCTTCACGCTGATGGCGACCTACCATTGGACGATCTATCGCCCCGACCTTTTGCCGCCCGCGGCGCTCTTCGGGGTCGGCATTACCGAGGATTTGCTCGCCGGCTCGCCGATCGGGGTCAACGCGCTGCTGCTGCTGCTGACGCGGGTCGCGGTGCTCAGCTATCGGCGTTATTTCATCAACCGTAACTTTCCCTTTGTGTGGACCGGCTTTACGTTGCTGACTGCGGTGGCGATGCTCGGGCTGTGGGGTGTTCATTGCGTACTGGACCTGAGCCTTCTCGATTTCCGCGACGCGGTCATTCGCGGCGCGCTGACGGTGGCGATGTTCCCGCTGGCTTCCTTCATGCTGGGGCGGGCGCAGCGCGCCGTCATGGGCACCGGCTGACGGGCCGGGCTTAGCCGGGACCGGCGATGCCACGCGATACCCAACAGCAGAAGTCACTGACCCGCCGGGCGGCCATTATTGGCGGCGGGCAGGTGCTGCTGACCGCGGCGCTGGCCGGACGGCTTTACCAGCTGCAGGTCCTCGATAGAGACCGTTACCGCGTAATGGCCGACGAGAACCGCATCAATTTGCGGCTGCTCGTGCCGCCGCGCGGCAAGATCGTCGACCGCTTCGGCATTGAGCTGGCCGACAACCGGCAGAACTATCGCATCGTCATCGTGCCGGAGCAGACTGCGGATATCGAAGCGACGATCAATGCCATCGGTACCCTGATCGACGTGAGCGAGACCGACCGTCACAAGGCGCTACTCGCTGCCAAGCGGCAACACGCCTTCATTCCGGTTATCGTGCGCTCAAATCTCGATTGGGACGAGATGGCGCGCATCGAGGTGGCGGTCCCCGAGCTTCCCGGCGTCTCGATCGAGCAGGGTTTGCTGCGCTTCTACCCGTTCGGGCAGACCGCGGCGCATGTCATCGGCTACGTCGCGGCGGTCTCGGAAAAGGACCTGACCGGCGACCCGCTCCTCGAGCTGCCCGATTTCCGCATCGGCAAGGCGGGAGTCGAGAAGGCGCAGGACCTGAAATTGCGCGGCACTGCCGGGACCAGCCAGGTCGAGGTCAACGCCTATGGCCGCGTCGTTCGCGAGATCGCGCGCAACGACGGCCTGCCTGGGCAGGATGTCGTGATCGCTCTCGATGCGGCGATGCAGGACTTCGCGATGAAGCGGTGCAGCACCGAGCAGAGCGTTTCCTGCGCGCTGCTCGACGCGGTGACCGGCGACGTCTTGGCGCTGGTGTCGAGCCCGAGCTACGACCCGATGCTGTTCTCCGACGGCCTCACGCCGGCGGAATGGCAGCAGCTCTCGACCGATCCTCGCAACCCGCTGTCCAACAAGGCGATCGGCGGGCTTTATCCGCCAGGCTCGACCTTCAAGCCGATGACGGCGCTGGCCGCGCTCGAATCGGGGGCGATCACGCCCGACACGCAGATCACTTGCCCCGGCTATCTGGAGCTGGGCGACGCGACCTTCCATTGCTGGCGGCATGGCGGGCATGGCACATTGCGCCTGCGCGACGCGATCAAGATGTCGTGCGACGTGTTTTTTTACGAAACCGCGCGCCGCGCCGGCATCGACCATATCGCCTCGATGGCGCGGCGCTTCGGGTACGGCGCGCCGCTCGGCCTTGACATCAATGGCGAGCGCGCCGGCCTTATGCCCGATCGCGGCTGGAAATTGGCGACCACCGGTGTCGCCTGGCAGCAGGGCGAGACCCTCAACACTGGTATCGGCCAAGGCTCGGTGCTGACGACCCCGCTGCAGATCGCAACGATGGCGGCACGGCTCGTCACGGGGCGGCAGGTCGTGCCGCATCTGATGCGCACGACCCAGCTGCCGCCTGGCGGCGACCGTCGGTTGCCCGATTTCCAGCCGATGGGCCTCAGCCCGCACTCGGTCGGCGTCGTGCTCGACGGCATGACCGCGGTCGTCAACGAGCAGGGCGGCACCGCCTATTCCGCGCGGATCACCGATCCTGCCTTCGCGATGGGCGGCAAGTCGGGTACCTCGCAGGTGCGGCACATCACCCAATATGAGCGCGATCATGGGTTGACCAAGGAAACCGACGTTCCGTGGAAGGACCGCGACCACGCGTTGTTCGTCGCCTTCGCGCCGGTCGGTGCGCCGCGTTACGTCTGCGCTGTCGTCGTCGAGCACGGCGGCGTCGAGGGCGGCGGGGGTTCGGAGGTTGCGGCGCCGATCGTCCGCGATGTGCTGCTGGAAGTGCAAAAACGCGACCCCGCGCGACACGTGCCGCAGCCCGACTCAATCGCGCAGGCGGCCCCGCCGGCGGCACCGCCGCTGCCGGAAAATGGCCCGCGCACGCCTCCAGGGTAGCGCGTATGAGCTTCTCTCCGGATATCGGCCACCGCGAGCTCACGTTTTCCGACCGGCTGCGCGGGATCAGCTGGGGCCTGATCCTGCTGCTCTGCGTGCTGTCGGGGATCGGCTTCGCGATGCTGTATTCGGCTGCTAACGGCAGCTGGCAGCCCTGGGCGTCGAAACAAGTGGCGCGCTTCGCGCTCGCGTTCCTTCCGATGATCGCGGCGGCGCTCATCGACATCCGTTATTGGTTCCGCATCTCCTACTGGGTCTACGGACTGGCGCTGCTGCTGGTTGTGGCCGTCGACTTGCGCGGTTTTGTCGGCATGGGAGCGCAGCGCTGGATCGATCTCGGCTTTATCCAGCTGCAGCCGTCGGAGGTGATGAAAATCGCGCTCATCCTGGCGCTTGCCCGCTATTTCCACGGTCTGCCTGCGGAGAATACCGGCCGCGTTACCCATCTCTTGGCTCCCGCAGGCTTGATCATGGTGCCGGTCGCGCTGGTGCTGAAGCAGCCGGATCTCGGCACCGCCGTGATGCTGCTGGTTAGCGGCTCGATCGTGTTTTTTCTCGCCGGCGTGCGGTTGTGGGTGTTCGGCGCGGCGGCAGCGGCGGCGGCGGGAGGGGCGCCGCTGGTCTGGTCAATGCTGCGCGACTACCAGCGCGCACGCCTGACCACCTTCCTGTCGCCCGATTCCGATCCGCTTGGCGCGGGCTATCATATCCTGCAGTCGAAGATCGCCTTGGGCTCAGGCGGCCTCTTCGGCAAGGGGTTCATGCTCGGAACTCAGACCCATCTCGCCTTCCTGCCCGAGCGCCAGACGGATTTCATCTTTACGATGATCGCCGAGGAGTTCGGCTTGGTCGGCGGGTTGGTTCTCTTGGCGCTCTACGCCATGGTGATCATCTACGGCTTTACGATCGCTTTGCGCAGCCGAAATCAGTTCGGCCGTCTTCTCGGCCTCGGGCTCGCTACCAATTTTTTCCTTTACGTGTTTATCAATACGGCGATGGTGATTGGCTTGATCCCAGTTGTCGGCGTGCCCCTGCCGCTCATCTCCTACGGCGGCAGCGCGATGGTGACGGTGATGCTGGGGTTTGGCCTGCTGATGAATGTCAGCATTCACCGCGATGTGCGGATCAGCCGGCTCGGCGAGAGCCAAGTCGTGTAACGCCGAACAAGCCGGTCGAGGAGCGGTCGATGGCCGAAAAAGATGCCGAAGGCGACGCGCCCGAGAATTCGCGGCGGTTGCATGTGACGGTACTGTTAGTGGCCTCGCGCCGTGCGCTCGACATGGCGCTCAACGAGCTGGGCTTTCTGGAGGATGACGATCGCATCATCGAGCATGACGGCCGGCTTGCCTTCCTGACCTGCACACATGAATCGGATTGCGACGATTTGTTCGCCCTGATCAGCGAATTGTCGGCGCGCGGCGAGAGCTGGGAGCTGCAGTCGCGCATCGACACCGAAGGCGGGCGGGTGATCTATCAGTCGCTGGCGCGGCACCGCCCGGTGGAGGCAATCGACGCTCCGATCGAGGAAGAGGCCGAACCGGAGAGCGCGGCCGAAACGGCCGCGCACAATGTCGAAACCAACGAGGGCATCGCTGCGCTGAAGCGGGTGCTGCGCCGGATCGAACCGGCCGACGCCTTTGCGACGATCCGCCCCGATCGGGACGGCCGCGCCACGGCGCGCATTTTGCGCCGAGGCTCCCGCCGGCTGCTGGCGTCGGCGACCGCATCGGACGAGGCGACGTTGCGCGGCGTGATCCGCGAGATCCTGCCGAACGTGATGCTCGATGTCGCGATGAAACCTCCTGGCTGAGCCGGATTACCCAGTTTAGTGCTTTCGGACAGCTCGGCCGCGCTATCGCTCTTGCCGGTGTTGCGCCAGTAGGGCAAAACTTGCCGCTTGCGCCTGCGGGTGCAAAAGACAGTGAACGGGGGAGGTTCATCATGTTGTCGCGCCGCACCTTGATCGCCCAGCTGCCGGTCGCCGGACTTGCCGGCTCGTATGCCATGCGCGCGTTTGCCGCCGACAAGAGCGTGACGATCGGCATCAATCTGCCATTCACCGGCGCCGATGCCCATGACGCCCAGCTCATCAAGGAAGGCGCGATGCTGGCGATCGACGACGCCAATGCGAAGGGTGGCGCCGGCGGCTACAAGATCAATGTGATGCAACTCGACGACGGTACCGCGACAGCGGGGCAGTACGACCCGGCGCAGGCCGCGACCAACGCCCGCAAGATGGTCGCCGACGACAGCGTAGTGGCCGCAATCGGCCCGCAGATGAGCGGCTCCGGCAAGGCAATGGCGCCGATCCTCAGCCAGGGTAACCTGGCGACGATCACGCCGAGCTCGACCAACCCCGACATCACCGACCCGAAATTCGCCAGCACCTATATGCCGGCGGGCAAGGCGATCTATTTCCGCACTGTCACGACCGATGCGTTCCAGGGCCCCAACATGGCCAACTACATGGCCGATACGCTGAAGGTCAAATCTGTCTATATCCTCGATGACAGCGGCGCTTATGGTGTCGGGCTGGCCAACGCCTATGAGGCCCAGGCCAAGAAGCGCGGCGTCAATGTGATGGGGCACGACCAGCTCGACCCCAAGGAAGCCGACTACACGACGATCCTCACCAAGGTCAAATCGATGAACCCCGACGCACTCTATTACGGCGGCGTGGGCCAAGCGGGGGTCAAGGTCGTCAAGCAGTCATACGACATTATGCCGAAGATGATCCGTGCTGGCGGCGACGGCGTCTACGGCTCGGAGATTCTCAAGGGTGCGGGCTTCCCGGCGTCCGAGGGCCTTTACGCGACAATCGCCGCGCCCGATCTTCTGGCGAACCCTGATGCCGCATCGTTCATCAAGGCATTCGCCGCGAAATACGGCGAGCAGCCCGAGAACTATTCGATCACAGCCTATGACGCCGCGCTCGTCATCATCGATGCCATCGAGAGTGTCGCCAAGTCGGGTAAAACGGTCGATCGCAACAGCATGCGCGACGCGATCCAGGCTTCGCAGGCCAAGACCTTGCAAGGCGCGGTGAGCTTCGACAAGAACGGCGACATCACCAGCCGCGTCGTCAGCGTCTTCCAGATCACGCATGACCCGAAATACCCCGACGACGACGTGCTGCACCAGTACAAGTATGTCGGGGTGGCGCCCGCGACTGCATGAGCCGGTTCGAGCGACACTGTGCGACCTGGCTTTCCTGGCCTTGTCCTTGCTAGCAGGGAGCAGGCCAGGGTGAGGCGCGTGCCGGGACGCCAGTGATGAGTTGGGAAGCGGTTTACCTGCAGCAGGTGATCAACGGGCTGAGCCTGGGGGCGATGTATGCGCTCCTGGCGCTCGGCTTCACGATGGTCTACGGCATTCTCGAGCTGATCAATCTCGCGCATTTCAGCGTGTTCATGGTCGCCTCGTTCGTCGGCATGATAGCGCTCGAGATGTTCGGCCTGTCCGGGCAGAGCCATGTTCTGACGGGCTTCGCGCTCGCCGGCGTGCTGACCGCCGCCTTCATTGTGACAATGTTCGTCGCCGGGCTCATCGGCGTTGCCATCGAGCGTTTTACCTTGCGCCCGCTGCGCGGTATTCCCGGCACTGTCGGGATGATCACGACGATCGGCGTCAACTACATCCTGTTCAACATCATCCTGCTGACCGAGGGCGCCGGTTCTTTCAATTTCCCCAACCCGATGCCCCGTGTTGCCTGGCCGATCGGCGGCGCGGTGCTCGAATTGCGCGAGTTGCTGATCTGGGGCGTGTCGCTGGTGCTGATGCTGGGCCTTCACCTCTTCGTCAACAAGACGCGGATCGGCAAGGCGATGCGCGCGACGGCGCAGGACGCCGAAGCGGCGCGCATGATGGGGGTCGATGTCGACCGCGTGGTAGTAATGGCCTTCTTTCTCGGCTCCGCTTTGGCCGGGGCGGCCGCGCTGATCTTCGGCCTTTACTACAACTACACCAGCTTCATCATCGGCTATACCGCCGGGCTGAGAGCATTCACCGCGGCGGTGCTCGGCGGCATCGGCAGCGTTACCGGCGCGATGGTCGGCGGTATCATCATCGGGCTGATCGAGGCGCTCGGCGGACAACTGATCGCTGTACGCTGGACCGACGTCATCATTTTCTCGGTTCTCGTGCTGGTGCTGGTCTTTGCGCCGTCCGGCCTGATGGGCCGCGCCAACCCGACAAAATCCTGAACATCCGCCGCAGCGATGGTAAAGCGCGATACCGCCACCATACGCCAGGGCTCGATCGGTGGAGAGGCTTTCGGGTTTCTGCGCCGGGCGTCGCCGCTTCAGCTAATCGCGCCGCATCTGCGCCCGCGTGTTGGCACCGCGCTGGTCTTCGTCGTCGCGTTGATCTTTCCGCTGCTGATCGACCGCAACGACGCCGATATCGACTCCGCCGCCAATGCGCTGGCCTTCGCTTCGCTGGCGCTCGGCCTCAACATCGTCGTCGGCTTTGCCGGACTGCTCGATCTCGGTTACGCGGCATTTTTCGCGATCGGCGCCTATACCTATGGCTTCTTCGCCTCGGCGCAATTCATGCCGGCATGGAGCAGCTTCTGGGAACCGTTCCAATGGCTCCATCTGGTGGCGCGCATCCACGAGGATGGTGGCGATCTTGTCCATTTCACCGTGTCTTTTTGGCTGATGCTGCCGATATCGGCGGTGTTTGCGGCGTTTTTTGGCGTGCTGTTCGGCGCGCCGACCCTGCGGCTCAAGGGCGACTATCTGGCGATCGTGACGCTCGGCTTTGGCGAGATCGTGCCGATCGTCGTGCGCAACTGGCCCAGCGTGACGAACGGCGCCATGGGCCTCAACGGCGTCGCCGCACCGCAACTCTTCGGCCATAGCTTCGGGATCAGCGCGACGCCGTATTATTACGTCGGCGTGGCGATGGTGGGGGTGCTGATTTTCACCAGCACCCGCCTCAAATCCTCGCGGGTCGGCCGCGCCTGGATGGCGATCCGCGAAGATGAGATCGCGGCTGCGGCGATGGGCATCAACCGGGTCACCTACAAGCTGCTGGCTTTCGCGATCGGCGCCGCCTTCGCCGGCGCGACCGGTACGTTCTACGTCGCTAAGCTGCAGACCGCGACGCCGGAGATGTTCATGTTCCCGGTGTCGGTGATGATCCTGGTGATGATCGTCTTCGGCGGGTTGGGCAGCGTGTGGGGGGTGGTGCTCGGCGCGCTGATCCTGCAGATCTTGCAGTCATGGTTCCTCGAAGATCTGTCCAATTGGCTGCACGCGCTCGGTCGGCTGATCCATGTCGAGTGGCTGCAGCACATCGAGCTTGTCTCATCGATAGAGCTGATTTTCGGCATCATCCTCGTCTTCATGATGCTCCACCGTCGCGAGGGGTTGATCCCGGCGACGCGGCGCGTGCGGGCGCTCAGTCTCACCGAGCAGGCCGCCCAGGTGGAGCTTGCCGCCGAGCCGTCGGTTCAGCGCCTGCGGGTCCTCGGTGACGCGACCTATCGTGGCCCCGATCCGTTGCTCGACATCAAGGGTTTGACTGTGCGGTTCGGCGGCCTCGTGGCGCTGCGCGAGGTGTCGCTAACCGTGCCCGCGCATTCGGTTGTCGCTGTCATCGGGCCCAACGGATCCGGTAAATCGACGCTGTTCAACACTGTCACCGGGCTTGTCGCAGCGGACTCGGGCACCGTCCGTTTCGCCGGCTATCCGATCGAGCGGTTGCCGCCGCATGTCGTGCTGGGGCGGGGCATGGCCCGCACCTTTCAGAATATCCGGCTGTTCCCCAACCTCACGGTGCTCGAAAACGTGATGGTCGGCATGCATGCGCGTCTCCATACCGGGCCCATCGGCGCGCTGGTAGGCGCGCCGAGGACACGGCGCGAAGAGAGAGAAGCGCGCGAGCATGCGCTCGAAATCCTCTCCCTGTTCGGCAACCGGCTGATCCCGCGCGTCGACCACGTCGTGTCCAGCTTGAGTTACGCCAACCGCCGGCGCATCGAGATCGCCCGCGCGCTCGCCTCGAACCCGAAGCTGCTGCTCCTCGACGAGCCGACGGCCGGCATGAATCCGGCCGAGACGTTGGAACTCGCCCAGCAGATCAAGGCGTTGCACGAGCACGGGCTGGCGATCGTGCTCATCGAGCACAAGCTGGACGTCGTGGTGAGCCTCGCCGACAACGTCGTCGTGCTCGATCACGGCGAGAAGATCGCCGAAGGCACGCCTGACGTCGTGCGGCGTGACGAGGAAGTCATCCGCGCCTATCTCGGCCGTAGCGCTTCCTTAGGGGGTGCGGCTGTTGCCTGAGCTTCTGTCCTTTCAGGCGGTCAACACCTATTACGGCGATCTCCATGTGCTGAAGGACGTGGATTACCGGATCGACGCCGGCGAGATCGTCTGTCTGCTCGGCGGCAATGCCTCGGGCAAATCCACGACGATGAAGGCGATCATGGGTGTTGTCGTGCCGGCGCGGGGCGATGTGGTCTTCGAAGGTCGGTCGCTGAAGGGTGTCAGTGTCGCTGAGCGTGTGCGGCTCGGCATCGCGCCGGTCTTGGAGGCCCGCCGGCTTTTCCCGCGCATGACAGTCTTCGAGAATCTCGAAATGGGCGCCTATACGCGGCCACGCAGCGCCGAGTTCGAGGAGGACTTGCAGCGCGTCTTCAGCCTCTTTCCGCGCGTCGAGGAGCGTCTCAAGCAGCTCGCCGGCACGTTGTCGGGCGGCGAGCAGCAGATGGTCGCGATCGGCCGGGCGCTGATGGCGCGGCCGCGGCTACTTTGCATGGACGAGCCGTCGATGGGCTTGTCGCCGGTCTTTGTCGAGCAGGTCTTCGACATCATCCAGACGATCAACAAGCAAGGCACGACAATCTTCATGGTCGAGCAGAATGCCAATATGGCGCTACAGATCGCCCACCGCGCCTATGTGCTACAGACGGGACAGGTCGTGCTTTCCGGCGCGGCCGCCGAACTGCGCGAGAACCCGATGATCCGCGAGGCGTATCTCGGGGAAATGAAGGTAAGTTAGGCGCGACAAATCGCGCCTAACCCATCCCCAGGCTTGACCCGGAGATCTGCTGACCCCGGGGTCCAACGCCCGCGGGCGAATGCCTCCTCGGTGAACGTCGAGCGCACTTTGTGCGTTTCCCAACGCATCGGATACGAAATAGGCGCGCACCGCGCCAAGGGGTGGTTTTGCTTGACGGGTTCCCCAGCCTTGACCTGATCAGCGCCTGGGCGCGCCACATGGCCGCGCTCGCTGCGACGCGGCAGGTTCTCGAATCGCTGGCGATCCAGCTTGCGGCAATCGCCGCAATGGTGCTCGTGGCTTGGGGATTGCGCGCGGCGACGCGGTCGTGGACCGCGCAACTTGTGCAACTCTACCAGCGGCGCTTCCCCACGTCGCGGCTCGCAGCCGTTCTCGATGCGCAAATGCCGCTGCTTTACGCTTGGCTGCTGCTCGCGGTCGCCGCTCGGGTCGGGTCGGGCTGGAACGGCGGCTGGCGAATGGTGGGAATCGCCGCCGATCTCACCGCGCTGTGGCTAGTGCTGCGCGTATCGACCGCGCTGCTGCAAAATGCCCTTGTCGCGCGGTTTATCGCGACGATCGCCTGGATCATCGTGGCGCTTGATCTGCTCGGCCTGATGGCGCCGACCGAAAGCGCTCTCGACAGCATGGCGATCACCATTGGCGCGCTGCGGCTGTCGGTTCTGCTTGTCGCCAAGGCGGCGGTCATCGTGGCGCTGTTGCTGTGGGGCGCGACGGCGCTGTCGCGGTTGATCAGCATTCGCCTGCAATCGGTCGGCGGGTTGAGCCGATCGGTGCAATTGCTGGTCGGAAACCTGATCCGTATCAGCTTGATCTGCATCGCGTTGCTGGTCGGGCTCAACACGGTCGGGATCGATCTGACCGCCTTCACCGTGTTCAGCGGCGCGATCGGTGTCGGCGTCGGCTTTGGCCTGCAGAAGATCGTGTCGAACTTCGTGAGCGGCATCATTCTGTTAGTCGAGCGATCGATAAAACCGGGCGACGTGATCGAGATAGGCAAGACCTTTGGCTATGTCGCCTCGCTCGGCGCGCGCTACACCGCAGTGCGCGGCCGCGATGGCAAGGAGTATCTGATTCCGAACGAAAGCCTGATCACCAATCAGGTGATCAACTGGTCGTACTCGAACCCGCTGGTGCGGGTCGATGCGGAATTTGGTGTCGCTTATGCCAGCGATCTGCGCCAGGTGCGCGCGCTGGCGATCGATGCGGCGAAGCAGACCGCGCGGGTGCTGCAGGAGCCGGCGCCCGTGTGCCACATCACCGGTTTTGGCGACAGTGCGGTGAACTTGATCCTGCGCTTCTGGATCGAGGATCCCGAACGCGGCGTCACCAACATCAAGGGCGACGTGTTTCTCGCCGTGTGGGAGGCGTTCAAACAGAACGAGATCGAGCTGCCGTTTCCCCAGCGCGACCTGCACTTGCGCACGGCGCCCGCGGACGCAGCGATCCGCGATGCGCTGGCGGCCAAATAACGCCGGGGCGCCTTACCCGGCGGCCTCACGCCGGGCGATGTCGATCCACTCGCGCTCGTGGTTGCGGTAGTGGCGCGGCGAACGGCGCGAGCGAGCTAGGATTTCATCGAACAGCGCCTTCGCGCTTGCCCGGTCGCCGTGGCGCTGAAGCAGCAGCGCGTAACGGCAGCGCACCTCTTCGCCCGACGCGTGAGTGACGAGCTGGGCATAGTCCGCGGCCGCCTCGTCGTCGCGGCCCAAACCCTCCAGCGCCATCGCACGCAGCAGCTGCGCCTCGGTCGGCTGATAACGCGGATTGGTCTCACCGAGCTCGGCAACGGCACCGAGCGCGACATCGTACTGGCCGAGGCCATAGGCGGCCCGCGCCATGCCCATCAGCATTCCCGGGTCGTCGGCGTGGATGCCGGTGAGAATGCCCCGGTAAAGCCCCATCGCCTCGTCGTGCTGGCCGGCGGCGACGAGCGCCTCGGCGAGCAGCCGGCGATTGTCGACCGTGTCGGCTTCTTCCAGTGCTTGCCGGCGATGGCGCAGTTCGCGCCCGGGATCGAGCGCGCCCACCGCCGAGCTGCCGAAATTCCGCGCCCTGCGCGAGCGGAGCAGGCCCGGCACGATCTCGACCGCAACATAGGCAAGCACGCCAAGCCCCGGCAGGAAGAGCAGCACGTAAATCCACAGGAACGAGCGCCCGGTGCGCACGACATGCACGACGCAGATAATCTGCAGCAGGGGGATCAGCAGGTAGACCATTGGGCGCAGTCTAGCGCGGCTAGAGGTGGATATGCCGTAGCCGCAAAGCATTGCCGATCACCAACAGCGAGCTCGCGCTCATCGCCGCGCTGGCGATCATCGGGTTGAGGTGAAGACCGGTAAACGGGTAGAGCGCACCCGCGGCGACCGGCACCGCCAACACATTGAACACAAAGGCGAAGAACAGATTCTGGCGGATATTGCGCATCGTCGCGCGGCTGAGGTGGCGGGCGCGCACGATGCTCGTCAGGTCACCGTTGACGAGCGTGACCTGCGCGCTTTCGATCGCCGCATCGGCCCCCGTGCCCATGGCGATGCCGATCTCGGCTTGTGCCAGCGCCGGCGCATCGTTGATGCCGTCGCCAGCCATCGCGACGACCCGCCCTTGGCGCTGCAGCTGTTTGACGGCGGAGGCTTTGCCGTCGGGCAATACTTCCGGCACGATGTCGTCGATGCCGAGCCGGCGGCCGACGGCGGCCGCGGTGCGCCGATTGTCACCGGTCAGCATCACGATCCGGAGACCGTCATCGCGCAGCGCCGCGAGCGCGGCGGCGGCGCCCGGCTTTACCGGGTCCGCGACGGCAAGAAGACCTTCCGCGCGGTCGCCGATTGCCACCAGCATGACGCCATCGCCGGCCTGGCGGCAGCGTTCTGCCGCGGCGGCGAGCGGCGCGGGATCGATATTAAGCGCCGCGAAGAGCGCTTCGTTGCCGATCGCGACGCGACGCGCGGCGACGGTCGCGACGACGCCCTTGCCCGGCTCGGCGCGGAATGCGGCAACCGGCAGGGGCGAGAGGCCGCGCGCCTCAGCGGCCGCGGTGACCGCAGCGGCGAGCGGGTGCTCGCTGCCGCGCTCCGCGGCGGCGGCAAGCTGCAGCAGATGATCCTCGGCGATGCCGCCCACCGCCACGGCTGCTACCAGGCTCGGCTTGCCCTCGGTCAGGGTGCCCGTCTTATCGACCACCAGGGTGTCGATCTTTTCGAGAAGCTGGATCGCCTCGGCGTTCTTCACCAGCACGCCGGCGTGCGCACCGCGCCCGGTGCCGACCATGATCGACATCGGCGTCGCCAGGCCAAGCGCACAAGGGCAGGCGATCAGCAGCACCGAGATCGCGGCGACGAGCGCGTAGCCGAGCGCCGGCGGCGGACCAAAGATCGCCCAGATCGCAAAAGCCAGCGCCGCGACCGCGAGCACCGCCGGCACGAAACGGCCGGCGACGACGTCGGCAAGTTGCTGGATCGGCGCGCGCGAGCGCTGCGCGGCGGCGACCAGCGCGACGATCCGCGCGAGCAGGGTTTCTGCGCCGACCTTTTCGGCGCGCATTACAAAGCTGCCGGCGCGATTGAGCGTCGCGCCGGTGACCTTGTCGCCGGCGGATTTGTCGACCGGCAACGGCTCGCCTGTCAGCATCGATTCGTCTACCGCACCGTCGCCCTCGGTGATAGTGCCGTCCACCGGCACTTTCTCGCCCGGCCGCACGCGCAGCAGATCGCCGGCTACGATCTCGGCGAGCGGCACATCCCGCTCGCCGGCTGCTGTCACCAACCGCGCGGTCTTGGGCGCGAAGTCGAGCAGGGCACGGATCGCCCCGCCGGTCAGCGCGCGGGCACGCAACTCCAGCACCTGGCCGACGAGCACCAGGGTCACGATCACCGCGGCCGCCTCGAAATAAAGCGGCACGCCGCCATCCATCGTGCGGAAGGCCGCGGGGAAAATCTGCGGGAACAGCGCCGCAGCGAGGCTGTCGAGATAGGCGATGCCGGTGCCGAGCCCGATCAGCGTGAACATATTGAGCCGGCGGTTCTTGAGCGACTCCCAGCCGCGCCGGAAGAATGGCCAGCCACCCCAAAGCACCACCGGGGTCGCCAAGGTGAGTTGTGCCCAGACAACGCCGGGAAAACGGAGCCCGAACATGCCGATGGCGAGCAGCGGCAAGCTGAGCGCCGCACCAAGCCAGAGCCGGCGTGTCATGCTTGTCAGCGCCGGCTCGGCGGAGTCGGTCGCTTCGGGCAGCACCGGCTCCAGCGCCATCCCGCAAAGTGGGCAGCTTCCCGGCCCCGGCTGAACGATCTCCGGGTGCATCGGGCAGGTCCAGGGACCCCCACCGGGTGTCTCAGCCGCCGGCTTGGGCGCAAGGAATTTGGCCGGCTCGGCGACGAAGCGCTCCTTGCAGCGCGCGCCGCAGAACAAATACGGCCGGCCGCGATGCTCCGCGCGATGCTGCGCGACCGCGGGATCGACGGTCATGCCGCAGACGGGGTCCTTCTTGCTTCCGTCCGCCTCATGGTGACGGTGATGTGCGTGGTGCTCGACCGCGGCGCTCATTCGTCAGCCGAGTGGGTGTGTTGATCGTGCGTGTGCCGGTGATCCGGGTCGTCGTGGTGGTGCGGGTGGGTATGCCGCGTCCCGTCGGCGTGTTCGTGCGCATGTTCGTGGAACACGATCTCCAACCGCCTGCCATAGGCCTCGGCGATGCGTGAGAGCGTCTTCAGGCTCGGGACATGATCGCCGCGTTCGAGGCGCGAGATCATCGACTCGGTCATCTGCAGGCGAGCGGCAAGTTGGCGCTGCGTCTCGCCGGCAGCGCTGCGCAGCGCTGAAAGCTTCTGCGCGCATTGGCAAGCGATGATCGCGTTTTTGTCGCCCGTGGCGCACCGGCAGCCGGGACAGGGATGGGGGGTCACAGACGGAAATCGCTTCGCAATTTTGCTAAGCGATAGGTAGCAGCGCTAGCGCGATATTGCAAGACCACCGCGGCGAAGGCGGCCCTTAATTCAACGGCCCAAGACCATCGCTAGCGAGGCCCGTCCATCGCCGCAGCGGCGCTCCAATCAGCTACGCCACCAACCGGCGTTCGAGCGCGGCCGCCTTGATTGCCTTTTGCAGCTTCTCGAAAGCGCGCACCTCGATCTGCCGCACGCGCTCGCGCGAGATGCCGTAGTGCTGCGACAGGTCTTCGAGCGTCGTCGGGTTTTCCTTGAGGCGCCGCTCGCCAAGGATGTGGCGCTCGCGCTCGTTCAGATGCGTCATCGCCTTTTCCAAAAGGTCGCGCCGCAGGCCGAGCTCCTGCCGGTCGGCGAGCGTGGTCTCCTGACTCTCGGTCTCGTCGACGAGCCAATCCTGCCACTCGCCCTCGCTGTCGCTGCGCAACGGCGCGTTCAACGAATGGTCGGGGCTGGCGAGCCGCCGGTTCATGCTGATGACATCGGCCTCGGGCACGTCGAGCTCGGTGGCGATCTTCTTCAGGTTTTCCGGCGACAGATCGCCGTCCTCGACCGCCTGCAACTGACCCTTAAGCTTGCGCAGGTTGAAGAACAGCTTCTTCTGCGCTGCGGTGGTGCCCATCTTCACCAGCGACCACGAGTGCAGGATGTATTCCTGGATCGCCGCGCGAATCCACCACATCGCATAGGTCGCGAGGCGGAAACCGCGATCGGGATCGAAGCGCTTGACGGCCTGCATCATGCCGACATTGCCCTCCGAGATCAGCTCGGAGAGCGGCAGGCCATAACCGCGATAGCCCATTGCGATCTTGGCGACGAGGCGCAAATGGCTGGTCACCAGCCGATGCGCGGCATCGGGGTCGTCATGCTCCTTCCAGCGCTTGGCGAGCATGTATTCCTCTTCCGGTTCTAGCATCGGGAATTTGCGGATCTCCTGGAGATACCGCGTCAGGCTTCCCTCGCCGGAAAGTGAAGGTACCGAAGCACTTGGCATAGCCGATTTTTTCCCCTCTTGGCCGTACTCCGAAAACGCGGTCTTCGGGCCGGCGTTCCGATACCCTACTAAAATGGTGGGTTTTGGTCCAGTTTAAAGTCCCTCTAAACTGCTTAACAGCGATTTCATGTCGCCAGGAAGATCGCTGTCGAAGGCGAGACATTCGCCGGTCGCCGGATGGCGGAAGCCGAGATGGCGCGCGTGCAGCGCCTGGCGCGGGAAAAGTGCGGCGGCGACTCCCTTGCGTCCAATCGTGCAGCCATGCCGGCCGCTGTAGACCGGGTCGCCGATGAGCGGGTGGCCGCGCGCGGCGAGATGCACGCGAATCTGGTGCGTCCGGCCCGTCAAGAGGCGACATTCGATCTGCGCCGCGACATCGCCGAACGCGCGCTCGGTCTTGTAGCGCGTCACCGCCGGCTTGCCGCGCGCCGCGCCGACCACCGCCATTTTTTTCCGGTTGGTCATGCTGCGCCCGATATTGCCTTCGATCTCGCCCTCCGCCGGAAGCGGCACGCCCCAAACGATCGCCGCATAAGCCCGCGCGATGCGGCGCGCGGCAAAGTCGGCCGACAGCGCGCGATGCGCCAGTTCGGTCTTGGCGACGACGATAAGGCCGCTGGTGTCCTTGTCGAGGCGATGGACGATACCCGGCCGGCGCACGCCACCGATGCCGATAAGGCTGTCGCCACAATGCGCGATGAGCGCGTTGACCAGCGTGCCGTCGGGGTTGCCCGGCGCGGGATGGACGACCAGCCCGGCGGGCTTGTCGATGACGATGAGATGTGCATCCTCGAAGCGGATATCTAAAGGGATCGCCTGGGCTTGCGGTGTTGCAGCCTCAGGCTCGGGGAGGATTACGACGAAAGTTTGGCCCTGCTTGACCTTCCGTGCCGGGTCGCGGATCACATTCGCGTCATCGGCCGCTCCACCGGCCGAAACCTGGCCGGAAAGGATGAGCTGTTTGAGACGCGAGCGCGACAGCTCTGGCAGATTCCGCTGCAAGGCGCGATCGATCCGCTCGCCGTCGGCCGCGGCGTCGATGGTGATCGCCGCTTCCGTCATGGCGACGATACCGGGATGAGCCAGCGCGCGCTCAAAATCCTCGTCGCGGTGATGACCATGCTGCTCATCGCTGGGGTTGCCGCGCTTGCTGTCGGGATCGCCGGCAAGCTGGCGCGGCGCCCGCCGCCGCCCCCTGCCACGGCGTTCACCGCCCCGCCGATCACCCTGCCGCACGGCGCCAGTATCGAGCGGATGAGCACCGGCTCCGACCGAGCCGTCCTCGAAATCCTGCTCGCCGACGGCTCGGCCCAGCTGGTGGAAATCGACCTCGCGACGGGTCGTCTCGTCGGCATTGTCCCGCTCAAGGAAGCTCCGTAGGCACGCGTTTTGCCACGCTCAAAATTGACGGGGATTTTTGCTTGCAATCCAGAAATTTGCGCGTATCTATCCGCGCGTTGACGCACTCGCACGTGCCTATGGCCCTTGGTGGTTATGCAACGACGTAACGCGTCCTTTTTGGCAGTCTGGCGGAAACGCCGGTCCCGAGAGGGAGGTCGATATGGTTGCAATCCCTGTCTGGGCCATCGAGCCCTGCCCTGACGCCGTTCTGCGCGGCACCCGCCTGCGCGGGCGGGGCAGCCGGGTCACCGATCCGAGTAGTTTAAGCTAGCCGGAAATCAGCCGCGATACGGATTTTTCCGTAGCGGCGGCAGTTCTCTTCCATTCGCTTCGTGTCGAAGCAACCGCCTAACCAGGCGGGGCGATGCGACTCCGAATGATCTGGTTTAGCTGCGGTTCGAAGGTCCTGCATGAAATGAATAAGAAGATCGCTCGGTTCCTTGCTGAAAATGTACCGGCGACCCCGTGCCTCGTCGTCGATCTCGACATCATCGCCCAGGCGTATGACACGCTGCGGCGCTATCTGCCGATCGCCACCGTCTACTACGCGGTGAAGGCGAACCCGGCGGCCGAGATCGTTGCGATGCTGGCGAAGAAGGGGTCGAATTTCGACGTCGCCAGCCCGAACGAGATCGCTCTCTGCCTCGACAACGGCGCGACGGCGGAACGACTGTCGTTCGGCAACACGATCAAGAAGGAGTGCGACATCGCCGCCGCTTACGCGACCGGCGTGCGGCTCTTCGCCTTCGACAGCGAGGCGGAACTGGAAAAGCTGGCGCGCTCGGCGCCCGGCGCGCGGGTGTTCTGCCGCATCCTGGTGTCGTGCGAGGGCGCGGACTGGCCGCTGTCGCGCAAGTTTGGCTGCACCCCGGAACTGGCCGTAAAGCTGCTCTGCCGCGCGCGCGATTTCGGGCTCGACCCCTATGGCGTGTCGTTCCATGTCGGCTCGCAGCAGACCGACCTCGGTCAATGGGACGGCGCAGTCGCCTCGGCCGCGCGCATGTTCTCGCTGCTCGCGCAAGCCGACATCAACCTGCGCATGGTCAATATCGGCGGCGGATTCCCGGCGCGCTACCGCAGCGAGGTGTCGCCGGTCGAGGCCTATGCCGGCGCGGTGACGGCGGCCCTGACCGGGCATTTCGGCA
This sequence comes from Allostellaceae bacterium, assembly GCA_035504235.1. Classification (GTDB taxonomy): domain Bacteria; phylum Pseudomonadota; class Alphaproteobacteria; order ATCC43930; family CGMCC-115725; genus DATARH01. The sequence continues at coordinate 50,075 of DATJSH010000201.1, read as the reverse complement.
ACCGGATCCCCGAGGTGATCGTCGAGCCGGGTCGCTCCCTGGTCGGCGATGCCGGCGTCATCCAGAGCGAGGTCGTGCTGATCTCCGACAAGGGCGACAACAGCGGCAAGCGCTGGGTCTATCTCGATGCCGGTAAGTTCAACGGTCTCGCCGAGACCATGGACGAAAGCATCAAGTATCGGATCGAGACGCCCGGCCGCGGTGGGCCGTCAGGGCCGGTGGTGATCGCCGGACCGACTTGCGACAGCGCCGACATCCTCTACGAGAAGACCGAATACCGGTTGCCGCTCGGGCTTGAAGTTGGCGACAAGGTCGAGATCCTGTCGACCGGCGCCTATACGTCGAGCTACGCTTCGGTCGGTTTCAATGGCTTCCCGCCGATGCGGACCTACTGCATCTGACCTGTCCGGCGATGGCCGGTCCCGGCTGGATCGGCAAGGCGGTCCTTCGAGACGCGCCTGCCGGCGCTCCTCAGGGTGACGACGGTCGGTGATGGCATACAGAAAGCGGTCATCCCGAGGCGGCGCGAAGCGCCGTCTCGAAGCACGCGGGAAACGATATCCAGCATTGCCCACCCGGCGAATGCGCTCCTAGGATGCCTGGGTAGCTGGGGAGACGGGCGATGGCGCAGCTGACCACGACTGACGATGTCAAACTCTATTATGAGGAAACCGGCAGCGGCGCGCCGATCGTCTTCGTCCATGAGTTCGCCGGTGACATCCGCAGCTACGAGCCACAGGTGCGCTATTTTTCGCGGCGCTACCGCTGTATCGTCTACAACGCACGCGGCTATCCGCCCTCGGACGTGCCGGACAATTTCGAGCGCTATTCCCAGGAGCGCGCCCGCGACGACATCCGAGACGTGCTCGACGGGCTGAAGATCGCAAAGGCGCACGTCGTCGGCATCTCGATGGGCGGGTTCGCGACCCTGCATTTCGGCTTCGCCTATCCCCAGCGGGCACTCTCGCTGGTCGTCGCCGGCTGCGGCTACGGCGCGGCGCCGGATGCGCGCCAGCAGTTCCATGATGAGACCGCGCGCACCGCGGCGCAGATCGCGGAGAAGGGCATGGCCGAAGTCTCCAAGACCTATGGCGCCGGTCCGACCCGTGTGCAGTTCGAGAACAAGGACCCCCGAGGCTATGCCGAGTTTCTGTCGCAGCTTTCCGAGCATTCGACGCTCGGCGCGGCCAACACGATGCGCGGCGTGCAGGCGCGACGGCCGTCGCTATGGGACCTCGTCGACCGGATGGAGAAGCTTGACGTGCCGACCCTGGTCGCGACCGGTGACGAAGACGATCCGTGCCTGGAGCCGGGCCTCTTGATGAAGCGCCACATCAAGAGCGCGGCGCTGGTCGTGCTGCCCAACACCGGGCACGCGCTGAATTTAGAGGAACCTGACCTCTTCAACCGCCTGTGCGACGATTTCTTCCACCAGGTCGAAAGCGGCCGCTGGCCGCGCCGCGACCCGCGCGCCAGGGTGGGATCGATCCTCGGAATGTAAGCTAGCGGCCGTCCTTGACGAGCAACTCGATCCGGGTCCCATCTGGGTCGTGGACGAACACGGCCGTACCATCGCTGCGCTCGAGTGGCCCGCGGGCCACTTCGATCCCCGCCTCGCTCAGGCCCGCGAGCAGATCAGCCATATCGGCGCAATCCATCTCGAAGCACAGGTGGTCGACCAGCTGCGCCGTATTCGCCGAGACCGCAGCGTTACCAAAGACATTGAGCTCCATGCCGCCGATCTTGAGCACTGTCGCGCCGCCAGGACGCCGGGGATAGCGGACGAACTCCGCCCCCAGCGCCTCGTAGAAATGCCGGCTGCGCTCCATGTCGGTGACAATGAGCCCGACATGGTCGAGCGCCTTGGGGCGGAGCATGCCTACTCCACCGGCACGAAGATGCAGTTGCGGATTTTGCCTTCGACCGCCTTGGAGAGGTGGCCCTTGCCGCTCGTATCCTCGACGAGGATCACCTCGCCCGCCTTGATGACGCGCGCCTCTCCGTCGCTCGCGGTGATCTGCACCCCGGCGTCGAGGTTGATGATGTATTGCCGGCGCGGCGCCGGGTGCCAGTCGAGATCGTAGCTCGGCTGCACCTCGCGAAAGATGATGCCAGTCGCCGGCAACCGCTTCGACAATTTGCCGGCCGGGCCTTCCTCGACCCATTCGATCTCGATGTCGCGGAAATGCGTCTCGCCTTTGTCGTCGACGTAGAGATTGTGGACCCGCATCGGGCGCCTCCTCACAGATGGTTCGCCGCAACTCTAGCGGTGAACCGGGAAGGGGCGCCAGCAGGGATCGCCGCTAGTTGTTGGTCGCGGTCGGCGCTGGGGCGCCATAGGTATACCCCGGCTGACCATAGTAGCCGTAGTAGCCCGGCGGCGGGCCGTAATAGCCGGGATAGTAAGCCGGCGCCGGGCCGTAGTATCCCGGCCCGACGACGGCGCGCACGGGGGCCGTGGCAATCGTCGCGGCGCCCGCAACAACCGCCCCGGCGGCGACGAAGGGTAGGGCGAGAATTCCGGGACTGCCGCAATGCCAGCGCCAGCACCGCGCGTCGGCGTGGGACAGTGGCGCCAGGGAAGCGCTCGCGACGAGCAAGGCCAGGGCCGCGCCACGGGTAGAGGTCATCGGCATATCTCCTGAAGGGGCAAGCTTTGCCGGAACTACGGTCCAGCAGCGGTCGCGGCTCCAAAATTCATGCAACGCTACAGTATCGTTTGGTTTTAAGCAATGAACGCGACTTGCATCCCTGCCCGCGCTCGTGCTGAGCTTGGTTGGCAGCGCAACAAGCCGAGCGAACCCGCTCGACTGGAGAAAGTCACGATGGAATTCGGCACGTTTATGGAGTTTCCCCCGCTTGGCGAGGCGGGCGAGGCCGCTGCCTTCGACCAGGCGCTGGGCGAAGTCGCGGCGGCGGACCGATGGGGCCTCGACGCGGTGTGGCTCGCCGAACTGCACGGCGCGCCCGAGCGCTCGGTGTTGTCGGCGCCGATGATGGTGGCGAGCGCGATCGCCGCGGCGACCGAGCGCGTGCGCATCGGCATCGCGGTGCAGGTGCTGCCGCTGTCGCATCCGCTGCGCCTCGCGGAAGAGGCGGCTACGGTCGATCAGGTCAGCAAGGGTCGCCTGATCTACGGCATTGGCCGCAGCGGCGTCGTGCGCACCTATGAGGAATACGGCATCTCCTATGACGAGAGCCGCGAGCGCTTTGCCGAGGCGCTGGAGATCATGCGGCTTGCCTGGACGCAGCCCAAATTCTCCTACCAGGGCAAGTACCACAGCTTCGATAACGTCGCGCTGTCGCCGAGGCCCTATCAGAAGCCCTACCCAGAGCTGCGCATGGCCGGTGCGACGCCGGAGACGTTTCCGGCGATCGGCCGGCTCGGTGTCCCGGTCTTTGTCGCGGTGCGCCAGGGTCCATTCAAGCAGCTCGTACCCTATATCGAGGCCTATCGCGCGGCGTGGAAAGAGGCCGGCCATCCCGGCAAGGGCCAAGTCTATCTCCGCGTCCCGGCCTATATCGGCGAGACTGAGAAGAACGCTCGTGCCGAACTCGAAGAGAGCCTTATGAGCTTTTTCGCCTACCAGGCCGAGCTTGGCCGCGACTCGGCGCGCCGCGCCGGCGGCCAGATTGCACTCGACCGTCTGAAGCGCGTCGAGCGACTGGAGGCGCTGACCTTTGACGAGGCGCTGGCGACCCAGGTGATCTGCGGCACGCCCGACAGCTTTACCGACCGGCTGCGTGAGGTCGAAGAGGAGATCGGCCTCGACGGCATCCTCGCCGAATTGAATTGCGGTGGCAAAATTCCGCATGACGGCGTGCTGCGCGCGCTGAAGCTCATGTGCGAGGAGGTCAAGCCGCGTTTCCACTGAGCGCGCCGATCGCCCGCTGGGCCGCTGTTGCGTTGCTTGTTGCCATGGCGCCGCCGGCCTGGGCTCAGAAGCTGCTCTACGGCAGCTGGCAGGGCCGCGTCGACCAGTCGCTCGCCACGCTTACCATCATCACCGTCGACGATGCCGGCTTGGTTCACGGAACGCTGCGCTACGACCCGCCGCAGTCGGACGGCTTTGCCGGCTCGCCGTTCACCACGCAGATCGAGAATGGCGCCTTCGCGATCCGCTTTGTCAACGGCACCCGCCTGGCCGACATGCATTGGTGCCGCGAGGACCTCTGCGGCACGTTCTACACGCCCGACAATACCGCGACCCCGGTCGATTTTGCCCGCTGGGCGCAGTAGATGATTGGATTGACCGCCAGCGCAATCTCGTCGAGCGCATGTTCTGTCGGCTCAAAGACTTCCGACGCGGCGCGACGCGCTACGGACAAACTCGCCAGAAACTTCCTCGCGACGGCCATCATTGCCGCAACCGTAATCTGGTGGATTAATTGAGTCCGGACCCTAGACTGCGCCGACGACTCGACTGCGGCAGCACGATAAGGAGACCGCCGGTGTTCCCCACCCTGAGCGACGAGCAGCGCCAGTTCATCGCGACGATCCGCGAGCTGGCGCAGAGCGAGTTCCGCGAGCGCGCGCCGCGCTATCAGAATGGCACCTTCCCGTGGGAGAACATGAAGCCGCTTGCCGAATTGGGCGTCCTCGGCATGGCGGTACCCGAGGAATTTGGCGGGCTCGGGCTGCCGGTGCTGGACACCGCGCTCATCCTCGAAGAGATCGCCAAGGTTTGCTACGTGACCGCGATGGCGGTGCTCGGCGAGGTCGGTGCGCAGACCCGCATCATCTCGACCTACGCGCCCGACACGATCAAGAAGCGTGTGCTGCCGCAGGTGTGCAGCGGCGAGTGCCTCTTGGCGATCTGCATGACCGAGCCCGACGCCGGCACCGATGTCGCCAACTACAAGACCAATGTCGACCATGTCGGCAACAAGCTGCGCTTGAACGGGGTCAAGACGCTGATCAGCCGGGCCGAGGAGGCTGGGTGGTTTGTCGTCTTCACCCGCGTCGACAAAAAGCCCGGCCGTGAAGGCATCGGCTGTGTGCTGGTCGAAAAGGGTACACCGGGGTTTTCGGTCACCGGCAGCTACCACACGATGGGCGGCGAGAATTTGCACGAAATCCGCTTTGAGGATGTCGAGCTGCCGCCGGAAAACCTCGTGCTCGAAGACGGCTTCCGCAAGCTGCTCGGCGCCTTCAATACACAGCGCTGCCTCAACCCGTCGATCTCGCTCGGCCTCGCCGAGGGCGCGCTCGAAGAGGCGATCAAATACGCCAAGGACCGGCATGTCTTCGGCCGCGCCGTGGCCGATTTCCAGGGGATGCGCTGGAAGATCGCCGAGATGTATCGTGACATCGAGGCGAGCCGCTCGATTCTCTACCGCGCCTGCGCCACCGCCGACCCATTCCCCGACCCGCTGCTCGCCGCCACCGCCAAGATTACCGTCAACGAGATGGCCCTGCGCGTCACCAGCGAGGCGATCCAGGTGCATGGGGGCTACGGCTTTACCGATGAATTCCCGGTATCGCGCTTCTATCGCGGCGCGCGTTACGGCACGCTCGGCGGCGGCACGACCGAGACCTTGAAAGACCTGATCGGCCGTCGCGTGCTCGCCGGCATCGATCCGATCGACGGAATTTTGGGGCTCGGCGCGTTTTGAGGGAACAGAGATGAAAATCACCGGCGGCTGCCACTGCGGGCACATCAAATACGAGGCTGAGGTCGATCCAGTGACGGTTCGGGTGTGCCATTGCAGTGACTGCCAAAAGCTCACCGGCACGGCGTTCCGTACCAATATCGCGAGCCTGCCCGGCACCTTCGCGCTGAAGAGCGGCACACCGAAAATCTATCTCAAAACCGCTGAGAGCGGTAACAAGCGCGCCCACGCGTTCTGCCCCGAATGCGGTACGCCGATCTACGCCACCGATCCCAGCCCGAACCCTTCGTCCTACGGCCTACGGGTCGGCGGGATCGATCAGCGTGCCCAGCTCGGTGCACCAGCGCGGCAGATCTGGTGCAGCTCGGCGCTGCCCTGGTCGATGAACATCAGCGGGGTTGAGCGCATCGACCGGCAATAGGTTGGGCGACAGGGGGGGCATGATGGGGAAGCCGAAGGTCGCGCTGCTCGTGCCGTTTTGCGCGCTGCTGGTCGCGGGTTGCGCGACGCAGCAGAAATACGATGCGCTGCAGCAGAGCTACGAGCAGTCGCAGGCGGCCAATCAGAAGCTCCAATCGGAAAACCAGGCGCTGCAGGCGCAACTGCAGCAAAACCGGCAGGCGCAACAAGGCCAGCAGAATACCTATACAATCTCGGCCGACACGCTGTTCGCACCCCACGGGGTCAGCCTCAGCGCCAGCGGCCAGGCCGCGCTCAACGATATCGCCGCCCGCCTGCGCGGCATCAAAAACAAGATCGTCGTGTACGGCTACACCGACGACGAAAACGTTGGCCCTCCGCTCAAGAAGATGAACATCAACAGCAACATGGAGTTGTCGTCAAAGCGCGCTGATGTGGTCGCCGATTATTTGCGCGCGCACGGTGTGAGTCCGGCGCTGATCTCGGCCAAGGGCCGCGCCGAGACACACCCGGTCGCGTCCAACAGCACCCCGGCCGGGCGAGCACAGAACCGACGGGTGGAAATTGTCGTCGAAGGACCGGCTGGCTGACACCGTTGCGTCGCGTCACCGTCATCGCCCTGGCGCTCGCGCTGGCCGGCTGTGCGGCGGCAAAGGCTCCGCCCTTGGCGTCGGGCACGGTAACACCGAGCGGCGCGCCCTTGGCGCCGGAGCACACGCTGACCGCGGGCGACGTGTTCGAAATCCGCTTTCCGTTCTCGCCCGAGTTCAACGACAAGATCACGGTCGGCGAAGACGGCACGGTCGCGCCAAAGCTGATCGGCAGCGTCGTGGTCGGCGGGCTCACGGTGAACGAAGCGACCAAGCGCCTCTCGGCGCTCTACGCCCGGCAGATCAAGTACCCCACCTTGTCGCTGACCGTACGTTCCTATGCGCCGGAGGTGCTGTGGGTCGAGGGCGCGGTCGCCAAACCCGGTCTTGTCCGCAGCGACCTGCCGCTGACCCTGGAGCGTGCGGTCACCGAGGCCGGTGGCCTCAAGACCGGAGCGGAGACCGGCGACATCCTGGTGATCCGGCGCGACGAGACCGGCAACGTCCACGCCTACCAGGAGGCGCTCGCTCCAGCACCGGGCAGTGCCGATCCGGTGCTTAAATCCTACGATGTCGTCTACGTGCCGCTGTCGCCGATCGGGTCGGTCAACGAATTTCTCGCCGGCTACGTCAAGAACCTGCCGTTCTCGGCGACCTACAACATCGTGCCGGTTGCCCCGGCGCAGCAGCTCATCCCACGGGTCGCGGTGCCGCACTGACCGCTGCCTTCAATGTTCCGCTTCCCGGCGAAAGGCGGGAGCAACCGATCCGCCGTTCGAACCGCCGAGAGTGGACCCCGGCTTGCGCCGGGGAGCGGCATTGGAAGGACGTCTCGAAGGACGCAATGGGGCGAGGCTTACTCCGCCGCGTCGGGCAACAGGATCGCCTCGACCGAGTTGTCGGTGATGCAGGCCGTGTTGAAATACTTGATTTGCGGATCCATGCCGTAGCGTTCGCGGATGCCGTCGAGCCACGCCCCGGAATAGAACGCCTCGGCGTCGTCACGGGTCTTCCACAGATAGACACCGCCGGCCCAGCCGTCCTCGGCATAGATGAATTGCTTGCGTATCAGCCCCGGCACGATGCGGAAGCCCGCCGCAATCTGGCGGAAATGCGCGGCGCATGCGGCCTGGTCGATGCTGGGCGGCAGGCGGTATTGGACAATCGCGGTGATCATGGCCGACTCCTATCAAGCGCGGTCGGGCATCCGCCCCACCTTTGGCACCGCATGAGCGGGAACACGACCGCCATCATCACATCATCGTGACAAGCTGCCAAGCCGCGCCTCGGCGCGCCGGGATTGCACCTATGGCCCGCGCCTCGCATCAATTCGGCTATTGTAATGCACGCGTGAGCAGGGAGGGGACGATGCGGCGCTTGGGGGTGCAAGCGGTGATTGCCGTGGGCTTGGGGCTGGCGATGGGCATCGCCGCTGAGGCTCAAACGCCGGTCGGCCAGCCGACCTCCGAGGGCCATCCCTCCAAATGGCAGTCCAGCGACAAGAGCCTCTATGACCTCATCGACGACGGCTACACGCTCGTCTCGGTCGTTTACGATACCTCGGAGACCGAGCCGAAGGCCGAGCCCGACGTCCACTACTTCCTGCAAAAGGGCAACGTTCTCGCCAAATGCGACTTCCGCAAGCGCGGCCAAACCTCGTTCTACTGGTGTTACCAGCTGGCCAAGGCGAGCGGGCAATAGCCGAAATTCACTCTTTGTGGTGAAGAGCGTTAAGGGTCGCGAGAAAGCCCGTCCATTCCTTTTGATCGTCGCCCGTATATTCCGGGATGATCTTGTTGACCCGCGTCTCGGCGGCGGTGAGGCTGGCGTCGAGATTGCAATGGCCGTCGACGAAAAACTTGATGTTCGGCAACTGATCCTTGATCAGCTCGCCGACATGCAAATCATACACATCATCGCTGGTCGCAACTTTCTGCAACGCCCTGTCATAGGCCGCGCAAAAGGCCGGTGTCAGTTGAAGGTCGAGCTGCCAAAGCTCCCATAGCTGAGTGATTTGCCCATCGTCGAGCATCTGGACCGCGTCGGCCTGACGAGATTTCACCAGCCGCGCGCCGGCCAGCGCGGCGGCGCGCTCGGGGCTGCCCGGCTCGGTGAAATGGATGTAGCGGTCATAGTCTCGAAGCGGGGAAGCCGGCGTCAGCGTCTTAAAGTGAGCCTCCTCTTCCGCTCGCGCCTTGTCAGATTCGACCTGTTCCTTGGCGATGCGAGCATCGAGCCGAGCCGCATCCGCCGCGACATGCGCTGGCAGGTTGTGCTTATCGAGAAGGCCAAGCGGGATCGCCGCACCGATGACGATCCCGCCCGCGATCAATGCGGTGTAGCTGACGCGCCCGGGCGGCAGATGCGCGAATACGGGCAGCCGCATCGCCGCGGCGTAGCCGCCGAGCACTAGCGGCAGCAGTGCCGGGACGATGATCGAGATGCCGCCATCCTCGTTGACGTCGACTTGGAGAACGGCCCAGACGGTGATCGCCGCCGCGATGTGCAGGATCATGGTCCAGGATTGCGCCCACGCTGGCATTCGGCCCGAGCGCGCCGCGGCAATCAGCATGCCGCCAAGCGCCAGCCACAGCAGCCCGCCGAACAGCATCACCCAGAGTTCGACCCAGCCGAGCGAATAATTGGATTCGCCGCTGGACATCGCGGGGTCGCCGTCCGGCGCGCCGTAGATCGCCCCGACCATCGGGATATAGCAGAAGCACGCCAGGATCAGCAGCAGGACAAAGCCCGCCGGCGCCTCGCGCGGCGCCGGTTTGGGCGCCGGCTGTGGGTCGAGGGTTATGGGCTACTCCAATGGCAGGCCGGCATGGGTGTTGCGCGAATCGAGCGAGGTGAAACCGTTTTGCAGGGACGGCATCGCGACCTCGGCGATCGTCTGCGTGGTCCAGCCGCCGTTGCGGTGGACCATGCGGATAGGGCGCATGTGGCCATAGAGCGACAGCTCGCCGCCGCGCTGGTGGAAGACCTGGCCGTTGACATAGCTCGCCTGCTCGGAGGCGAGAAAGGCGCATAACGGGGCGATCGCGTCGGCGGGGCTGCGGCGCAGCCGTTCCTCGCGCTGGGCGGCGGCGGAGGGGTCTTTCGGGGTCGGCACCGAGCGGGTCATGCGGGTATCGGCCGAGGGGGCGATGACATTGGCGGTGATCCCCTTCGACGCGTTCTCCATCGCGATGATGCGCGCCATTGCGACGATGCCCATCTTGGCAGAGCCGTAATTGACCTGGCCGATATTGCCGAGCAGCCCGGAGGTCGACGAGACGAGGATCATCCGCCCGTAATTCTGTTCGCGGAACAGGTTGATCGCCGCTCGGTTGATGTTGAAATGCCCCGTCAGGTGCACGTCGATCACCGCCTGCCAATCCTCCGGGAACATGTTGTGGAACATCTTGTCCCTGAGGATGCCGGCCGCGTTGAACACGATGTCGAGCCGACCGAATGTGTCGCGCGCCTGCTGGACCATCTTGAGACAGTCGTCGAACTCGGCGACCGAGCCGAAATTGGCGACCGCCTCGTAGCCCATGCCCTTGATCTCGTCGGCCATCGCCTGGGCCGGGGCCTCGCCGCCGCCCTCGCCGCCGCCGCCGACGCCGGGATCGACGATGACGATCTTCGCGCCCTCGCGCGCCATTTCCTTGGCGACCTCCGCGCCCACTCCGCGCGCCGCGCCGGTGCAAATCGCCACGCGCCCATCGAGCATGCCCATCGTCGAAGCTCCTCCCAAATCTCGCTCAAATCTCGCCCCGGCCAGTTGACCCGGCGGCGCTCGGGTTTGTCAATTCGCCGCAGTCGCAAGGATGAGCCGGCTAACCTCGTGGAGGTCGGCGGCGACGAACGCGCACAACCCGCGGATTTCGTCGGTGGGCGAAAGCAGGTCGGGGACCATGATCGTCATCATCCCCGCAGCGCTGGCCGAGCGGATGCCATTATGCGAGTCCTCGAGCGCCAGGCACGCCTCGGGGGCGACCCCAAGGCGCGCGGCGGCCGTGAGAAACGGATCGGGCGCGGGCTTCCCCGCCGCGTAGTCGCCGTCGCCGACAATCGCCTGAAAACGGCCGGCCAGGCCGTGCGCCGTCAAATGGTTTTGCACGGTGGCGTGCGATGACGAGGTGGCGATCGCCTTTGGCAGCTCCAGCGCGTCCAGCAGATCGAGCAGCTCGATCACCCCCGGCTTCAACGCCAGGCGCGTCTCGGCGATCAACCAGAAATGGCGACGCCAGGCGGCCTCGAAATTCTCCACCGGGAAGGCCGCGCCGAAATGTTCGATCAGCAATTCGCGACCTCGCCGCCAGGGCAGACCGACCAGCCGGAAGACGATCCCCGAGCTGACATCGTGCCCGCCCTCCGCCGCCGCGAGCAGGGCGGCTTCCTGATAAAGCGTCTCGGTATCGAAGATGAGGCCGTCCATGTCGAAGACGACGGCCTCGGGCAGGCGCGGCAGCGTCATTCCGCACGATAACACGGTTGCGGTCGGCGCATTGCAGCGCTGCGACCGGCCGCGGCCGCTTCGCGGCCGCTTCGTCTCGTGCGAGAGTCATGGGTCAAGAACGGCCGATGGTCGCGGCCGCGCGCATCTGGGGAGAACACCGACGATGACCTACCGCCGGTTTGGCGTCTATGGCCTCCTGTTCCTGTTCAATATGATCGCTTACGTCGACCGGGTAAACATCTCGGTCGCCGGCAAGCCGATCGCTGCGGAGCTCGGCCTGTCACCCGTCGCGCTCGGCTATCTTTTCTCCTCGTTCTTCTGGGCCTACGTCGTGACGATGCTGCCCGGCGGCAAGCTGATCGACCGGTTGGGCCCTCACGTCGTGGCGAGCATGGCGACCACGGTGTGGTCGGCGGCGCAAATGCTGACAGGCGCCGCGACGAGCTTTTTCACGATGATCTTGACCCGGTTGGGCATGGGGGTCGGCGAGGCGCCATTCGCGCCGGTGACCTATCGCAGCGTGCGCGCCTGGGGTCCCTACACCGAGCGCGGCACCGCGATCGCATTTATCTCGGCCGGGTCGAGCCTCGGCCCGGCACTTGGCGCACCAGTGGTCGCTTGGCTGATTCAGGCTCTTTCCTGGCGATGGTCGTTTGTTATTACCGGCGCGGTCGGGTTTGTCTGGGTCGTCGTCTGGGCCTCGCTGGTCTCAACCCCGGAAAAGACGAAGTGGATCCCCGAGCCGGAACGGCAGCGCATCCTTGCCGAACGCGATGCCGGCATCGAGGTACCCGACCACGGCGGCGTCGGCTATCTCGGCCTCGCCCGGGCGCCGGCGATGTGGGGGCTCTTCGTCTCGCAAGGATGCTGCGTCTATTCTGTCTACCTCTATTTGACCTGGCTGCCGAACTACCTCGAAAATGCGCGGCATCTGTCGCTGATGCAGGCCGGCGTCTTCACCTCGATCCCGTTCTTCGCGGCCACGGTGCTCAACGTCGTCATCAACTGGATCGGCGACAAGATGCTGTCGCACGATGCAGTGCATGCGGGAAAGCGGCGCTATCTTCTCGGCATCTGCCTGATCGCGACATCGGCGGGGCTGTTCGTCCCGTATGTCGAATCGCTGACCGCGGTGACGATCCTGGTATCGATCGCGGTGACGTTCAGCAACGCCGGGCCGGCGACCAACGCCGCGCTGGTGAGCGACATCCTGCGCTCGCCGGCGGACGCGGGGCGCGCCTTCGCGTTCCTGGTGCTGGGCGGCAACAGCTTCGGCCTCTGCGCGCCGATCGTCACCGGCTACATCGTCCAGGCCACTGGCACGTTCAGCGCCGCCTTTACCGTCGCCGGCGTGCTGGCGCTGATCGGCGCCGCAAGCGCCCTCATCTTCGGCCGCGGCACGATCGGCGACGTCGCCGACGCCGCGGCACCGGCAATGGCGGATTAGCCGGGCCGCGCCATTGCGGCGGCACGCAGGTCGAAGCTCGGATCGGCGGCCTCTGTCGGTGTAATGCTCTTTCCGGCGGCCAGAAGCCGGCGGGCGAACGCGTGGTCGGCCGGCTTGTTGATCGACTCGATGCCCAGCAGTTTGTCGCCCGCATAGCAGAAGGCCGAGTATTCGCCCTTCTCGTAGTCGCCGCGCAGCACGACCTGCTGGAACCCGGTAGTAAGCCCGGCAATCTGCAGCCTAAGTGCCCCTTGCTCGCTCCAAAACCAAGGCAGTGCCTCGTAGGCATAAGGCTTTCCGACGAGCCGGCTGGCGACGCAGCGCGCGTGGTCGGTGGCGTTCTGCACCGCTTCGAGCCGCACCGGATTTCTGAGGGAGTGCCGCGAAGGAAAAGAGGCGCAATCGCCGATCGCCGAGATGCCGAGGTCGGCGGTCAACAGCTGCTCATCGACCACGACGCCGTTCGCCACCGCCAGCCCCGCCGCCGCGGCAAGATCCTCATTGGGCACCACCCCGATGCTGATCAGCACCAGATCGGCGGGCAACGTACGGCCGTCGCCGAGCACGACATGGCTGACCTTGCCGCCCGCGCCGGCGATCCGCTCGACGCTCGTGCCAAAGCTGAACTCGACGCCGGTCTTCTGATGCTCGCGGCCAAAATAGGCCGAAGTCTCCGGGCAGACAACGCGCGCCATGACCCGGTCGACCAGCTCGACGATCTGCACCGGCACGCCCTTGCCGCGGGCAATCGCGGCGAATTCGAGTCCGATAAACCCGGCGCCGACGACGATGGCGTTGCGACAGGCGGCGAGGCGCTCTTTGAGCGCCTCGGTCTCGGCGAGGTCGCGCAGATAACACACGCCGTCCAGCTCGATACCCGGCAGCGGCGGCACGCGGTTGCGAGCGCCCGTCGCCAGCACGAGATGGTCGTAGGCGAGGCGCTTGCCGTCCGCGAGCGCGACGGCCTTTTCGGGGCGATCGATCGCCGCAACCGCCTGACCGCTCATCAGCTCGATGCGATGCTCGTCGAAAAACGAGGCCGGCCGCATCTGCAGCAGGTCGAACCCGATCTTGCCGTCGAGATAATCCTTCGACAGCGGTGGGCGCTGATAGGGCAGATGCGGCTCGTCGCCGATCAGCACCACCGCGCCGTCGAACCCGTGCTGGCGCAGCGACGCGGCAACCTGAAACCCGCCGTGGCCGGCGCCGACGATCACGACTCGGCGAACCACGCCGCCTTGCGCCATCAGGTCTGCGTCTCCGGCATGGTGACGACTAGCCCTTCCATCTCCGGCGTCATCACCAGCTGGCACGATAGCCGGCTGTTGGGCTTACGCGGGCTCGCGGTGCCGTCTAGCATCGCATCCTCGCCCAGTTCCATCTCCGGGCACTTCGCGATCTGGTCTTCTTGGACATAGACGTGGCAGGTCGCGCACATGCACGAGCCGCCGCATTCGGCGACGATGCCGTCAAGCCCGTGCAGCGTCGCGGCCTGCATCACGCTGGTGCCGAGGGGTACGTCGAGCGTGGTGCGCTGTCCGTCATGGCTCACATAGGTTACTTGCGGCATGTGCTCTCTATCCTTGATCGGAAACGTGGCGCCGAAATCCGTTGTCGAAATTCGGTGAGCCGAGCGTTACGCAATCTGCCGTCCGCGGTCGAGCTTTTTTGAGAGTTGATCGCCTTTGAGAGTTGATCGCCACGCTGGCGACAGTTGTGCTTAAATCGCGGCACAAGCTTGAATGGGAGGGCGGACGATGAAAAACGGCTTCAAGGTCTGGGATTCGGACACCCATGTCGAGCCGTCGGCCGAGGTCATCGACAAATACCTCGATCCCGGTTTCCGCAACCGGCTGCCCGAACTGCAGCAGTTCCGCACGCCGATCGCGGCGACGACACCCGGCAGCTCGCCCGGCCGGCATGTCTACCGGTTCGGCCAGATCTCGTTCAAGCGCATCCTCGGCGAGGCCGATCCTCGGCCCGAGCATACCGGGCGCGCCTCGGTATGGATGGGCAGCGAGCGCCCGCGCGAAGGGGTGCAAGACGACAAGGCGGCAAACCGCATCGCCGACATGGATCATGAAGGCGTCGACGCGCATTTCCTGATCCCGACCGCGTGGACCAGCCTTGTCGGCCACGACGACCCCAGCCTAGAAACCAACGTGATCCGTGCCTATCACCGCCACATGGAGGATTTCTGCGCCGATCATCCCGGGCGCTTGACCAGTATGATCGTCGCCTCGGCGCGCGACGTGGAAGCCGCAGTCGCCGAGATCAAGCGCTGGGGCAAGTCGAAATGGGCCGTCGCGGTAATGCCGCTGGTGACCAAGGACATCCCGGCCGACCATCCCGATCTCGAACCGATCTGGCAGGCGTGCGCCGAACACGACCTCCCCGTCACGCATCACAGCTTCACCTGGACGCCGCCCTATTTCCCCGGCTGTTTCGACCTGTGGGACAACATCTTCCTGGGCCGGCTCGCCTCGCACCCGTGGGGGGCGATGCGCTTTATCGCCTCGGTGATTGGCGGCGGCGTTATGGATCGCTACCCCGATTTGCGTGTCGGCATCCTCGAGTGCGGCTTTGGCTGGCTGCCGTTCTGGGGCCGGCGGATGAACGAGCAGTACGAATATGTCGGCAGCACCGCGAAGCTGAAGCACCACCCGGAAGATTATCTGAAGAGCGGCCGGTTCTTCTGCTCGATCGAGCGCCACGAAGGCGAGGACATGTTTAACAGCGTCACCAGCTTTTTGGGCGACGACGTGCTGATGTACGCTTCCGACTATCCGCATTCGGAATGCCAGTTCCCGAACACGGTGTCGAACATCCTCGACTGGAAGAGCCTCAAGCCCGAAACCCAGAAGAAGCTTCTGTGGGATAACGCCAGCCGGTTTTTCCGAGCGGCTTAGGCCGGCGTCCTCGCTTTTACGGCGCGCGGCGGCAGCGGGTGTCGCCGGCGGAATGTCTCGCGCCACAGGATGTAAAGCCCTGAGGCGACCACCACTACCGCGCCGACCGCGAGGTGCGGGGTCGGCACGTCGCCCCAGATCGCGAAGCCGAGCAGCGTGGCCCAAATCAGCGACAGATAGTTGAACGGCACCACCGCGGAGGGCGGCGCAAGGGTCAGCGCTTTCGTCCACCAATATTGCGCGACGCCGTTGCCGAGCCCGGCCACGGCAAGCGCGCCGGCATCGAGCCAGGTCGGCGCCTTGAACCCGAACGGCAGCAGGCCGAGCGTGCAGACCGTGATGACGATCATCTGATAGATGGTCAGCGTCTCGGTCGACTCGGTGGCGCTCATCCGCCGGATCGCAACCGCTACCGAGGAAATCAGCACCGCATTGGCGAGCGCGAAAAACGCGCCGGCCTGAAACGTGCCGCGGCCCGGCTCGGTGACAATGACGACGCCGACAAACCCGATCACCAGCGCCGACCAGCGATGAACCCCGACCCGCTCCTTCAAGACCACGATCGAGAGCAGCGTGGTGAAGAGCGGCGCCGCAAAGCTGATCGCCACCGCCGAGCCCAGCGCCAGCAGCTTGAAGGCAAAGAACATGCAGGTCATCGAGCCGAACTGTGATATCCCGCGCTGCACATGCGCGAGATAGCGCCGGGTGCGGAACACCGCGATTCCGGCACGCGGGAGGATGATCACCGATACCGCGACCAGCGCGAAAAGCGCCCGGTAGAACGCGACTTCGCCGACCGGGTAGATCGCGACCTCCCACTTGACGATCGCGTTGACCCCGGCAAACAGCACGGTCGAAATGACCATGAAGAAGATGCCGCGCGGTATCTGGTTGCGCCGCGCGGCGGCGGCCGCCGTTTCGATCGCACTCATCCGAACTACCGCCGACCGAACAGCCGCTCGATATCGGCGAGCGCCAGGCTCACATAAGTCGGGCGACCGTGATTGCATTGGCCGCTATTGGGGGTCGCCTCCATCTGGCGCAGCAGCGCGTCCATCTCGGCCTGCGACAGGCGGTTGCCGGCGCGCACGCTGGTGTGGCAGGCGAGCGTGCCGCAGACGCTGTCGATGCGCTCCTTCAACGACAGCGTTGCATCCCATTCCGCCAGTTCCTCGGCAAGGTCGCGAACCAGCGCGCCGATTTCGAGGCCAGGAAGCAGCGCCGGCACCTCGCGCACCACCACCGCACCCGGTCCGAAACCTTCAAGCACCAAACCGAACTCGGCGAGCTCCTCGGCGCGCGCCACCAGCCGTTGCGCGAGCGACGGGTCGAGCTCGACCACCTCGGGCAGCAGCAGCGCCTGCCGGGCCACACCGCGTGCCGCCAGCGCCGCTTTCATCCGCTCGTGGACGATGCGCTCATGCGCGGCGTGCTGATCGACCAGCACAATGCCCGATGCAGTCTCGGCAAGGATGTAGGTGCCGTGCAGCTGGACGCGCGCATTGCCTAGCGGGGCTTCCGCCTCATCGGCCTGCGGCTCGATCGCGGCTTCCGCGGCCGCCTCGCTCAATTCCATCGCGGAGCGGGATGCGAGGTCGGGTGCGAGAAAAGCATTGCCGGTCGCGTGAAGCCCCGGAGTACGCGGCGGCAGCGCGAAGCGCGGCAGCGCCCCTGCGCTCGATCCACCATTCCCCAAACGGAACGCCGCGAGCGCCGCGTCGGCAACGGTGGTGGAAGCGCGATGGCCCGCCGCATCAAGCGCGTGCCGCAACGCGCCGACGATCAGCCCGCGAATAAGCCCGGCATCGCGAAAGCGAATCTCGGCCTTCGCCGGATGAACATTGACGTCGATTTCGGCCGCCGGACCATCGATGAAAAGCGCGACTACCGGGTGGCGGTCGCGTGCTAGCACGTCCTGATAGGCGGCGCGCACCGCGCCCACCAGCAGCCGGTCGCGCACCGGCCGGCCATTGACCACCAGGTACTGATCGCGCGGCAGGCCGCGGTTCAACGTCGGCAGGCTGATCCGGCCGCTGAGCCGAAAGCCGCCGCGCTCGGCGTCGATGGCGATCGAGTTCTCGCCAAAATCGCGGCCGAGCAGCGCCGCAAGCCGGGCGCGGCGCGGATCATCGCCCGTCAACGTACCAAGACCCTTTGGCGTTTCCGCCGCCAGACGCAGCAACACGCGCTCCTCGTCACCGGTCACGGTGAAGGCGATCGCCGGATAGGCCATCGCCAGCCGCTTCACCGTGTCGACCGCCTGGTCGCGCTCGCTGCGAGGCGTCTTCAGGAATTTGAGCCGCGCCGGGGTCGCGAAAAACAGGTCACGCACCTCGACCCTTGTGCCCGACGGGTGCGCCGCCGGAACGGGCGCATGCTTGTCGCCAGCCTCGACGCGGATTTCCCAGGCCGAATCGCCGTCCGGCCGGCGTGAAACGATCCGGAGCCGGCTGACCGCGCCGATCGACGGCAGCGCCTCGCCGCGGAAGCCGAGCGCGGCGATCTCCGATAGATTGTCGTCGGGCAGCTTCGAGGTGCAGTGCCGCTCGACCGCGAGCGACAGCTCGTCCGAGGTCATGCCGTCGCCATTATCGCTAACCGCAATAAGGGTTTGCCCGCCATCGTGCAGGGTCACATCGATGCGGTCGGCGGTGGCGTCGATGGCGTTTTCGACGAGTTCTTTAACGGCAGCCGCCGGGCGCTCGATGACCTCTCCCGCAGCGATGCGGTTGACGAGGACGGGCGGCAATTGGCGGATTGGCATCACCGCTAATTTTACGCGATGCACCGCCGCCGCGGTGAAACTTTTGCCCGAGAAACGGGTTGAGAGGGCCGCGGATAACGATCGTTGACGTGCCCGGACATCGTTGACCGGCTGGTCGGAGGCCCCCGCCCGGGTGAAAGACGCGGATTATCTGCAGCGCCACCCTTGACGGCGATCTCCGATAGGACCGGGCTAGTGCCGACGAGAAGAATACGGCGCAGCAGTGAGCCGCCGTATGGCGATTGCCAAGGTCATGATGAGCATCGCGCAACCGAGCTGCACGCCCAACAGCCAGTAGAGCGGCATCAACGCCAGCGGCGCGAGCCAAGCGGCGAACAGCATGTCGCGCTCATAACGACCGAAACCGTCACGCAAGCCGAGGACCGCGAGAAACGCCAGCGCGACCGCGAGCCATGTCCAGTCATAGGTAAAGAGGTAAGGTGACACGAGCAGCGAGCCGACCATCAGCACCGCGGCGCGCGCCTCAAACGGCGCATCGTCGCGGCGCCAGGCGCGCCAGACGCAGACCGCCGCGGCGAGCGCCGTCACCCCCTGCACCAGCGCCGCCAGCATAGACGGTGCGCGCAGCGACAGCATCAGTACATAGGGGCTTGGCATCTGGCCCCACGGCAGGCCGGCACGATCGACGATATCGCGCAAGCTCGGCAAGTCCCGCAGGAATGCCACCGTCGTCGGCAAGCCAAAGGCGGCGACGCCGGCGAGAGTGAAAACGATTGCCGTCACCGCGGCACAGACGAACGTTTGCCATCGCCTCCCGGCAATGAACGCGACCGGGAACAGCACTCCGAGATGCGGCTTGATCGCCAACAGGCCGATCAGCGTGCCGGCAAGCCGCGGTCGACGGTCGAGCTGAACCAGCGCAAAGCCGGCGAGCCCAGCTGTCAAAAAGCCGTTCTGACCATCGATAAGGTTGACGAGCCCCGCCGGTGTCGCGGCGGCGACCAGCCAGGCGCGCGGATCGCGGAACAGCGTGCGCGTCAGCCCGGCCCACAACGCCGCCGTCGCGCCGCTGAACGCGATTAGCGCCGCGGGGTAGCTCAACAGCCCGAGCGGCAGCACGAGCAGCAGAAAAGTCGGCGGGTAGTGCCACAGGAAGAGCATGTCGCCCATCGCCGGCACCGCCTGGTGCTGGGCGTCGGCGATTGCGGCCGCGTCGAACGCGGCGGCCGGACTGCCGTCGAGCGCCAGCCGTGCGGCGCTCCAGAAGGTGATGAAATCGTACCCGACCGGCTTGCCGTGCGGGTCGACCAGGCTCGGCAGCGAGCGCGCGATCCACCATGCCGCCACCACACCGACGATCGCGACGATCAGCACCGAATAGATGCGGATGCGCTCGGCGTTGAGCCAGTGGGCGGAGGAGTCGGCAGTCTGCTCAGACATCACCGTGACGCTATCGCGATTATGCTTTCCATGCGGTTAACCGTTCTGGCCTCTGCCTTGACAGGCCGAGGGTTTCTCCTGTGGAGTGCCGATCCCGGCCCACGGCGAAACCGGCCGGAGAGGGGCGAAAACATGGCGGCGACGCTTCCGAAGACCGCGGCGGGAGGAACGGCGAATACGAGCCCGAGCACCGCCGATTACCTGACGCGGGTCAAGGCGCTGGCGCCGGCGCTCAAGGCCTCGGCGACCGAGATCGACCAGCGTCGCGAGTTGCCCGCCGCGATCGTCGACAAATTCGTCGAAGGCGGCTTCTTTCGCCTGTTGCTGCCCCGCTCGCTGGGCGGCGCCGAGCTGCTGCCGGCCGATTACGTCCCGATCATCGAGGCGATCGCCGAGATCGACGCCAGCGCCGCCTGGTGTCTCAACCAGAACGCCGGCTGTTCGATGACCGCGGCCTATTTCGCGCCGGAGGTCGCCAAAGACATTTTCGGCCCTCCCCGCGGCATCCTCGCCTGGGGACCCGGCCCCGGCGAGGCGCGCGTCGTCGCCGGCGGCTACAACGTCACCGCGCAGTGGATGTTCGCCAGCGGCAGCCATCACGCCAGCTGGCTCGGCTGCCACGTTCCGGTCGTCGAGGCCAACGGTCAGCCGCGCCTCGAGCCCGACGGCACCCCGGCGGTGCGCACCATCGTCTTCCCCAAAGCCCAGACCAAATTCACCGACATCTGGCACACGATCGGGCTGCGCGGCACCGGCAGCGATCAGTATGCGGTCAAGGACCTGTTTGTGCCGGAGGCTTATTCGCTGCAGTCGATCGCCCGCAACTCCCCAGAGAAGCGCCGCGAACCGGGTCTGCTTTACTGTTTTTCCAGCCTGTCGCTATATGCCGCCGGGTTTGCCGGGGTAGCGATGGGCTGCGCGCGCTCGACGCTCAACTCGTTCGTCGAACTGGCGCGCGACAAGATTCCGCGCGGCGCGCGTGTCACGATGCGCAACAACAACGTCATCCAGCGCGACGTCGCGCTGGCCGACGCGCGGTTGTCGTCGGCCTATGGCTATCTGATCCGCGGCCTCGAAGACATTACCGGGGCGGTGCGCGGCCGCGGCCATATCACCCTCGACGAGCGCATGACGATCCGCCTCGCGGCGACGTTCTGCATCCACACCGCGCTTGAGGTGACCGACATCCTCTACCAGGCGGCCGGGGCCACCGCGATCTTCAACGAGCACCCGTTCGAGCGGCCGTGGCGCGACGTGCATTCCGTGTCACAGCAATTGCAGGGCCGGCAGGTGCATTTCGAGACGGTCGGCCAGCATCTGATGGGGCTGGAGCCGGACACAAGCTGGCTGTGATCTAGGGCTAAGGCGACGCCAGGTCGCCCTTAAGGCTCGGCGTGTAGCCCCTACGCGGATACTCCTCGGTATAGCTTCGGAAGCCGTGTTCGCTGGCCTCGTGATGCGGGTAGGCGCGCAGCTTATCGATATCGATATCAATGCCGAGACCGGGCATGGCCGGCAGATCGATCCAGCCGCCATCGCGCCTGAGGCCGACGCTGGCGATCTCGCCGCAACGCTGCTCGAAGTTGACGAAATACTCGGTGATCTTGAAGTTCGGGATCACCGCCGATACCGCGACCGTCGCCGCGAGGCCGATCAGCGGCGAATTATAGTTGTGCGGCGACATGACCACCGCCTGCGGCTGCGCCATGACGCATAGGTCAAGCAAGGCCGAGATGCCGCCGATCGCGCAGATGTCGGGGTTGAGGATGTCGGCCGCGCGCCGCGACAAGCATTCGAAAAACGACTCTTTGGTGTAAAGCGCCTCGCCGGTGACGATCGGGATGTTAACCTTGTCACGCACCTCGGCAAGCAGCGCCAGATTGTCCGCGAGGCACGGCTCCTCGAACCACTCGATGCCGAGCGCTTCGAGCCGGCGGCCGATGCGGATCGCGTGCTGCGGCGAGAAGCGGCGATGCGCCTCGACCAGGATCTCGAAATCCCCGCCCAGCGCGTCGCGCATCGCGGCGACGTACTCGATCGCGAAATCCTCGTCCTTGCGGTCCACATGCGTGCGCCACGGGCCGGGAAACGGATCGAACTTGGCGGCGGTAAAACCCATCGCCTTGACCTTTTTTGCCCGCTCGACGCCGTCTTCAATTGTCGTGCGGCCCGCCCAACCATTGGCGTAGACGCGAATTTTCTCGCGCGACGGCCCGCCCAAGAGGTTGTAGACCGGCAATCCGGCGATCTTGCCGATGATGTCCCACGAGGCGATCTCGATCGCCGCCCAGGCCGACAACAGTTCCATCGAACCGCGCTTGATGGCGAAATCGTCGAACATCACCTGGCCGGTGTGGCGGATGTTGAACACCGGCCGGCCGATGATATGTGGCGCCATCTTCTGGATGAGGATGGCGATCACCTCTTCGCGGCCATGCGTGACATAGGCCTCGCCCCAGCCGTGCCGCCCGTCCTCGGTCTCGACCCGGCAGAACAACAAATCTTTTGAGCTGCCGGTGCCGAGGATGAAGGTTTCGATGCGCGCGATGTTCATGACACTTCCCTCCACGCCGCGACCTCGAGGAAAGTGCTCTGATAGGTCGCACCCTCGCCGATATCGGTGTAGCGGTCGGAGACCAGCATGTTGATCGTCCCGGCGACGGCCTCGCTGTCGGGGCGCTGGCCGGGAACCAGCACCACGCCGGGCCGGATCTCGTCGCTGACCCGCAGCACCAGCCCGATCGCGCCACGGTCGTTGTAGAGCCGCACCCTGTCGCCGTCGGCGAGGCCCCGCTCGGCAGCATCGTCAGGATGCAGGATCGCGTGAGGCGCGCCCTCGCGCCGACGCAGAAAGGCGACGCCGGAATAAGCGGTGTGCGCCTGGAAATAGCCGGGCGCGGTCAGCAGCCTCAGCGGCCAGCGCGCGACGTCGCGTTCCTCATGCGGATCGGGCTGCCAGTCGGGCATCGGCGCGAGCCCCATCGCCGCCATCTGCGCCGAATAGAATTCGAGCTTGCCCGACGGCGTTTTGAAGGGCTGGCTGTCGCTCGCCTCGAGGCGCAGCGGCCCGCCACGGCGGAGTCGCGCGGCATCGATCCCGGCGGTCGCGCCGCCCGCGCCTTCGAGCAGCACGCCAAGGCCTTCGGCGGGGGTGGCGCGGTAGATCGGCAGATCGAGCCCCATCCGCTGGGCCAACGCCTGCGCCAGCCGCATGTTCGACCACGCCTCGCCCTGCGGCGCGACCGCGGCCGGCGCATATTGCAGGTAATAGGCACCGTAAGCGCGAAACACATCCTCGGTTTCGAGATAGGTCGCCGCCGGCAGCACGATATCGGCATAGCGCGCGGTCGCCGTCATGAACGGGTCGTGGACGACGGTGAAGAGGTCATCGCGCGCGAGGCCGCGGCGCACCGCGCCGGCATCCGGGTTGGTGACCGCGGGATTGTTGGCGGCGATGAACAGCGCGCGGATCGGCGGGTCTTTGAGGTTCAAGAGGGCGTCGCCGAGCCGCAGATGGTTGACCGTACGTGTCGCGTCGTCGGCCGCGCCGGTCGGATTGCGCAGCGCGGCGTTGTTGAGCTCGTAGACCGCACCCGTCAGCAAAAGCGCGCCGCCGCCGCGCCTTCCATAGGCGCCGGTCACGCCGGGCAGCAGCGCCACCGCGCGCAGCGCCTCGCCGCCACGCGCGAGCCGCGTCATCCCCTCGCCGAGCCGAATGAACGAGCGTTTGGCGGCGCCGTACCGCGCCGCGAAAGCTTCGACATCGCCGACCGGCAACCCGGTAACCTCGGCAACACGCTCAGGAAGGAATCGCGGCAGCACCTCCGCTTCCAGCCTGTCGAACCCGACCGTATGCGCGGCGATATAGTCGCGGTCGACGAGCCGGTCGCGCACCAAGATGTGCATGATGCCGAGCGCCAGGGCTGCGTCGGTGCCGATGCGGATCGGCAGATAGAGATCGGCGCGGGCGCCGGTGCGGTTCCTGCGCGGGTCGATAGTCACGAGCTTGACGCCGCGCCGCTGCGCCGCCTCGACCCGCGCCCAGAAATGCACGTTGGTGGCGACGAGATCGGCGCCCCAGGCGACGACGAGGTCGCTGTCGTCGACCGTTTCCGGGTCGGCGCCGGGAACCGGGCCGCAGGTGAGGTTCCACGCCTCCTCGCAGCAGGTGTCGCAGACCGTGCCGGCGATAAGCCGCGTGGCGCCCAGCGCCCGGAACAGACCGAGCGGCAGGCCACGGTTCATCAGCCCCTGATGCGCGCTGTAAGCGTAACCGAGCAGAGCGTCGGGCCCCGACTCGGCGATGATCCTCTTCCAGCGGCCGGTAATCTCGTCGAGTGCCTCGTCCCACGATAGGGGCGCGAACCCGCCCTCGCCTTTCGCGCCGGTGCGGCACAGCGGCGTCTTGAGACGCTCCGGCGAGTGCACCAGCTCGGCGTCGCGGGTGACCTTGGCGCAGGCGAAGCCGGCGGTGAAGCTGTTTGCCGGGTCGCCCTTGATGCGCTTGATGCGGCCGCCCTCGACCTCGGCCAGGAGCGAGCACATGTCGGGGCAATCATGCCCGCAAACGACGCGGACCGTTTCCATGAATCTCTTGTGTCATTGCGAGCGTAGCGAAGCAATCTCCTTTCCGCCTTAGCCCGCTGCCGAAGGAGATTGCCGCGCCGCTTCTCGGCGGCTCGCAATGATGGGGCATTGCGCTATGATCCGCTTGCCCTCGCGAAGGAGAACGACATGCCCGACCTGTTGGAAGCAATCGAGAATGGCGTCGCCTGGCTGACGCTCAACCGGCCGGAGCGCTTGAACGCGCTGTCGCCTGACATGACCGCAGCGTTGGCGGAGGCGCTGAACCGGCTCGCCACTGACCGCGAGGTCGGCTGCATCGTCATCACCGGCGCCGGGCGCGGCTGGTGCTCGGGCGGCGACGTCAAGACCATGGAATCGCGCGGCCGCGACCAGACTGTCGAGGATCGGGTCGAGGGGCTGCGCCGCGCGCACCAATTGCCGTTGCTGATGCGCAATTGCCCGAAGGTCATCATCGCCGCGATCAATGGGCCGGTCGCTGGCGCCGGGCTCGGCATGGCTCTCGCCTGCGACCTGCGCATCGCCGCGAAGTCGGCGCGCTTCGGGACGGCCTTTGTCCGCATCGGCTACTCGGGCGATTACGGCGGCAGCTGGAGCCTGACACGGCTCGTCGGCACCGCGAAGACGCGCGAGATGTATTTCCTCGGCGACGTAATCGGCGCCGAGGAAGCGGCCTCGCTCGGCATCGTCAACAGGCTGGTCGATGACGAGGCGTTGCGCGACGAGGCGATGGCCCTGGCGCGCCGCATCGCCGACGGCCCGCGCATCGCCTTGAGCTACATGAAGAAGAATTTGCTCGCCGCCGAGACCGAGCCGTTCCAGACGGTGCTCGAATTAGAGGCTGAGCATCAGGCCCGCTGCGCCTTCACCGAAGACCACAAGGAGGCGGTCGCCGCCTTTGTCGAGAAACGCCGGCCGGTGTTCAAGGGCGTCTGACGCGATGGCCGGGCTTTATTTCGAGGAGTTCAGCGAAGGCCAGGTGTTCGAGCACGCGATGACCCGCACCGTCACCGAGACCGACAATATCCTCTTCACCACGATGACGATGAACCCCCAGCCGCTGCACCTCGACGCCGAGTTCGCCAAGTCGACCGAATTCGGCCGGCCGCTGGTCAATTCGATCTTCACGCTGGGGCTGGTGATCGGGATTTCGGTCGGCGATACGACGCTTGGCACGACGGTCGCCAATCTCGGCATGAGCGATGTGCGCTTCCCGAAGCCGGTGTTCCACGGCGATACGATTCATGTCCGCTCGACAGTGATCTCGCTGCGCAAGAGCAAGTCGCGCGGCGATGCCGGCATCGTCGAGTTCGAGCATGTCGGCCTCAACCAGCATGGCGACACGGTGGCGATCTGCCGCCGCGCCGCCTTTATGAAGTGCCGGCCGGCATAGGTGAATGGACGCGCCGGCAACCAAGCCCATTGACGCAATGGGCGAGCGGCCATAGCTTTCAGGCCATGTCCAGGACTGTTGCAACCCGGATCGAACGATGCCGACGCGTTGGCGGCGGAGCCTCTACGCCTGGGGACGAGGGTCGTCGCTGACCCGATCCCCGAGCTGAAGACCACCCGCCCCGCCGAATTGTTTCCGGCGGGGTTTTTGTTAGCAGGAGCAGAGCGATGGCGAGCGACAAGCCGAGCGTGTTTATTGATGGCGAAGCCGGAACCACCGGGCTCGGCATCCGCGCGCGCCTTGAAGCGTTGCCCGCCGTCGAATTGAAGAGCCTGCCGGGGGCGCAGCGCAAAGACCCCGCCGCGCGGCGCGACATCATGGCCGAGGTCGACCTCGTGATCCTCTGCCTGCCCGACGACGCGGCCAAGGAATCGGCGGCGCTCGCCGACAGCCTCGGCAATGCCGCCCCGAAGATCCTCGATGCCAGCACCGCGCATCGCGTCGATCCGCTGTGGGAATACGGCTTCCCGGAGATGGTCACGGGCCAAAGCGAGCGCATTGCCAGTTCGGCGCGGGTCGCCAATCCTGGATGCTATCCGACCGGTGCGATCGGCCTTATCCGGCCGCTTGTCGATGCCGGGATCATGCCGCGCGACTACCCGGTCACGATCAACGCGATCAGCGGCTATTCGGGTGGCGGTAAGTCGATGATCGCGGCGCACGACCACGATCACGGCCCCGCCTTCGAGCTCTATGCGCTCGGCCTCGAGCACAAACACGTGCCGGAGACTGAGAAGTATTGCGGTCTCGCGCGGCGACCGATCTTCGTGCCGTCGGTCGGGCATTTCCGCCAAGGGATGCTGGTGTCCGTGCCGCTGCATCTCGACACGCTCCAGGGCAAGCCCTCCGGCGCCGATCTGCGCGCGGTGCTGGCTGAGCGCTATGCCGAAAGCGAGTACGTAACCGTCGTAGAACCAGCCGCCGGCGGCAAGCTTGAGCCGGAAGCGCTCAACGATACGAACAAGCTCGAACTGTCGGTCTACGCCAATGAGACGTACCGCCAGGTGGTGCTGGTCGCGCGGCTCGACAATCTGGGCAAGGGCGCCTCGGGCGCGGCGATACAGAACCTGCAGCTGATGCTAGGGCTGAACTGATCGCGATGCTCACCAAGCCCATCCCTTCGACCGGTGAGCAGATGCCGGTCGTGGGCCTCGGCACCTGGCCGGTCTTCGATGTCGGCACGGACGAGGCGTCGCGCCGGCCGCTGCGCGAGGTGGCGCGGCTTTTGGTCGAGGCTGGGGGCGCGATGATCGATACCTCGCCGATGTACGGCCGCAGCGAGGGCGTCGCCGGCGACCTCGTCGCCGAGCTGCGGGTGCGCGACCAGGTCTTTCTCGCGACCAAGGTGTGGATCAGCGGCCGCGACCGCGGTATCGAGCAGATGGCGCGCTCGGCCGCGCTGATGAAGGCGCCGGTGATCGACCTGATGCAAATCCACAATCTTGTCGATTGGCGCGCCCATCTCGCGACCCTGCGCGGCATGAAGGCCGACGGCCGGTTGCGTTATATCGGCATCACCCATTACACGACGCATGCGCTCGGCGAGCTGGCGCGCATTCTCGAAACCGAGGATGGGATCGATTTTGTCCAATGCGGCTATTCGCTGGCGACGCGCGACGCCGAGCGCCGGCTCTTTCCCGTTTGCGCGGCGCGCGGGGTCGCGGTCATCGTGAACCAGCCGCTGGAGCGCGGTACCTTGTTCCGCGCGGTGCGCGGCAACGCGCTGCCTGAGTGGGTTGCCGAGTTCGACTGCGCGAGCTGGGCCGAATTGTTCCTTAAATATCTGATCGCCGAGCCGGCGGTGACCGTGGTGATCCCCGCCACGAACAAGCCTGACCACATGGCGGACAACCTCAAGGCGGGGTTCAGCCGCCTCCCCGATGTGGGTCAGCGCGAGCAGATCAGGCGCTGGTGGGATTCACTATAGAGGCAACCGCAGCGAACAGCGCTTCCACCTCGGCCTTGCCGATTCCGCGCGTGATAAAGACCAACCGTGAGCGATGGTCGTCATCGGGCCAGGCTTGCAGCTCGATCGGCCGATGCGCGGTGTGCTGCACGGCATGGACGACGACCGGACCTTTCGCGCCCTCGACCGCGACGATGCCCTTGACCCGCAGGAGATCGGCGCCGCGCAGCGCGGTCAGCACCGCCATCGCCTGCTCGAAAGCAGACCATTTGAGTGGCCGATCGAACAGCACCACAAAGCTGTCGATGCCGGGGCTGTGCGCATGGGCATGATCGTGTTCGGGCACCACGCGCGCTGGCAGGTCGAGGCGTTCTTCGAGCAGATAGGCCGGGTCGATCGCGCCATTGACCGCGGAATCGACCGGCGCGGCGGTCAGTGCAGCGAGCTCCGTGAGCAAGGCCGAAGGGTCGGCCAGGTCGGTCTTGGTCAGCACGACGCGGTCGGCGAGCGCGACCTGCTCGCGCGCCTCGGGAGCGGAGGCGAGGTTGCGCACGCCATTCGGCGCATCGATGACCGCGACCAGCGCCTGGAGGTGAAACTCCTGGCCGAGCGCCCGGTCACTGGCAAAAGTCTGGAGCAGCGGACCGGGGTCGGCGAGGCCGCTGGTTTCAATGATGACGCGCCGGAAACTCGGCACTACGCCGCGCGCGCGGTCGGCGAACAGGGTGCGCAGCGTCTCCTGCAGGTCGCTGCGCGCCAGGCAGCATAGGCAGCCATTGCCGAGCAGCACGGTCGCATCGCTCGACGCGCGCAACAGGGCGTTGTCGATGCCGATCTCGCCGTATTCGTTGATGATGAGCGCGGTATCAGCGCCTTCGGGCGAGTCGAGAAGCGCGCGGATCAGCGTCGTCTTGCCCGCGCCGAGAAAGCCGGTGACGATCGACACTGGGATGCGCGTGCCACGCGGCCGCCGTTGCGGCTGGCCGAACGGACTTGTGCCGCTGCCGGCGAAAAGCCTGGAAATTGGGTCCTTGGCGCGGAGATCGCTCAGAAATCCATCTCCAGGCAATAGAGCCCGCCGACAAAGCGGTCAACCGTATAGACGATGCCGCGATCGTCGATGAACACGTCGTTTAATTGACACGACCCGAACGGCGCGCCCGACACCTCGGGCACGAAATAGGCGACCTCCTTGGGCTGGTACGGGTTGCCGAGGTCGAACGCCCTGAGCCCGCCGTTGAAGAACGTGCCGAACACCACTTGGTCGGATTTGTAGCAGCCCTCTTTCGGCAGGTTCTCCCAGAGGTTATGCGCGCCAAACCTCCCGCCGCGGCGCGAGAACACATCGACCGGCGGCATCGGGCAGGTGGCGATCGGCGTCGGATTATCTTCGGCGCGGTTGTCGACGATCCACACCAGCTTTGGCCAGTCGGCGCCGTCGTTCCTCACGCACTCGTCGCTGACGACGAGCAGATCGCGGTCGAAAAACGGCACGACGGTGTGGGTGAAGCCGTCGTTCGGCGGATGGTAATCCCAACGCGCGACCATTTTGGGGTGTGCCTGATCGGCGATGTCGAGCACGATCAGGCCGCCGTCGAGATAGCCCATGTAAACCCGGTCGGGCCGCTCCGGATAAACATTGGTGTTGTGGGGGCGGAAGCCGCTGTCGGTGCCGCCGGGGTGGCGCTTCAACGGCCCTTCGTTGTCGCCGCGCTGCTGGCCCGGCAGCCACCACCGGCCGATCTCGCTCGGGTGCGACGGGTTGGAGACGTCGATCGCGCGGTAGAACTGATCGTCCTTCGCGTGCGAGGGACTGAAATCGGGCGCCCCCGACGACATATGGATGGTCTTGCCGTCGGTGAACCAAAGCTGATGCACGCCGCGCGACTCCGGCCCCGAGCAATCGAAAAAGCTGATCGACTTCGGTTCTTCCGGGGTCGAGATGTCGAACAGCTCGAACCCAGCCGGCTTCAACCCCGGCTCCTTGGTCTGATACGCGACCGCCAGCATGTCGCCGACCGTCTCCAGCGAGTTGGAGCGCATATGCGATTGCGGCAGGTCCCGCCGCGCGACGATCTTGGGGTTTTTCGGGTCGGTAACGTCGACCGCGGTGAAATTCTTCGGGGCGCTTTCATGCGCCAGCCAGAGGATGCGGCGGCCGTCCTTCGCCAGCTGCATCGACATGCCCTCTCCGATGCCGCCAAACCCGTCGAGGGAATTGTGCGACAGGAGCTTGAAGTTCCAGATCATCGAATTGTCGGTCGCAGGCATTGTTCCTCCGAGGATTTCCCGTGCGGTTGCCGTTATCTCGGCGTTTCAGCCAATTCGCCGTCCCCGGCGTAGGCCGGGACCCAGGCTAGCCTGGATACCGGCCTTTGCCGGTATGACGATGAGAAGGGATCAGGCATCAGCAAGAATTCGCCGTTTAGGATTCCGGATCGTGGCGCAATTCGTCGTCGAGCGGGCTGTTGGTGAGTTCGGAGACCGCTCGCACCGCGGCGCGCGCCACGCGCCATACCGCGTCGTTGGCGCTGGCGGCGGCGAGCGCTACGGTATTTTCGGCACTGCCCGGAACTTGCGGATCGACGACCGCGACCTGCCACCCGCCGTCATCGGCGCGCGCCTCCAATTCGAGGCTGCGCCCCGGCAAATGGATATGCGCGACGCCTTCGCGGCTGGTCGAAATCTCGATCCTGTATTGCATCTGCGCGACCATACCCTTTCCTCTTCCGAAGTCCATGGAGCTGATGGTTCAACGGTTGAAGAATGGCGCCGGTTCTAGGCAAAACGCGGGCGAGGTCTTACCGGAGGGACGAGATATTCGCGCACCAGCCCGGCGACCAGCACGATGACGCTGAAGGCGAAGACGACGACCGCCGGCCGCACCCCGGTCTGCAGCGAGACATCGGCCATTAGCACGCGCTCCAGCGGCGCATGGAAGGCGAGGTTGAGATAGAGCGCCTCCCCGAATCCGGTCAGCACGGTGGCAACGACGCCGAGCCCGGCCACCCAGCCGAGCGGCAACCGCCCGCGCACCGCGAATTTCCCCGCCAGGAGCCGGTAGCCCATCAGCCACACGAAAATGCCGTCGGCAATGGTCGGTTCCCACTGTTCCAATTTCGACTGCATCGAATAGTGGATGAGGCCCAGTACGCAGATCACATAAACGAGGCGGTGCAGCGTCTGCCATTTGCGCCCCAGGCGGCGGACCATCTTGTCGGTCGAGGTCGCGGCCAGCACCGCCAGGCCGCACAGCGCGACAAAGCCGATCGTCAGATAGATGCGCCGAGCGATCTCGCTCACCACGGTGACAAGGTTGAAGTTTTCGTCGGCGATATAGAGCGAGAGGTGCAGAAGCACATAGGCAAACGCGGCGACCCCCACCATGCGGCGCACCAGAATGAGCCGCTGCCACAAGAGGATCGCTTTCAAGGGCGTGATCGCCAAGGCAATGAGGATAAGGCGGATCGTCCACAAGCCTTGCTGGTGGATCGCCTCGGTTAGCGGCCGCGCGCCGAGGGTGCCGGTGACCGTCTCGAACAGCGTCCAGCCGGCCGGCAAAAACAACGCCACGAACACCGACAGCTTCAGCGGCGACAGCTTGCCGCTGTAATCGTTCCAGGGAAGCTTCACCGCGTTTGACCCATTACATCGTCTTTCCCGCGAAAGCGGGAACCCAGGGCAGCCGCTCTACCGCTCGCCTGGACCCGCCGCCGGGGTTTATCCTCGGGCCGCGCACAGCGCGGACCCGGGGGCGGGGGTGACGAGAAAAGTTCAGAGTGCGCCCTACCCGCGAAGTTTACATCGGCGGCTTGACGCCGTCCTTTTCGACATAGATGCGCAGACTGGTGAGCTTGCCATCGTCGCCCTTCTTGGCGACGACGAACACCGCCTTGCCGGGTTCCAAGAGGCTCTTGTCGCCATCCGCCCCCGCGAGGATCGGCACATCCGGCCCAATTGTGTATTCGGATTCACCGCCGGTAAAGGTGACGTGCACCAGTGGACCATCCGGGGTTTGCGTCACCTGCCCGACCGTGGCGTTGGTCATCACGCTGTCCGGGCTCAGATCCCAAGGGAACTGCCGGCCGCCATCGGGTGTCGCCTTGGGGAAGATGCGCACCTCGATCGCGTGAATCTTGCCGTCGGCGCCCTTCATCCCGGTCGAGGCGAGGAAATCGCCGACCTTGATATCCGAGAGGTTTTTTTTCGCCAGGTACTGCACGCTCTTGTCCGCGACGGTGATGGTCTGCATCGTGCCATCCTTCGCCTTGACCGTCAGCGTGTCGCCGTCGAGCTTGTCTACCGTGCCGCGAATGCGCACCGGCGGCGGTGGGTTTTGCGGCGCTGGGTTTTGCTGTGCCAGCGCCGGCACGGCGACGAGGCCGGCCAGCGCGAAGATGAAGAGACGGCGAAGGCGCATCGGTGAAGCCTCCTTGGAGCGTTTTGATCGGCGCAGTAGTGCTACCGGCCGCTTTGCTCTGCATCACACATTTCGGTGAGCCGGATTGGGCCGCGTGATAAGGTCGGCCGCCGATCATTCGGAGAGACCGCCGCCGTGTTCGCCGCGCCGCCCATCATCGAGACCGAAGTCTTTGCCCGCGTCCCCGACGAATTGCGCCAGCATCGTGACCCGCGCCACCAATCGGGCGTGCCGCGCGACTGCTTTATCGAAGGCCCGTCCTTTGATCGCCACGGCTACCTCTACATCACCAATATCCCCTACGGGCAGATCTTCAAGATTTCGCCGCGCGGCGAGTTCACCCTGGTCGCGACATATGACGGCGAGCCGAATGGCCTCAAAATCCACCGCGACGGCCGCATCTTCATCGCCGACCACAAGCAGGGGCTGATGCTGCTCGATCCCGACACGCGCAAGGTCGAGGTATTTTTCGACCGCCCGCATCGCGAGCGCTTCAAGGGCCTTAACGACCTGCATTTCGCGCGCAATGGCGACCTCTACTTCACCGACCAGGGCGAGACTGGGCTACACGACCCGACCGGGCGGTTGTGGCGCCTGCGGCATAACGGCCGGCTCGACCTCCTGCTCGACAACGTGCCGAGCCCGAACGGGCTGATCCTGACGCCGGACGAAAGCATCCTCTATCTCGCGGTGACGCGCGGCAACGCGGTGTGGCGCGTGCCGCTCAACCAGGACGGCAGCATCGGCCGCGTCGGCATCTTCATCCAGTTGTCGGGTGGTACCGGCCCCGACGGCATGGCGATGGACGGCGAAGGCAACCTCGCGGTGTGCCATGTCGGTATGGGCTCGGTGTGGATCTTCAGCAAGTTCGGTCGGCCGCTTTACGAGCTGCCGTCCTGCGCCGGGCATGCCACGACCAATGCCGCCTTTGGCGGCCCCGACGGCAAGAGCCTTTACATCACCGAAAGCGAAACCGGGACGGTGCTCCATGCGCGGGTGCCGACGCCGGGCCTGCCACTCTTCTCGCATCAGTGAGGCGCCAGATGTCGCTCGATCTGCAGGAAAACTATTCGCTCGAGGAGATGGACCGGCAGAGCATCTTCCACCCGACGACCTCCATCGCAGACCATCTGCAAACCGGCCCGACGATCATCGCCGGCGGCTCGGGTGTCAGGGTGAAGAACCGCGAGGGGCGCGAGCTGATCGACTGCGGCGCCGGGCTGTGGTGCGTCAATATCGGTTACGGCCGCGCCGAATTGGGCGAGGCGGCGGCCAAGGCGATGGCCGAACTCGGCTATTGTCATCTGTTCAGCTCGTATTCTAACGAGCCCATCATCCGGCTTGCCGACCGCGTGCTGGCGCTGTTCCGTGAGCGCGCCGGCGCCGGGCATCTGTCGAAGGTCTTTTTCGGCACCTCCGGCTCGGACGCCAACGACACCAACTTCAAGCTGGTGCGCTACTACAACAACCTGCGCGGCAAGCCCGAGAAAAAAAAGATCATCTCGCGACTCGGCTCCTATCACGGTCTCACCGCCGCGGCGGGTAGCCTGACCGGCATCCCGTCGTTCCACAAGGCGTTCGACCTGCCGCTGCCGGGTGTGCTGCACACCGCCTGCCCACATTTCTTCCGCTTTGGCGAAACTGGCGAGGACGAGGACGCCTTCACCCGCCGCGTGGTCGGCGAGCTGAAAGATCTCATCCACCATGAAGGCGCGGAGACCGTTGCCGCGTTTATCGCCGAGCCGATCATGGGCACCGGCGGCGCGTTCGTCCCGCCGCGCGATTATTTCGCCCAGGTTCAGGAAGTGCTGGACGAGAACGACATCCTCTTTGTCGCCGATGAGGTCATCACCGGGTTCGGCCGCACCGGGTCATGGTTCGCGACCGGGCTTTACGGCCTCAAACCCGATATCGTGACGCTCGCCAAGGGCATCACCAGCGCCTATTTCCCGCTTTCCGCCTCGGTTGTCGGCGAGAAAATGTGGAACGTGCTGCGCGACGCGTCTCCCGAGATCGGGCCGGTCATGCACGGCTTCACCTATTCCGGCCACCCGGTCGGCGGGGCGGTGGCAATGGCCAATCTCGACGTCATGGAGCGCGAGAAGCTGATCGAGAACTCGGCGGCGATGGGCGCCTATTTCAAAGCCCAGCTGAGCGAGCGCTTTGGCGACCACCCCTATGTCGGCGACATTCGCGGCGAGGGGCTGATGATGGCGATCGAGCTGGTCGCCGATCGCAAAACCAAGCGGTGGTTCGACCACGACAAATGGGTGCACCGCATCATCCAGAAAAAGGCGTTCGAGCAGGGCGTGATGGTGCGTGCGCTGCCCTATGTCGAGGCGGTCTCGTTCTCGCCGCCGTTGTGCATCAACCCGGCCGAGATCGACGAGGCGCTCGACCGCTTCCAGCGCGGCTTCGACGCAGCGATGCCCGAGCTGAAAGCCGCGGCCGCAAGCTGATCTCCCTCTCCCACAAGCGGGGAGAGGGCTGGGGTGAGGGGCAGCCGCAAGCGCGAACCCTGCCCGTCACCCGTCGCGCTTCGCGCGCCACCCTCTCCCCATTGAATGGGGAGAGGGAAATTCAGCTTCGCTCGATTTCACCGGCGGTCCGGTCGAGGATCGCGGTCACCGCGCTCACCTCGCCGGGACTGAGCGGGCCGCGGCCGAGCCGGATCGCCAGCGCAGCCTCGAGGTTCTGCATTGCCCGGCGGATTTCCGGCGCCGGCCCGCCGCCGACGGTGCGCGTGACCTCGGCCATGCGCGCAAAGATCTGGTCGACGACAGCGCGGTTGGCGGCGAGAAACTCGCTGCCTTCCTGGGTCACGGCGAACTGTTTGCGCGCGCTATCATCGCCCTGCGGCCGGATGTAGCCGAGCTCTTCCAGCAGGGTCAGCGTCGGGTAGACGACGCCGGGGCTGGGGCTATAGAGCCCACCGAATTTCTCCTCGATCGCCTTGATCAGCTCGTAGCCATGGCGCGGGCTTTCGGCAATCAGGCCCAGCAGCACATAGCGCAAATCGCCATGATCGAAGAACCGGCCGAGGCGATGGCCGAGGCCGCCGCCGCCATGGTGGTGACCATGGCCAAAGCGGCCGCCGAACATGCCGCCGCGCGCGTGGCGCCGGCCGTCGTGCTCGTGCCCGCGATCGTTATGACCGTGCCGATGTCCAAACATTCTCATTGTTCCTTGTGTGTGTCAGGCCGTCGGCAGCAGTTCGGGCGCATAATCCCGGCTGTGCGTGTGCGGCCTCAGTTGGAGTTGCGTGCCGAGCCACAGTCCGTCGCTGTCGTGGTCGCGCGTCGCGTCCTCGGTCAGCGGGTGGATCAGCACATCGAGCCCATTCCGGTTCAGCATCAGCCAGGGCACGACACGCGCGAACTCGTCGGGCGTGAAGATGATCTGCAGATTGGCGACCGGATGCGGCCCGACCGGCTTGTCGAACATGCCGCCGATCTCGACGGCGAATTCGCCGGCGACCGCCTCGGCGAGCCGCTGCGCGGCTGCGCGGGTCGTCATCGGGTCATAATAGACATGGGCATGATAACCGGCGATCAGGGGCGTGGGTTGATCTGTCATTGTAGTTTTCCGATAGGATTTCGATATAACGAATATAAGATATATCGGAATAGGCTCTTGTCAAGCCCAGTACCGCCGGCAAATCGAAATCGGCTAGGATCGGTCATCGCGAAACGAGGACAGCGAATGAGCGAAGACCACAACCACATCGATTGGAAGGAGCACGGGGTCAAGGTGATCCCCGGCGACCAGCTCGATACCAACACGCCGCAAACCCCCGGCATGAACCGCGCTGCGGCGATCAATTTCGCCCGGGTCGGCGCGCAGAAGATCTGGGCCGGCACGGTGCACATCCATGCCAACGCCAAGACCGGCGCGCACCATCACGGCGCGCTCGAAAGCGTGATCTACGTCGTCAAAGGCAAGGCGCGGATGCGCTGGGGTGAGCATCTCGAATATGTCGCCGAAGCCAACCCCGGCGATTTCATCTTCATTCCGCCCTATGTGCCGCACCAGGAGATCAACGCCTCCAGCGACGAGACCCTGGAATGCGTGCTGGTGCGCAGCGACAACGAGGCGGTGGTCGTCAACCTCGACATCGAGCCGGTCGAGAAGCCCGAGCAAGTGCTCTGGGTCGACCCGATCCACAAGAAATAGCGATGCCTGTCACCCTAGCCACGGCAACTCCTGGCGGCGGATTTCCGCTCTATGGCGGGGTCGTCGCCGAGGTGATCAACGCGGTCGACCCGTCGCTCCAGGTCGAGTGCCGCAACACCAAGGGCTCGACTGAGAACGTGCCGCTCCTGGAGAGAGGCGAGATCGATCTCGGGCTGGTGACCGGCGAGGTGGCGATCGAGCCGTTTGGCCGCAACGCCGGGCTGACGATCCTCACCGCGATGTACTCGACCGCCGGCATGTTCGTCGTCCGCGGCGACAGTCCGGCGCGTTCGATCGGCGACCTCAAGGACAGGCCGGTAGCGTTCGGCGCGGCCGGGTCGGGGCTGGTGGTGCTGGCGCGCACTGTGCTCGACGGCATGGAACTCGACATGGAGCGCGACTTCACCGCGATCTATCTCGATCGCGCCGCGGACGGGCCGGACATGGTCTTGGGCGGGCGCGTCGCAGCATTGTGGGGTGGCGGGATCGGCTGGCCGGGTTTCACGCGCGTCGCGAAAGCCGGCGGCCGCTTCATCGCGCCGAGCAAAGCGGAAGCCGCGCAGATCCGCGCCAAGCACACCTTCCTCAAGCCGCTGATCGTGCCCGCCGGCGCCTATCCTTGCCAAAGCGAGCCGATAAATTCCGTCGGCTCGTGGTCGTTCGTTCTAGCGAGGCCCGGCCTGCCGGAAGAAGCCGGCTATCGCCTGGCGAAGGCACTGCACGCGGGCGAGGCGCAACTCGCCGCAAAGCTCGAGCAGGCGACGGAAACCACCGCCGCGAATACCGCCGCTGCGGCGCCCGACACGGCGCTGATCCACCCCGGTGTCGCG
The DNA here is from genome assembly GCA_035504235.1 of Allostellaceae bacterium. Taxonomy (GTDB): domain Bacteria; phylum Pseudomonadota; class Alphaproteobacteria; order ATCC43930; family CGMCC-115725; genus DATARH01. The sequence goes on along the minus strand of DATJSH010000201.1, from coordinate 13,118 downwards.
CGGTACCTGAAGGAAATCGGCGTTCTCTAGAACCCCTTGAACGCTCGTCTTACCTTTTCCAAAAACCGTCCGGTCTCAACCGAGGTTTTTGCTTCGATGCTGTAGAGCGCGTAGAACCGCGTCTTGACGTGACGCGTGCACAGCGCGCGGATGCCGGTATGGATCACCCCCCGCACCGGGTCGCGCAACACCAGCTTGATGAGCCACCACGGCGCGCCATAGGTGCACACCACCCACAGTTTCCTTAGCCGGTGCAACCCTGGCTCGATCCTGCCGCCGGTATGCAGGTGGAACGCGACGCCGTTGACCCAGATGCGGTCGAAATAGCCCTTCAGGATCGCCGGCATCCCGTACCACCACACCGGAAAGCACAGCACCAGCGCATCGGCGGCGCGCAGCCGCTCGACATGGTGCTCGACCAGCGAGAGGTCAGGATGGGGCGTGTTGTGCACGCGGCGCTCGGCCGGCTTCATCACCGGGTCGAACCCCATCGCATAGAGGTCGCAATCGTCGACCTCGTGCCCAGCTTCGGTCAGCGCCTCGACCGCTGCACGGTGCAGCGCGCCGGCAAAGCTGTCGGCGAGCGGGTGGGCATAGATCACCAGGACGCGCATCACGGGCTAACGACGCCGCGGCGGCGCCGTCGTCAAACATCTTTACCGCGACCGCCTGCCGCGTGCGCCGAACTCATGTTAGCATCGCGGCAATAAAGCGTCAGTCACGGAGGAAACCATGCGCGGTGTCGTCTTTACCGGCGGTCGCGAGCTCGAATTGATGAACTTCCCCGATCCGACGCCCGGCCTGGACGAGGTCGTCATCGAGATGAAGGCCTCGGGCATGTGCGGCAGCGATCTGCACCAGTACCGTCGCCCCAAGGCCGGCGGCGAGACCGGCGGGCTCGCCGCACCCTCGGCGCCGACCATTGGCGGGCACGAGCCGTGCGGCATAGTCGCCGCGGTCGGCAGCGCGGTCAGCCCCTCGCTTGCGAAGGTCGGACAGCGCGTCATGGTGCATCATTACGAAGGTTGCAGGGTCTGCGGTCATTGCCGCTCCGGCTGGTCGCAGCTCTGCCAGGAGACCCCGGTCAAGGTCTACGGCAACAACGCGCATGGCGGCCACGCCGCCTATATGAAGGTGCCGGCTTTCACCGTCGTGCCGCTGCCGGACGAATTGTCGTTCACCACCGGCGCGGCGATCTCCTGCGGCACCGGCACCGCCTATGGCGCACTGCGTCGCATCCGGATTTCTGGCAACGATACGATCGCGATCTTCGGCCAGGGGCCGGTCGGGCTGTCGGCGACGCAATTGGCCGCGGCGATGGGCGCACGGGTCATCGCGCTCGACGTCAGCGAGGAGCGGCTGCAACGCGCCAAGGAGTTCGGCGCCGCCGAGACCGTCAACCCGCGCTCCAACGACCCGATCGGCGCGATCAAGGATCTGACCCACGGCTACGGCGCCGAGTTCACGCTCGACACCTCGTCGCAACCCGAGGGTCGCATCGCCGCGGTGCGCGCGACCAAGGTGTGGGGCACGACCTGCTTTGTCGGCGAGCGCAACAAGGTCGAGATCGATGTCAGCCCCGACATGCTCAGGAAACAGCTGACTATCGTCGCGTCTTGGACCTTCTCGTCGATCGGCCAGGAGGAATGCGCGCGTTTCGTCGCCGATCGCGGCATCGATGTCGAGGCGCTCTTCACCCACCGCTGGAAGCTCGACCAGGCCGACGAGGCCTACAAGCTGTTCGACACGCAAACCACCGGCAAGGGCGTGTTCTTGATGTAACGGAGGTTCCGATGAACGATGTGATGACCAACGTAAAGCCCGCCCCGCCGACCGCGACGACACCCGGCATGAGGGGCCAGGACAAACTCACCGCACTCGCCTCGCGTTATGTCGATGTCGGCGACCTGCCGTGGAAGCCGACACCGTGCGCGGGCATCGAGATGAAGGTGCTGGTCGAGGATACAGCGACGGGCTTGATGACCGCCCTCTTCCGCTGGCAGCCGGGGGCCGAGCTGACCTTGCACGAGCATGTCGAAATCGAGCAGACCTTTGTCATCGAAGGCAGCCTCGAAGACGAGGAAGGCGAGGTCACCGCCGGCAATTACGTCTGGCGTCCCAAGGGCAACCGGCACACCGCGCGCTCGCCCAAGGGCGCGCTGGTGTTGTCGATGTTCCTGAAGCCCAATGTCTTCCTCACCGAAGACAAGCCGGGCGTGCAGCTGCGGTAATTTTATGTCGTCGTCCCCGCGGAGGCGGGGACCCAGGGCAACCGCACGTTGCCCGCCCTGGATTCCCGCCTTCGCGGGAATGACGAGTGGAGGGAAAGACTGTGCCCAAATCGAAAATCTTCCCCAGCTTTGACGCCGCGGTCGCCGATATTCCGGACAATGTCACGATCGGGTTTGGCGGGTTCGCGGTGGTCGGTCAGCCGGTCAACCTCTACGGCGCGCTCGCCAAACAGGGGGCGAAGGGCCTGACCTGCGTCTCCAACGGCACGCGCGGCGGCGCGACCCTCCCTGAGGATGCGCCGACCATGGAATCGCTGATCAGCAACGAGCAGGTGAAAAAGGTGATCTGCGCCTTTACCGCGCCGACCCGCGCCTCGCAGCGGCTGGTGTTCACCGAGTATTATGAGAGCGGCCGGATCGAGGCGGAGCTGGTGCCGCAAGGCACGCTCGCCGAGCGCATGCGCGCCGCCGGCGCCGGAATCCCGGCCTTCTATACGCCCGCCGCGGTCGGCACCGAGCTTGCGGAGGGCCGGGAAACCCGCTTTTTCAACGGTCGCGAATACCTCTTGGAAGAGGCGCTGTCGCTCGATTACGCCTTTATCCGCGCCCAGCAAGCCGACGCGTTCGGCAACCTCCGCTTCCGCCGCTCGCAGCGCAATTTCAATCCCATCATGGCGATGGCCGCCAAGGTGACGATCGTCGAGGTCGAGGACGACATCTTGCCGCCCGGGGCAATCGACCCGGACGACGTGCATCTGTCGGGCATTTTCGTCCATCGCCTGGTGAAAGTGCCGCCCGCCCCCGAAGGCTGGTGGCCGATGCGCCCCCCCGAGGTGGCGGCGCGCAATGCCGAGCTGCAGGGAGCCCAGCGATGAGCGACGCGCGAGGCCTGACCCGCCAGCAAATGTGCGACCGGCTGGCGATGGAATTCGAGGACGGCTGGATCGTCAATCTCGGCATCGGCATCCCGACCCTCACCTCGAACTGCGATTTTGGCGACCGGCAGATTATCTTCCATTCCGAGAACGGGGTCGTCGGCTACGGGCCCTTGGCCGCACCGGGCAAGGAAGACATGAACCTCGTCAACGCCGGCGGCCAGCACGTCACGATGAACCCCGGCTCCTCGATCGTGCACCATGCCGACGCGTTCGGGATGATCCGCAGCGGGCGCATCGACGTGACCGTGCTCGGCGCCTATGAGGTCGCCGAAAACGGCGATTTCGCCAATTGGAAGATGGCCGGGCAGAAAGGCGGCGGCATCGGCGGCGCGATGGATCTCGCCGCCTGCGCCAAACATGTCTTTGTCGCGATGGAGCAGACCACACGTCGCGGCGCGCCGCGGCTGGTCGAGCGCTGCGCCATCCCGCTCACCGCGAAAGGTGTGGTCAACCTCGTCGTCACCAATTACGGGCTGTTCGAGATCACCCCGGCGGGCATGGCGCTAAAGGAGATCGCGCCCGGCGTCTCGCTTGACGAGGTCAAGGCGACGACCGGCTGCAACCTGATCGTGCCAAACGATCTTCCGACCGTGAAAATGCGCACCTAGTCCAGTCGCGCCAGGATCGCCTGCGCCAGCTTCTTGGCACGAGTATTGAGCGAGGGAAAGGCGGTCTCGCTCGGACTGCGGCCGAGATTTTGCGCCGCGCGATAGCCGGGCCGCTCGATCAGCTCACCGTCGAGGATGATGAACCCGGCCGCGCCAATTGTCGCGCGCGCCTCGGCGACCTCGGCGTCGGTCAGCACCCGGCATAGCGCGAAAAACGGCCCCTCGCTGCCATCTTTCATGTCGGCGATCCGCCGCGCCAGCGCGAGGGTCGGCACCAGATCGGCACGCGAGGCCCCAGTCGGCAGCACGATAAGGTCGCATTCCCCGATCAGCTCCGCGGTGCGCTTAGGAGTGCCCGGCGCGCCGTCAAGCACCAGCACATCGTAATCGCGATTGAGCTTCAGCGCCTTGCGCACATCCTTCGTAGGCTCGGCCTCCACCGCCGGCTCCAGATCGCGCTCGAGCCGGGCGCGCACCCAATCGACCGAGCTCATCTGCTTGACATCGAAATCGAGGATTTTGGCGGCGCGACCCTGCGCGGCAACTTCGCGGGCGATGAGCTGGCAAAGCGTCGACTTGCCGACGCCGCCTTTTTGCGACACCACGCCGATAACAAGGGCCTTTTCCCGCTTTCGCTTGGCCACCGCGCGCCTGTTCGTCGTTACGGCGCATCCTAATGGTTGAGGCCTCGCTGCGCGAGAAGCGCGTCAATCCCCGGCTCTCGGCCGCGGAAATCGCGGTAGAGCGCCATCGGGTCGCGCGTGTCGCCGGCGCTGTAGATCACCTTGAGCTTCGCTGCTAGGTCGGGAGCGAATACATCCCCGGCGTCCTCGAAAGCGGCATAGCCGTCGGCGTCGAGCACTTCGGCCCACATATAGGCGTAATAACCCGCGGCATAGCCGGCGCCGTCAAACAGATGCAGGAAATGCGTCGGACGATGGCGCAGGCCGATCTCCGCCGGCATGCCGACGCGGTCAAGGAAATCGCGCTCAAACGCGGCGATGTCGATCGGCCCCTGCGAACTGGGTTCATCGGTTCGCGCGTGCAGCTCGAGATCGATCATCGCGCAGGCGGTGTACTCGACTGTCGCAAAGCCCTGGTTGAAGTTGCGGGCCGCCAGCAGCTTGCCGATCAGCGCCTCGGGGATCGGCTCGCCAGTCTGATAGTGCCGCGCATACTTACGCAAGATCTCTGGCGCCTCAACCCAGTGTTCCATGATCTGCGAGGGAAACTCGACAAAGTCGCGCAGCACCGCGGTCCCCGATTGCGAGCGATAGCGTACCCGCGAGAGCAGCCCGTGCAGCCCGTGGCCGAACTCGTGAAATAAGGTTCGAGCATCATCGAATGAAAGGAGCGTCGGGTCGCCCTTGGAGAAGTTGTTGTTGTTGACGACGATCGGCAAAACCTCGCCGTCGAGAGTCTCCTGGTCGCGATAGCTCGACATCCAGGCGCCCGAGCGTTTGCCGGACCGGGCGAAATTGTCGTGCAGGAAAAGGCCGATCGCCTTGCCGTCCGCGCCGCACACCTCATAGGCACGGACATCGGGGTGGTAGACCGGGCAGTCAGGCCGCGGCGTAAAGCTGAGGCCGAACAGCCGCCCGGCGGTTTCGAACAGCGCCGCGACCATGTTGTCGAGCACGAAGTATGGTTTGATCGCGCTTTCGTCGAACTCGTACTTCTCGGCGCGCACCTTTTCGGCGTAGTAGCGCCAGTCCCATGGCGCAATCGGCTCGTTGAGCCCGTCGGCGTTCGCGGCTTCCGCCAGTTCCCCGCGCTCCTCGGCGGCGCGATGCTTGGCGGGCGCCCAGACCTGTTCCAGCAGACGCTCGGCCGCGTCCGGGGTCTTGGCCATAGTGTCGTCAAGCCGGCAGGCGGCGTAGCTGCCGTAGCCCAGAAGTCGCGCCTGCTCCTGGCGCAGCGCCAGGAGCTCGCCGATGAGCGGCGCGTTGTCGTGCTCACCCTGGTGCCCGCCACGCTGAACCCAGGCGCGATAGGCGGTCTCGCGCAGATCGCGCCGGGCCGAGAAGGTGAGAAACGGCTCGACCGACGAGCGCGACAAGGTGATGACGTATTTGCCGTCGAGCCCGTGTTCCGTGGCGGCCCTGGCCGCCGCCTCGCGGGAAAAATCAGGCAGGCCGTCGAGCTCGTCCTCGTCCAGCACGAGCCGCCATTCGTTCTCGTCGAACAGCACGTTCTGGCCGAAATGCGTGTGTAGCGAAGCCATGCGCGTCTGGATTTCGGCCATCCGCGCCTTTTCCTCGGGGCGAAGCAGCGCGCCGGCGCGCACAAAACGCAAATGGTGGCGCTCCAAAAGCCGCAATTGATCGGGGGCGAGGCCAAGTGTCTCGCGCTGGCGGTAGAGCGCGTCGATGCGGCCAAACAGCGGAGGGTCGAGCGCGATCTTGGTACGGTGCGCCGCGAGTTTCGGCGCGTATTCGCGGGCAATCGCGTCGATCTCTTTGTTGGTCGCGCTGGAATTGAGGTTCTGGAACAGGTCGCTGACCATGTTGAGCAAGCGGCCGCCGCGTTCCAGCGCCTCGATCGTGTTGGCGAAGCTTGGCGGCTCAGGCGAGCCCGTGAGCGCAGCCATCTCTGCCGCCTCCTCGTCCATGCCGCGGTCGAGAGCCGGCGGGAAATGTTCCGGGCGGATGCGGTCGAAGGGCGGCAGCCCGAACGGCGTCGCCCACTCTTCAAACAGCGGGTTGTCGGTCATCCCGCTTATATAAGCTGTCCTCGCTCAGGCGGCGAGTATTCGCCCGAGATCGCCGCGCATCGCCGGCATGCCGGGAAAGATCTTCGCCATCGCCGCGTCCGGCAAGCGCAAATGCCGCTCGAGCACCATCGCCAACACATGCCGGTAGTCGGTGGTGATCGCCAGGTCGCGGTTCTGGTAGAGCTGTGCGTCGGCCAGGCCGGGCCAGTCGCCATAGACCTTGCCGCCATTCACCGTCCCGCCGAGCAGCCAGATCGCATTGCCGTGGCCGTGATCGGTGCCGCGATTGCCGTTTTCACGCACCGTGCGGCCGAACTCCGAGATAACCACGACCACCGTGTCGTTCCAATCGGGGCCGAGCCCCTTGGACAATGCGGCGAGGCCGTCGCCGAGCGGCTTTAAATGCCCCGCCAGCTGGCCCTGGTCATTGCCCTGGTTGACATGCGTGTCCCAGCCGCCGAGTGCCGCAAAGGCGAGGCGGATGTGCCGGTCTTTTGTCATCAGGCGGGCGAGCCGATCGGCGACCCCGGGGAAGGCGTCGGCCGGCGGCGCGCCATTATCGGCCATCTGCTGCTCGTTCGCCATGTCGGCGACAAGCTCGGTGCGCGCCTCGCGCCCTTGGCGATAAGCCTCGGCCTGGCGGCTATCGCCGGCATAGAGCTGGTCGAATGCGCTCGCTATTTGCGGATGGTCGATCGCCATCGGCTGCGCTGCCCTGGGCCCGAGCGGCAGGTTGGCGACCGCGATCGAGCCGCGCAGGATGAACGGCAGGGTCGGGCCGACCGATAGCGCGTCGGTCGGAGTGCGCGCGCCGGGCAGCGCCGCCAGCGTCCGGTTCATCCAGCCGTCCGGGGTGCTCGGCCGGCCGGGCGTGCCGTTCTCGATGAATTGCTGCGCGTCGAAATGGGAGCGGTTGGGATCGGGCGAGCCGGCCGCGTGGATGAACGCCAGCTTTTTGTCGTTCCACAGCGGCATCAGCGAAGCCAAAGCCGGATGCAGCGCAAAATGCCCGTCGAGGGCCAGCGCGCCGTTGTCGCCGCCGGGCTTGGGGATCGCAATGGTGGGCCGCGTATCGTAATAGACGGGCTCGGCATAGGGCACGACGACGTTGAGCCCGTCGACCGCACCGCGCAGCATCACCACGACAAGCCGCTGCGGACCCTCGTCGGCGCGCGCCGCCCAGACCGGACCCAACGCAGGAAGGACGGCGGCACCGCTCGCCAGCTTCATGAAATCACGCCTTTTCATCTCGCCATCACCATCATCGCCGCATGAAATCGGGGCTACCGAGGATCAACGCGGCCTTGAGCCATTCCGGCGCCGCGGCCACGGTCTTGCGCGTTTGCTCGCCAAGCGTCGGCGACAGCATCGCTTCGAGCGCCGTGGGGTCCACCGGCCTGGGCTTCAATTCCGAGGCTGGCGTCCGGTCCGACACCAGCCGCGTCGAGCCCTCGTCCGCCGGGGGCGCGTAAAGCAGAAAGGCTCCGCTGGCAAGCAATGACGCAAAATCGATCCGTATGGTCGTCGCGTCCGGGCTCAGCCACGCGCCTTCCGTGTTCTTGTACCCATCAGGGGTCTGGCACAGATAAAGCGGCATGCCGAGCCGCGCCATCGTCCCCAGCAAGGGTTCCGGATTGCGGACATCGACGTCGCCGGCGCGGACCGCCGAGATCACGTATTCGTAGGGCGTCTTGTATTTCTGCCCCACGCTGTCGCGAAACTCGTCGCTCGTCAGCAGGGTTTTCAGCACGGCCTTGATATCGCCGTCGCTGTCCATGAACTTCTCGGCGAGCCGGTCGACCAGCGCTGGCTGCGGCCGGTCGGCGACAAAATACTGGGCCAATTCAAACGCGATGTGATGCGCCGTGGCCGGGCTCCGCGCCAGGATGTCGATCGCCGCGACCCCCTGCTCCTCACCGCCGGCCGGTATCGTCTGGCCGAGGAAGGTCTTGGCGCTCGCGTCATGGCGCGACGGATCGAAGGCGAATGCCGAGCCCTTGCCGGAGTCAAAATCCGGGTAATTGAAACCCCAACCGGTCAGAATCCGCGCGAGCGTCGTGACGTCTTGCTGGGTGTATCCGCCATCGACGCCTAGCGTGTGAAGTTCCATGATCTCGCGGGCGTAATTTTCGTTCAGTCCGGAGAACAGGTCGCGAGCGCTGGGACTGTCGGGCGCCGTGTTGGTCTCGTTGTTCAGGTAGTACAGCATCGCCGGGTGACGCGCGGTCGCCAGCAGCAGGTCGCGGAAATGCCCGAGCGCGTAGGGGCGGATCGCTTCGGTCTCGTAATTTCCAATCCACAGCAAATCGAAGCCGTCATACGCATTGATGTTGAAGTGGTTGAACCAGAAATCGACCATGACCTCTTGCAACTGCCGCGGACTGTAGAGCGCCCGGTAGAGACGGGCCGCACGCGCCTCTTCGAGGATCGAGTTGGCGGCCTTCATGTGAGCATCCATCGCTTGCTGCGTCGGCGGCATGCCCTTGGCCGTTTCCACCGATGGTGGTCCGAATTTGGCATAGAGCTCCGACGCGCCGAGCTTGAGGATGTCGAGCGGCGCGAGCCGTTCGGTCAGCGCCGCCGGCTCGGGCAGCGCCGCGGGATCGAGTTGTTCGTCGATGTAGCGGTCGATGCCGATCGCCTTGACATGCGCGACGAGCGCCGCCGTGGGGCCATAGGCGATCCGATTGAGAAGGTGGATGATCTGCCGGTCCGGGGCGGCGGGTTCGGCGTGCGCTGACGTGGGCATGAGCAGGGTCACGATAGCAAACACCGCGAGCAGGCGGGAGGAGCCGGGCATGTCAGCGCCGCATGAAATCGGGGCTGCCGAGGATCAGCGCCGCCTGCAAATCTGTCGGCGCCTTGGCGACCGTCGCCTTGGTGTTGTCGCTGAGGATAGGCCCGAGCAGTGCCTCGATCGGCGCCGGGTCGAGCGGATGCGGCTTTGCCGCCGGCTCGTCGGCGACGAGTTGCGGCTGCGGCGCCATGCCCATCTCGGGCTGCTGCCCGGGCGGCTCCTTCAGCAAAGGCAAGTTGCCGCGGCCAAGCCCGGTGGCGAAGCCGATCCGCAGCGTCGTCGCATCGGGGCTGAGCCAGGCATCCTCGGTGTTCTTGTAGCCGTCGGGCGTCTGGCACTGGTAGAGCCCTTCGCCGAGCCGCGCCATCGTCCCGAGCAGCGGCCGCGGATTGTTGACCTCGACCCCGGCGGCGCGCGCCGCCGACAACACGTACTGGTACGGCGTCTTGTATTTCTGGCCGGCGCTATCGCGGAATTCGTTGCTGGTCAGCAGCGTCTTCAATACCGCCCTGATGTCGCCATCGGTCGCGAGAAAGCGCTGCGCCAGCCGGCCAACCAGCGCGGGCGGCGGTTGGTCGGCGATGAAATACTGCGCCAGCTCATACGCGATGTGATGCGCGGTGGCCGGGCTTGACGCCAGCATGTCTATCGCTTGCTCGCCTTCGCGCTCGCCGCTCGCCGGGATCGGCCGGCCGAGAAAAATCTTGGGTGAGAAATCGTGGCGCATCGGGTCGAACGCCGCCGCGGGCCCCGAGCCGAAGCGCAAATCCTGCCGCTGCAAGCCCCAGCCGGTCAGGATGTGCGCGAGCGCGATCACGTCATTCTGGGTATAGCCGCCATCGACGCCGAGCGTGTGCAGTTCCATGATCTCGCGGGCGTAATTCTCGTTGATGCCGGTGAGGTTGCCCTTGGCCCCAGGGCTGCCCGGCTCGGTGTTGAGCTGGTTGTCGAGGTAGAACAGCATCGCCGGCGAATGCGCGGTCGCCAACAGCAGGTCGCGGAATTTGCCGAGCGCATAGGGGCGAATGACGTCGGCCTCGTAACGGCCGACCCAGAGATGGTCGAGCCCCTTGCCGGCGAAGACATTGAAATGATTGTACCAGAAATCGACCATCACCTCCTGCAGCTGGCGCCGGCTGTAGAGCGCGCGCCAGATTCGCGCTTCCCGCGCCTGCTGGGGAATGATGTTGGCCCGCTGGCGCCTTGCCTTTTGCTCTTCCGGGGTCGGTCTTACGCCGCCATTCATGATCGGCAGGATCGGCCCGTATTCGATAAAGAGCTGCGCCGGGTCGAGCTTCAGCGTGTCGAGGCCGTCGAGCCGCGCGGTCAGCGCCACCGGCTCGGGGATCGTTTCGGGATGCAGCTGTTCGTCGATATACCGGTCGATGCCGATCTGCCTGACATGCGCCACCTCCGCGGCGGTCGGGCCGAAGGCGATGCGGTTGAGCAGATGGATGATTTGCTGGTCGCTGTCGCCCGCCGCCAGCACCGAACCCGGCGCGATGAACGCGGCGATACAGAGCGCGGCAAAAAGGCGGGTCGGTCGCATGGGGCCGCCGGACACAGGTTGACGTCGTTTTATCACATTACGGTGCCCGTCATCCCCAAGTTACTCGGTTAACGTGGCCTGCCGCGACCCGCTTCGCGCAGGCGAAGAAGAGCGCTGGGCCTATTCAACCCAAGACGCATGGTTTCCCTCATGGACACGATGGTCCGCCTCGCCGATCTCTTTCCCGGGACGCCGCCCGGGGCGCCGCCGCTCAAGGAATTCGATTGGGCGCGATCGGGAGTCGCATTGCCCTACATGATCTTCGTCACCGGTCGGTGCGGTAGCACGCTATTGACGCATCTCATCGCCGAGAGCGGTCTCGCCGGCAACCCCGACGAATTCTTCAATGAAGAGCGTATCGTCGATCTCGCTCGGGAGCTGCATGCGACGGATTTCGCGGCCTATTTCCGTGCCGTCGTGCGCCGTACCGTAACCAACCGGCGCTTCGGCTTTGAGATCGACCCGTTCCGCTTTGAGCAGCTGCGCGAGCTGGTCTGGTTTCCCCACGTCTTTGCGCCGCGGCACACCGCGTTTTTCTGGATGACGCGACGCGACATCGTGGGCCAAGGCTGGTCATTCGCCAAGGCCAAGAAGACCGGGCTGTGGCACCGCTTCGCCGACGGCAGCGAGAAGCGGCTACACGAACCAAGCCACGTTCCTGGGAGCGAGGAGATCGACGACGCCGAGTGGTGGCGGGAAATCATCCTGGTGCTGAAAGGCGAGCGGATCATGGAGGATTATTTCGCCGCCGCTCGCATCGCCCCCCACCGGCTCGATTATGAGATGCTCGTCGCCGACCGGCGACGCACTGTGGTCGGCGTGCTGCAGGCCCTGTCATGCGGACCCGACGAGATTGCACGTCATCTCGGATCGCTGACCAACCACACCGAGCGCAACCGCTATGACGACTGGCCCGATGCGATGATCCAGTTCGGCGATCGCTATCGCAGCGAGTTGCGCTACATCGAGCATCACCGTCACGCTGTCGATATCGAGGCGCTACGCCGGGAACTCAACGCGCGGCACGGGCTCGCGGCGTGATTCGCCTCGCCTCACGCCGCGGGCAATCCCAATAGCCGCCGGGCCAGCACGAGATGCGGCTTGTCGATCATCTTGCCGTCGAGCGCCAGCGTACCGGCGTCGGGGTTGGCGGCGAACGCCGCGACGACCTGCTCGGCCCAGTCACGTTCGGCGGCACTGGTCGAGAATGCCTCGTTGATCGCCGCGATCTGCGCCGGGTGGATCGCCATCTTGCCGATAAAGCCCGAACGCTTCGCCGCGGCGCATTCCGCCCGCAATCCCGCGGGGTCGGGGAAATCGGTATAGATCGTGTCAAGCGCCGCGACTCCGGCAGCCGCAGCGGCCAGCAGGCATAGCGAGCGCACCAGTAGGTAAGGCCCGTCATAGGCGCCATCGATGGTGCGGTTGCTGCCGCCGATGCAGGCCGACAAATCTTCGGCGCCCCAAGTGATTGCCTCCAACCGCGGCGACGACTCCTTGTAATCGCCGAGCGCAAAGACCGCCTCGGCGGTCTCGGTGGCGATCGCGACGATGCGTGTGGCACCGCGCAAGTTCCCGGAAGCCGTCTCGAAGGCCGACAAATAATGGTCGAGTGTGCGCACGTCGTCCGGCATGCATTTCGGCAAGAGGATGCCGTCGGGCCGGCCGGCGACCGTCGCCGCCAGGTCGTCGAGCGCAAGCCCGCTTGCCAGCGGATTGACCCGGACGTAGCGAGCGATCTTCCCCGCAGGGTTGGCTTCGAGGAATTCGCGCGCGAGCTTGCGCGCGATCGGCCGGTTCGCCGCGGCTACCGAGTCCTCGAGATCGAGGATCAGCGCATCGGCGCGCGATTCGAGGCCGCGCGCGAGCTTGCGCTCGCTGTCGGCGGGGACGAAGAGAAAGGACCGGGGAACGGGCAAAACTTCACTCCAATTTTTCTGTCATTCCGGGCCGCTGCACCGCAGCGAACCCGGAACCCATGCACACGGACTTCGCCGACAGGCCGCTGGATATCGAGCAAATCCCGCTCGGTCCGCGTTCATGGTTCCGGGTCCAGCGCTGCGCGCCGTCCCGGAATGACAACCAATAATTACCCGCCGAACTCGGACGCAAGCGCGTCGCGCACTGTATCGAGGTCGAGTTTGTTGGCCTCGATCATCGGCGCGGTCTCGACGATGATGTCGTCGATGTCCTTGATCTGCTTCAGGCGTTTGTAGAGGTCTTCGCTTTCGAGCCCGAGGCCGTCGCCGAGAAGCTCCATGAAATTGACGACCTCGAAGCTG
>DATJSH010000200.1:0-7881 GCA_035504235.1 Allostellaceae bacterium | reverse complement strand
TCTCGGGCGGCCAGCGTCAGCGCATCGGCATCGCCCGCGCCCTCGCGCTCCGCCCCGATCTACTGATCTGCGACGAGCCGGTCTCGGCGCTCGACGTGTCGATCCAGGCCCAGGTCTTGAACCTTCTTATCGACCTCAAGGAAAAGCTCGGCCTCACCTATCTCTTCATCTCGCACAACCTGGCCGTGGTCGATTACATCTCCGACCGGGTCGCGGTGATGTGCGCGGGCCGGATCGTCGAGGTCGCCGGGCGTGGCGTCTTGTTCCGCAACCCCGTCCATCCCTATACCCAGGCGCTGCTCGCCGCGGTGCCCGCGCCCGATCTCGCGCACCGGCTCGATTTCGAACAGCTGATGGAAGACAAGGCCTCCGATCCCGGTGCCTGGCCCGAGCCGTTCCGCCGTAACCCGGCCAATCCGCCGCGGCTCCTCGAGGTCGCACCGAACCATTTCGTCGAGGCGACGGCGATGCCGGCGAGCGCCGATCGAGAGATGAAACTGGCGGCCGGCAAATGAGCGCTACTGCTGCCTACGGGACGCTCGCTGCCCCTCACCCCGACCCTCTCCTCGCAAGCGGGGCGAGGGAGCGCGCTTGTGCTTATCACCCGCGCCCGGGGAGAGGGTGGCCATCGCGGAGCGATGGACGGGTGAGGGGCAGGGTTCTCCTCTTTATCGCCGCGTTCGCGGGACTGCTGCTTTCAGCCGGCGGTGCCGAGGCTGCGCTGCAGGAGACGCCCTATTTTCAAAAGGAGGTGGCGGCCGGCAAGCTGCCGCCGGTGACGCAGCGCATCCCCCAGGAGCCGTCGCTCGCCGAGCTTGAAACGCTCGGCCAGCCCGGCGGCGACCTGCGCATGCTGATGGCGAGCCCCAAGGATACGCGGCTCATGGTCGTCTACGGCTATGCGCGGCTGGTCGATTACACGCCGGCGCTGGCCCTCGTCCCCGACATCCTGTTGAGCGTCGACGTCCAGGAAGGGCGCATCTTCACGCTGCATTTGCGGCCGGGCCATAAATGGTCGGATGGGCAGCCGTTCACTTCCGAGGATTTCCGCTATTGGTTCGAGGATGTCGCCAACAACGCCGAGCTGTCGCCGTCGGGTCTGCCGGTGCAGATGCTGGTCGATGGCCAGCCGCCGAGGTTCGAGGTCATCGACAAGACGACGGTGCGCTATACCTGGGAGAAGCCGAACCCGCTTTTCCTGCCGGCGCTCGCCGGGCCGGACCCGCTGTTCATCTACGCGCCGGCGCACTACCTGAAGCAGTTCAACGCCAAATACGCCGATCCGACAAAGCTCGCGGAAGAGGTCAAGGACAAGGGCGTGCGCAATTGGGCCGCGTTGCACACCAAGCTCTACAACCCCTATCACAACGAGAACATCAAGCTGCCCACGCTCGCCCCGTGGGTGCTGAAGACCAAGCTTCCCGCCGACCGCATCGTGTTCGAGCGGAACCCCTATTACTACCGCGTCGACGGCGCTGGGCACCAGCTGCCTTATATCGATCGGGTGATCTTCACCATCGCCGACCCGCAGATCATTCCGGCCAAGACCGGAGCCGGGGAAAGCGACTTGCAGGCGCGCTACCTGCGCTTCGACGATTACACTTTCTTGAAGGCCGGCGAGGCGGCGGGCGGCTACCATGTGCGGCTGTGGCGCACCGGCCCCGGCAGTCAGCTGGCGCTCTACCCCAATCTCAACGTCACCGACCCGACATGGCAAAAGCTGATGCGCGACGTGCGCTTCCGCCGCGCTCTGTCGCTGGCGATCGACCGGCACGAGATCAACCAGGCGCTTTATTTCGGGCTGGCGATCGAGGGGCAGAACACGGTGCTGCCGCAAAGCCCGCTCTATCGCACCGAGTACCGCTCGGATTGGGCGAAATACGACCTCGGCCAGGCCAACGCGCTGCTCGACCAGGTCGGTCTCACCAAGAAGGATTCCGACGGCATGCGGTTGCTGCCCGACGGCCGCCCTTGCGCGATTACCGTCGAGGATTCGGGCGAGTCGAGCGAGAAATCCGACACGCTCGAACT
Source organism: Allostellaceae bacterium (assembly GCA_035504235.1). Lineage (GTDB taxonomy): Bacteria > Pseudomonadota > Alphaproteobacteria > ATCC43930 > CGMCC-115725 > DATARH01. The sequence continues at coordinate 5,850 of DATJSH010000200.1, read as the reverse complement.
GATCCGAGATTCCTGGCGGCACATCGGCGTGCAGTTGTATTCGAAGCCGGCGCAACTGACGCTGTTCCGCCGCCGGGTTTTCACCGGCGAGGCGCAGATGTCGATCGACAAGGGAATCGAGAACGGGCTCGCGACCTCGGCGATGTCGCCTTCCGAATTCGCTCCCACCAGCCAGGAACAGCTCGAATGGCCGAAATGGGGCGAATACGCCGAGACCAAGGGCAAGGCGGGCGAGCCGCCGGACCTGCCCGAGGCGAAGCAGCTGCTGCAGCTTTACGACAACTGGCTCGGCGCCACCAACGAGGAGGACCAGGCCAAAATCTGGCACCAGATCCTATCGATCTGGGCCGATCAGGTATTTTCGATGGGCACCGTCGCCGGTGTGCTGCAGCCCGTCGTGGTCAACGACCGGCTACGCAACGTGCCGACGGAAGGCATGTTCAACTGGGACCCCGGCGCGCAATTCGGCATCTACAAGCCCGACGGGTTTTGGTTCGCCGAGCCGGGCGGCGGCTCGACCGCCTCGCTTTCGAGCCCCGAAAAATGACGGCAACGCAATGCGCCAAACATTCGCCTTCGCCGGACTGGATCCCGGCCACGAATAGCTGCCTCTTATTCGCGGATGCCCAGGGAACAAGTCCGTGGGCTGAAGGCCCACGGGTTAAGCCCGGCCAAGGGGATGGAAGGCGAGGGTGGGAGCCAGGCGGCTGATGCTCGGCTATATCGTTCACCGCATCCTCATCATGATCCCGACGTTGATCCTTATCAGCATCGCGATTTTCACCATCATCCATTTGCCGCCGGGCGATTATTTCTCGACCTATATCGCCCAGCTGCAAAGTTCGGGCGAGCATGCCGACCTGGCGAAAATCGCCTACCTCAAGGCCGAGTACGGCTTCGACCTGCCGCTATGGGAGCAGTACTTGCGCTGGGTCGGTAACCTGCTGCGCGGCGACATGGGGTATTCTTTTCTTTACGACATGCCGGTCAACCAGGTGGTCGGCGACCGCCTAGTGCTGACCTTCCTCGTCTCGTTCATGACGATCCTTTTCACCTACATCGTTGCGTTCCCGATCGGGGTCTATTCGGCCACCCACCAGTACAGCCTCGGCGACTACGTGCTGACGTTGTTCGGCTTTCTCGGCTTGGCGACGCCAAGCTTCCTGTTGGCGCTGGTGCTCGTCTATCTCGCGCATGTCTGGTTCGGCATCTCGGTGGGCGGGCTGATGGATCCGGCCTATCTGGACCGGCCGATGAGCATGGGCAAGCTGGGCTCCGTGCTGGCGCACATATGGATACCGGTAATCGTGATCGGCACTGCCGGCACCGCCGCGATGATCCGTCGGCTGCGCGCCAATCTGCTCGATGAGCTGCAGAAGCAGTACGTGGTAACCGCGCGCGCCAAGGGCCTTCATCCCTTGAAGGTGCTGCTGAAATACCCGCTGCGCATGTCCTTGAACCCGTTCATCAGCGATATCGGGTCGCTTCTGCCGCAGGTGATCTCGGGGGCGGTGATCGTCTCGGTGGTGATGTCGCTGCCGACGACGGGGCCGATGCTGCTCGACGCGCTGCGCAGCCAGGACATGTATCTCGCCGGCTCGTTCCTGATGTTCCTGAGCTTCTTGACGGTGATCGGCGTTTTCATTTCCGATCTAGCGCTGGCGACGCTCGACCCGCGCATCCGCCTGCAATCGGGGCGCCGGCAATGACCGACATCACCCTCGACCCCGCCGACCGCCGGCCGACGCCGGGCGAAGCCACCGAGCCGTTGCCGCATTACGTCTCGCCGGTGCCGTTCGATCCGATGTCGGTCGAGGCCATGACGATCGGCCAGACGCGCTATTACCAGGCGTCGCAATGGCGTCTGATGTGGTGGCGGCTCTTGCGCCACCGCGTCGCCGTTTTCTCGGGGTTCGTGCTGCTGGCGTTCTACACGACAACGCTCGTCAGCGAGTTTCTCGCGCCCTATGCGCTCGACACCCGCAATACCGACTTTATCTACGCGCCGCCGCAGAAGGTGCACATCTTCGATAACGGCCGGCTCGTCGCGCCCTATGTCGAGGGCTACGACTACCACCTGGACATGACCTATCTGAAGCGCGTCTACACCCCCAACCCCGGCAAGCACGAGACGCTGCGTTTCTTTTGCAGCGGCGACAGGTACCTTTATTGGGGCTACATCCCGATGAGTTTCCACCTGGTCTGCCCGGCCGAGGGCGGCCACTTGTTCCTGCTGGGCACCGACCGGCTCGGCCGCGACCTGCTTTCGCGGATCATCTACGGCGCACGGATTTCGCTGACCGTCGGTCTCATCGGCGTCACCGTGAGCTTTACCCTCGGCATCCTTATCGGCGGCATTGCCGGCTATTATGGCGGCTGGACGGATATCCTGATCCAGCGCGGCATCGAGGTGGTGCAGTCGTTCCCGCATCTGCCGCTTTGGATGGCGCTGGGTGCGATCCTGCCGGTGACGTGGAGCCCGCTCCTCGTTTATTTCGGGATCACGATCATCCTCGGCATGATCGAATGGACGCATCTCGCGCGGGCGGTGCGTTCGAAGCTCCTGTCGCTGCGCGAGGAGGATTTCTGCACCGCCGCGGTGCTGATGGGCGCGACCCCGGCGCGGATCATCGGCCGCCATCTCCTGCCGAGCTTTATGAGCCATCTGATCGCCTCTGCGACCTTGGTAATTCCCAGCATGATCCTCGGCGAAACCGCGCTCTCCTTCCTCGGCCTCGGGTTGCGCCCGCCGATCACCAGCTGGGGCGTCCTCTTGAACGAAGCGCAGAACATCAGCGTCGTCGCACTCTATCCGTGGCTGATGCTGCCGGTGGTGCCGGTGATTGTGACCGTGCTGGCCTTCAACTTCTTCGGCGATGGTCTGCGCGACGCCGCCGACCCGTATCATTGACGCGGCGCAGGGGGTTCTCTTGAGGCCGCGCACTTTGTCGATACCGCCGATTTGAGCGAATATGATCTCGCGGCCTCAGGCCGACCCGCTTCGAGTTCGAGAAAAAGACGGCACAGCTCAACATGCGTCTTTGGCATTGCTGCTCGGCGCGGTGAAGAAATGCGCCGATGCGCGCGGTATCTCCTACCTGCGGTTTCTCCGCGAGGCTGTGGAAACAGCGCTGACAGCTGCAAAAAACGAAAATAACCCTGAGCGCATCAAGGCTCGATGATCAGCCCTTCGTACGCGACGATCGTGCCGGCTTTCGCGTGGGCGGCGTCGGCGGCGATCTGGTCCAACATCGCGTCGGTATGGTTCGGGTCGTGATGGAAGATCACCAGCTGCTTGCAGTGCGCTTCCTTGGCGAGGCGCACGCCTTCTTCCCAGGTCGAGTGGCCCCAGCCGCGGTGTTTCGGGTACTCCTCGTCGGTATAGGTCGAATCGTAGATCGCGACATCGGCGCGGTGCATCAGCTTTAGGACGTTGCGGTCGCTGGTGCCGGCGTGGTGCTCGGTGTCGGTGATGTAGGCGACGGACTTGCCGGCAAATTCGATCCGATAGCCGCAGGAGCCGTCGGGGTGGTTGAGCGGCGCCGTGACCAGTTTGATCCCCGCATGCGGCGAAAGCGTGTCGCCGGCGGCGAAATCGTGGAAATCCAGCCTGGCGGTGAGCACGTCGATCGGGATGGGGAATAGCGGCGCCGACATCATCTGCTGCAGCACCGACTTGATGCCGGAGCCGACCGGCTTTAGGTGGCCGGCCCAGAAGCGGATGCGGCATCCGGCCGAATAGGCCGGCGCAAAAAACGGCAGGCCGGCGATATGGTCGAAATGGGTGTGACTGTAGAACAGGTCGATGTCGACCGGCCGCCCGCTTTCGACCAGCGCCTTGCCCAGGGGGCGCAGCCCTGAGCCGCCGTCGAATACCAACAGGTGGCGGCCGCAGCGTACCTCAACACATGAGGTATTGCCGCCGTACCGGATCGTTTCGGCACCGGGACAGGGGATGCTTCCGCGAACGCCCCAGAAACGGATAGTGAGATCGGATCGGGCCAACCTCGGCCTCTTTTGTGCGTCACCGGAAACTATAATGTCGCAGATACGTAAAAAGCCATATCGCCGCTCCCCCTCGGTGAACGCAAAAATTTTATTGGAGGTTTTACTCTAACCCGTTGTTAACGGATTGGGATGTAACCAATGCACCAGCGTTAAGGTTACGCCCTCTGGGAGACGCCGCTATGTCTCAGGCCGAACAGGACGCGTTGGTCGCCGAGTTTATGCGCAAGAAGGGCATCACCCGTTGCCCGACAGCCTGCGCTGTTCCCACCCACGCCGCGGTTTCAGACGCCGATCGCGCCGCGTTGCGCGATTACAGCGCCGCGAAAGAGGCCGCCCGCGTCGAGCGCTCCAAGACCTTCCAGCTCTTCGCGGCCTGATCTTTTCGCCTCCTCGCGCGCTATCGCCCGCGATAGCGCGGTCGCCGTTTCTCCCGGAACGCGGCGACACCTTCCTTCGCGTCATCGCTGTCGCGCACCGCGCCCAATTGGGCGCCGTAAAGCGCCGCCAGCTCCGCCGGACCCTTCGCCAGAACCCCGTCATTGACGAATCGCTTCATCGCCGCCAGCGCCAACGGCGCCAGATCGACGATCTTTTCGGCCATCGCCACCGCCTCATCGATCTCGCTGCCAGGCGCGACGACGCGGTTCGCCAGCCCCACCGCATAGGCGCGCGCGGCGTCGATCGGCTCGCCCAGCAGCATCATCTCCATCGCTACCTTGTGCGGGATGCGCGCCGCGAGCCCGGCGATCATCCCGCCGGTGATCCCGACCTTGCCCTCGGGATAGGAGAAGCGCGCGTTCTCCGCCGCGACCAAGAGGTCGCACATCATCGCCATGACCAGCCCGCCGCCGATGCACCAGCCGGCGACCGCGGCGATGACCGGCTTCTCGGTCTTGATCCCGACCGTCGGCACGCAGCGCCATAGCTCGGGCAGGTCGGTCACGTCGGCGCCCGCCGAAAACGCCCGCCCGCCGGCGCCGGTCAGGATCGCCACCCGCTGCTCCGAGGCGTCGAACGCGGCGAAAGCCTGCTGCAGCTCGACCGCGACCGCCTTGTTGATCGCGTTCAGCTTTTCCGGCCGGTTGATCGCGATGACCGAAACCGGCCCGCGCTGCTCGACAGTGACGACGGACATGCTACCTCCTGGAAATGAAGCCGAAGCTTATTCCTAATCTGCGCATAACGCATTGAGCTGCGATCCCCGACGCTAAAGTCGCCAAAATTTAGTGACACAACCCGTCCTCATCCTGAGGTGCTTCGCGAAGCGAAGCCTCGACGGACGCAGGTTGCCAGCCGCGTCCGCTTGTTTCCCCCTCCCATAACCGGCGGTGAGCCTCCTGTTAAAAAGCGGCGGTGCGGGTATAGTTGAGCCGGCGCACGCGAGAGGTGGCGATGAACCTGTTCAAGGAGCAAGGCGTCAAGGACTACGCCGCGGCGGCGGTGCAGATCCCGGTCATCGATTACGGCCCCTATTTCGCCGGCGAGCCGGGCGCGCTCGACCGTCTGGTGCCGCAGGTGCGCCATGCCTGCGAGAATGTCGGCTTCTTCTATATCTCCGGCCACGGTGTACCCGACCGCGTCGTCGACGATGCCTTCGCCGCGTCGCGCCGCTTTCATGCGCTGCCGATGGACGAAAAGCTCGCGCTCCGGCTCAACGACTGGAACATCGGCTACCTGCCGATGAACGCCTCGGTGCAGGGCGCCTCGACCGTGCACAAGGCGACCCGCCCCAACCAGAATGAAAGCTTCTTTATCAGCCACGACCGCGCGCCCGATCACCCCGAGGTCGCGGCCCGCGTGCCGCTGCGCGGCGTCAACCAGTGGCCGCCCTCGGCCCCCGAC
>DATJSH010000199.1:0-10978 GCA_035504235.1 Allostellaceae bacterium | reverse complement strand
ACACAGCCTACCAGCCATCGGCCTGCCCTGCTCGAGCAAACTCACGAAGTCGGCCGAAGCCGGAGGATTGGACCGTACAAGGCGATATACGCTGCCTCGCGCATCGACCGCATCAGCGGGCGGACATCCCTCCGGCCAATGACTCGGAAACATCTCCGTATCGTCCCCCCGGCGCTGAGTTCCATCACCCATCATGCCTGATAATCGCACTATGCCGCCGCCAGGCAAAGCTGGACCCGCCGCCGCGCCCTGCGTACGATCCACACACCACAAGGAGGCAACCGCCATGACCCAGGCCGGCAAACTGCGCACCCTGCTGAATTCCGACGCGATGGTCGTCGCGCCCGGCGCCTATGACGGCCTGACCGCCATGCTGGTGGCGCAGGCCGGCTTCCCCGCGGTCTACATGACCGGCGCCGGCACCTCGGTCTCGCACGGCTACCCCGATTTCGGCCTCCTCACCGCATCCGAAATGATCGCCAACGCCACCCGCATGGCTCGCGCGGTCGAGGTGCCGCTGATCGCCGACGCCGACACCGGCTACGGCAACGAACTGAACGTCGTGCGCACGGTGCAGGACTACGAACGCGCCGGCGTCGCCGGAATCCATATCGAGGATCAGGTCTCGCCCAAACGTTGCGGCCATCTCGACGACAAGGAGATCGTGCCGCGCGAGGATTGGCTGGCGAAGATCCGCGCCGCCGCCGCGGCGCGCCGCAGCCCGGACTTCACGATCATCGCCCGCACCGACTCGCGGGCCGTCGCCGGGTTTGACGAGGCGGTGGCGCGCGGCAACGCCGCGCTCGCCGCCGGCGCCGACATGGTCTTTCTCGAAGCGCCGCAGACGCTCGACGAGGTCGCCGCGGCGCCGCGTCTGGTGAAAGGCCCATGCCTGCTCAACGTCGTGCGCCACGGCAAGACGCCGGAGGTCGACCTGCGCGACGCCGAGCGCATGGGCTACAAACTGGCGATCGTGCCAGGGCTGCTGCTGAAGAGCGTCATCGGCATCTGCGAGCAAGCGCTCGACGAGCTCAAATCCACCCATCGCCATCCGCCGCTGATCAAGGAGCTGACGGTGCGCGAGGCGTTCCAGATCTCCGGCGCCGACGAGTGGGACGCGCTGCGCACGACGTTCCGTGAACCCGCAAAGCGCCACGCCGCGGAATAAGCCGATCGAGGTGACGCAGCAGACAGCGCCGCCGAGCGCCGGCGCCCCGTTCCGCTATTTCCGGCCCGAGGACATCGCCGCCGACCGCTGGGTTCATCTGACGGCGCTGATACTCTGCGTCGTCGGGGTCCCCGCGCTGCTCGATATGGCCGGGCGCGCGCCGAGCCCAGTCGTCCTGCCCGCCTGTGCGGTTTACGCGGCGACCTTGGTTTGCCTGTTCATCTGCTCGACGGCGTTCTACCACGTGCCGCTGCGCATCGAGCGCCGGCGGCTTCGCCAGTTCGATCACGCGGCGATCTACCTGCTAATCGCCGGCACGTGCACACCGTTCACAACGACGCTGCTGCCCGGCGGCGTCGCAGTCGCGATCACATCGCTGGTCTGGCTCGGCGGGATGAGCGGCGCGATCTATAAGCTCCGGCGTCCGCTCGGCTTCCCAGGCTTTTCGACCGCCGGCTATTTGTTGATCGCCGCAACCGTCGTCGCCGGACTTGTCCCCGTGTTGCGGGCGGCCGACCCGGCGACCGCAGCCCTGATCATCACCGGGCTCGCGATCTATGCGCTCGGCGCCGCCGTCAGGGCGAGACGCTCGGTGCGCTATCGCAACACGATCTGGCACGCGATGGTGATCGCCGCTGCCGCTTGCCACTACGCGGCCATACTGCACGGGGTCGTGCTGGCTCCGGGGGCCCTCAGATAAGTTCCGGAAAGACGTGGTTTCCGTCGGGCCCCAGCGGCAACGGACGGACGCTCGCCGATTCGGCGGGGTCGAGCGGCCCGTAGAGATGCGGAAAGAGATCGCCGCCGCGCGACTTCTCCCATTTGACGCGGGCGCCGAGTCGACCGGCGTCGACCGCGACCAGCAGCAGCCCGTCCTGTCCCGCGCGGTGCTTCTTCGCGCTCTCGACGATCTGCGCCGCGGTCGAGAAATGGATAAAGCCGTCGGCCAGATCCTGCGACGAACCCCGATAGGTTCCGGCTTTGGCCGCCGCCGCCCACTCGTCGGCGCGGCACATGTGGTAGATCATCATCATGCCTCCAGGCTATCCGAGCATCGTTTCGGGGGAAAGCACGCCCGACTTATCGAGCCAGGGGCGCGTCCTGGTGCCGCGCGCGCCGGCGCTGGTCGCCGGATTTCGCGAGGTGGTGTGGTTGTCGCCTGACGGCGAGATCGAGGCGCTGTCGCCCGACGAAGCAAAAACGCGGCTCGCGAGCGAGACGGCGATGGTGTGTCATGCCCGCGCCACGGCGCGGCGGCTCGATATCGCCGGCTTCGCGGCGCTCGACCTGTTGGAGCTGTTCGCCTTTGTCCGCCCGGCCAGGTTTTGCGTGCCGACGCCGCGGGGGCTGGCGTCAGCGCTGGGGCTGACGGCGCCTGAGTCAGCGGCCGAGGCGTGCGTCGCGCTGGCGACCGCGGCACGGGCGCTGCTCCAGGAGCTCGGCCAGGAAACCGATCCCAATGTGCGCGCCATCGCCGAGACCGCCGAGCGCGCCGGCTGGCCCTGGGGTCCGGCGGTGCTGGCGGCGCTGCCGCAGACCGACCAGCGTCGCGCGGTCGGCCTGCGCGCGTGGCAGGCGCTCGACGAATGGCAGGAGCGCGCGCCCCCGCCCCCGCCCGGCAACGACCCGGTCGGCGCCGACGAGGCGCGCCAGCGGCTGGCGCAACTGCTCGGCGAGCGCGCCGAGACGCGGCCGCAGCAGGCCGATTACGCCGCGGCGGTCGCCGACGCCTTTTTGCCGCGCGAGCATGCCGACCAGCCGCAAGCGGTGCTCGCCGAGGCCGGCACCGGCGTCGGCAAGACGCTGGGCTACATCGCGCCCGCAAGCCTGTGGGCCGAGAAGAACCAGGGCACGGTGTGGATTTCGACCTACACCCGCAATCTGCAGACGCAAATCGCCGCCGAGCTCGACCGGCTTTACCCAGACCCGGTGCAAAAGCGCCGGCGCGTCGTCATCCGCAAGGGTCGCGAGAACTTTCTTTGCCTGTTGAATTACGAGGACGCGGTGCGGTCGACCCTGTCGCGCGCCCAGCCCTCGGCGCCGTTGGCGCTGATCGCGCGCTGGGTGCTGGCGACCGAAGCCGGCGATCTGGTTGCCGGCGACTTTCCCGGCTGGCTCGCCGAGCTGATCGGGGGCTACCGGGTCGCGGCGCTCGCCGACCGCCGCGGCGAATGCGTGCATTCCGCCTGCCAGCATTTCCGCAAATGCTTTGTCGAGAAGAATGTCCGCGCCGCCCGGCATGCCCGGCTAGTCGTCGCCAACCATGCGCTGGTCATGGCGCAGGCGGCGCTCGGCGGGCTAGACGACGGCACGGTGCCGAGCCGCTATGTGTTCGACGAGGGCCACCATCTGCTCGAAGCCGCCGACGCGGCATTCTCGGTGCGGCTGTCGGGACGCGAGGGGCGCGAGCTGCGCCGCTGGATTTTGGGCGCGGAGGCGACGCGCTCGCGCGCCCGAGGGCTGCAGCGCCGCATCGGCGACCTGATCGAGGCCGACGAAGACGGCAACAAGCTGCTGGTCGAGGCGCTGGTCGCGGCGCGCATCTTGCCGGCCGACGGCTGGCACCAGCGCGTCGCCGAGGGCGCCGGGCTGCCGGGGTTCGAAAGCTTCCTGGGTCTCGTCCGTCAGCAGGTGCTGGCGCGCTCGACCGACGCGGATTCCGGCTACGGTCTCGAAGCCGAGGCACGGCCGCCGGTCGAGGGCCTGGTGGAGGCCGGGTCGCGGCTCGCCGAAGGTCTCGGTCGTTTGGCGGACGCGCTCATGCGGCTGGTCGCCCTCTTGCGCAAGCCGCTCGAAGACCCCGAAAACCCACCCGACCCGGCAACGCGGCAACGGCTCGACGCCGCGATCCGCGGCATCGAGCGCCGCGGCGTTATTCAAATAGGTTCCTGGTGCCGTCTCTTGCGCGATCTCGGCGAGCCGGCTGGCGCGGAGAGCGTCGAATGGCTGGCGCTCGACCGTTTCGAGGGCAACGAGACCGACATCGCGCTCAACCGCAATTGGATCGATCCGGGCATCCCGTTCGTCCACCATGTCGCGCAGCCGGCGCACGGCATCGTCGTGACCTCGGCGACCCTGATGGACGGCGAGGACGACCCGGCCGTCGGCTGGAATCTCGCCGAGGCGGCGAGTGGCCTGCGCCATCTGTCGGCGAGGCCGCGCGCCGCGCGCATCGCCTCACCCTTCGATTACGCCGCGCAGACCCGGATCATCGTCGTCAACGACATCCCGCGCGGCGACATGGGTCAGATCGCGGCCGGGTTCGCCGCACTGATGCAGGCCTCGAGAGGCGGCGCGCTCGGCCTTTTCACCGCGATCAGCCGCCTGCGGGTCGTCCACGAGCGCATCGCTCCGGTGCTGGAAGCGCAGGGCATCCTGCTCCTCGCGCAGCACGTCGATGCGATGTCGCCATCGACGCTCGTCGACATTTTCCGCGCCGAGGAGAATTCGTGCCTGCTCGGCACCGATGCCGTCAGAGACGGCGTCGATGTACCGGGCCGCTCGCTGCGGCTTCTCGTCTTCGACCGCGTGCCCTGGCCGCGCCCGGACATTCTCCACCGCGCGCGCAAGCCGGTGTTCGGCGGCGCCAGCTACGAAGACCACATTGCCCGGTTGCGGCTGCGCCAAGCCTATGGTCGGTTGATTCGCCGCGCCGACGATCGCGGCGTCTTTGTCGTGCTCGACCGGCAGCTGCCGTCGCGACTCTTGGCGGCGTTTCCCGAGGGCGTGCATGTCGACCGCCTGCCGCTCAACGAAGCGGTCGAGGCGACCGCGCGTTTTCTCGATGAGGATGCTTGACCATCGCCGTTAACGTCATCATCTGTCCGCGGATTTCACGAAAAAGGACCGGATTATGCTCGACCCTCACGGCGCGCTGATCTACACGATGGTCATCGTCACCGGCGCCGAAAGCCGGATCGGCGCCACCGAGCGCAACATCATCGGCGATATTGTCGGCCATCTGCCTGTGTTTCGCGGCTTCGACCGCAGCAAGCTCGCCACCCACCTCAACGGCTGCGCCGAGTTGCTGGGCAAGGATGACGGTCTCGACGGGACCCTTGACGCGATCAAGGCGGCGCTGCCGGCGCGGCTGCGCGAGACCGCTTATGCGATCGCCTGCGACCTCATCGCTTCCGACGGCGCGGCGACACAGGACGAGCTGCAGGTGCTCGAACTGATGCGCGACCGCTTCGAGATCGACCGGCTGATTGCCGCGGCGATCGAGCGCGGCACACGCGCCCGGTTCCAGCAGGTCTAGTTTTCCCTGTCATTGCGAGCGCAGCGAAGCAATCTCTCCCCAGGGGCGCACCCGACCGAGATTGCCGCGTCGCCTTCGATTCCTCGCAATGACGCCAATACGGAGGCGGCGATGGCGAAGAGCTTGGAACAGCGCATCCAGGAGATCGAAGACCGGCTCGAAATCTACAATTTGATTGCCAGCCACCCGCCAAGCGCCGACACCGGCTCGCGCGCCCATGTCGCTAATGCGTGGACCGAGGACGGTACGTTCGACCGCGGCGCCGAGTTCGGTGGCCCGCAGCGGCAAAGCACGAGCGCCGGCGGCATCGACAATCCCGAGCACATGCGGGCCATCGGCCAAGGCCTGGCGCATTTCGCCGGGCTGCCCTATGTGCGCATCACCGGCGACACCGCCTTTGCCATCTCGTATCTGCAGATTCTCGTGCCGGACCGGGTGGGACCCGAGTTCGAGGTGCCCAATCACGGCAGGACCCGCGGTTTCCACATCCACCGCGTCTCGGCCAATCGCTGGGATTTCGTGCGCACCGGCGGGGGCTGGAAGATCAGCAAGCGGCAACTGCGGGCGCTCGACGGCAACGAAGGAGCTCGCGACATCCTTCTCGGCACTTTCACCAAATGACGCGGTAGCTTTCAGGCCACCAGTTCAGCGATTTCGGGCTCGGTATGTTCCGCCGCTTTCTTGCCGGCTCCCGGCAGCGTGACGGTAACGGTCGTTCCCTGGCCGAGTTCGCTGGCGAAAGCGACCCGCCAGCCGTGCAGCTCGATCAGTGATTTGGTCAATGCGACGCCGAGGCCGGTGCCTTCGGTGCTCGCCTGGTGCGGGTTGTTCTCGACCCGGAAGAACGGGGTGCCAAGCTTTTCGAGATTGGCCGCGGAGATGCCGACCCCGGTATCGATGACCTGCATCAGCGCGTCACCGTCCAACGACGACAGGCGCACGGTCACCGTGCCGCCGGGCGGAGTGAATTTGACCGCGTTACCGATTAGATTGAGCACGATCTGCTTGAACGCGCGGCGCTCGGCGCTAATCGTCGGCGGCGCGTCGAAGGCATCGAGGTTGAGCGCGACCTGCCCGGTCTCGGCGCGCGGCCGCAGCATGCGCAGCGCCTCGTCGATATCTCCGGCAAAGGCAAACTGTTCGAGCTGCAGGTTGCGATGGCCCGCCTCGATCTTGACCATGTCGAGCATGTCGCTGATCAGATCGTGCAGGAAACGCCCGGAGCGCAGAATGTCCTCGGCATATTCCTTGTATTTCGGCGAGCCGAGCGGGCCAAACAGCTGAGCGACAATGACCTCGGAAAAGCCGATGATCGCGTTCAACGGCGTGCGCAGCTCGTGGCTCATCCGGCCGAGAAAGTCGGACTTCGCCCGGTCTGCCCGTTCGGTTCGGGTCAGTGCCGTCGACAGCGCCTGCTCGGATTTTTCGAGGCGCCCGAACTGCACCGCCAGAGAGCCGAACAGAATCGCGAACATGACGACAGCGCAGAGCGTACCGAAACCGATGAACGCCGCCTGACGGCGCCACGCCGCCAGCGCAGTATATCGAGGCACCGTCACCGCCATGACGAGCGGGTAGTCCTTGACCGGGCTCACGGCGATCTCGCGTCTGAGACCGTCAAGGAACCCGGCGGTTTCATAGGCTCCGCCGCCTTGGGCGACGACGTCGTACCACGGCGCACCGCGCGGGATGTAAGTTCCGAGCGCTTGGTCCATCGCTGGATCACGGAACAACACCAGTCCGTCGCGCCGCACGATCGACACGGAGCCGTCTGCCGGCATGCTGATCGTCTTGTAGAAATTCTCGAAATAGTGCAGCTCGATCACCGCCTGCACCGTGCCGAGAAAGACGCCGGCGCGACTTTCGATGCGGCGCGAAAGGAACAGCGACCAGCGCCCGGTCGTCCAGCTTTTGCTGGGCGCGCTGATGACCAGCACGTCAGCGTCGGCCTTCCCGGCATCCTTGAAGGAGCTCTGAGCGGCAAGATTGGTCGGCGGCACGGGCCAGAAATTCGATGAATTGACTTGAATGCCGACCGCATCGGTGAGGAACAGCGCATTCAGTTGCGGCAAGGCCTGCAGACGATTGACGAGAAAATCGTGCGTCGCCTCGCTCGCCATTTCATGGCGAAACTCCTCCGGCGTGGCGACACTCGAATGGGAGATGCGCTGGGTCGCTTCGCCGAGCACGAGATCCACCGATTCCAGCGAACGCGACAGCTCCTCGGCGAGCACGAGATCGAGGTTGACGGTGTTTTGGCGCGATGCGCCGATCGCGTTGTCGTAAAGGTCCCAGAGGCTGAGCCCGGCGCCCGCCAGCGTGACGGCGATCAGCAGCGCGCCGGCGATGATGATGCGCCGCGCCCCGCCGCCGGTCAGGATCGAAGTCACCCGCAACATCCGCAAACCCCAACCGCTCCCAGGCGACTGCGAGCCCAATGATTCTGCCCCCAGAACCCTGCCCCCGGGCGTCGCGCCTTGCCGCGATTGTTAAGGGCTTACGATTAACGAGCGCTGAATTCGCGAAAGACCTACTCGCCGTTCGGCTTGCGCGGCAAAGCGCGCCGGATGGCATCCTGCACCTCCAGCGGCTGGGTCGCGACGGCATCGCACAGCCGGCGCATCTGGCGACGCAAATCGTAGACCTGGTCGAGGAGGCCGAGCACCAGTCCCATCGCCTCGTCGTCGATCGCGAAATCGCGGCGTATGTCGACAATCAGCTCGACCCGCGCGACATCGACCTCGTGGAATACCCAGGTTTCGGCCCGGCGCTCCGGCAGGACCCAGCGGTTCTCGACCCAGCGGGTGAGCTCGCGGCGCTCGAGCCCGCGCAGGCGAAGGAGCAGCTCGTCAAAGCCGATCATGGTGTCATCCCGCGGCGCGGATCGGAAGCATGCTTCTGCGCCCAGCCTTTGAGGAACGCGGCGAGCTCGTCATCGCCGCTGTCGCCGATCACCACTTTCAGTGTGACGATCTGGTCGCCCTCGGGATGGCCGCGGCGATGGATGCCCTTGCCGCGCAACCGCAATTGCGCGCCGCTGTCCGAACCCTTGGGGATCGTCATCGACACCGGTCCGGTCACCGTCGGCACCGTGATGCGTCCGCCGAGCACCGCCTCGGCGAGGCTTACCGGCAGCTCGACGAGGACGTTGTCGCCGTCGCGGCGGAAATACGCATGGGGCGCGACCCGCACCTCGATCATCGCGTCGCCGGCCGGTCCGCCGCCGATGCCGGGATCGCCCTTGCCCTTGAGGCGCAGCACCTGGCCGGTTTCGATGCCCGGCGGGATGGTCACGTCGAGCCAGTTGTCCGGCGCCAGCGACAGCCGCTTCTTGGCTCCCGCCGCGGCCTCGACGAAATCGACCGTCAGCAAATAGAGCCGGTCGCCGCCCGGCATTGGGAACGGCTCGCCGCTGGCGCCGCGGGCGCGCCGCGCCCCCCGCATTCCGCCGAACATTGATAGGATGTCGTCCAGCTCCTCGGCATTCATCTCGCCTTGTGGGCCGTATTTCCAGCCCTGCGCGCCCTCGGCATGCGGGCGATAGGAGTAGCGAGGCCGTTCGGCGCCGCTTTCGTCGATCTCGCCGCGGTCATAGCGCGCCCGCTTGTCGGCGTCGGACAAGAGATCATAGGCGGCGGTCACGGTCTTGAAGCGGGCTTCGGCGTCGGGCTTGCCGGGGTTGAGGTCAGGGTGCAGCTCTTTCGCCAGTTTGCGATAGGACTTGCGGATGTCGTCGGGGCTGGCGTCGGGCTTGACGCCAAGTACCTCGTAAGGGGTTTGCGCCATCGCGGTCCGCCTCAGCGCACCGATTGCTGGGACTGGTTGGCGCTCTGCTGCGCCATCTCGACCTTGACCGCGACGGTGCGCTCGCTGCCGTTGCGGTCGATGGTGAGACTAACATCGTCGCCGACGCGCGTGAGGCCGATCGCATCGCGTAATTGCGTCCCGCTGTGGACCATGACGCCGTCGGCGGCGGTCACCAGATCGCCGCTCTTCAGCCCGGCATGGTCGGCCGAAGAGCCCGGCTCGACCTTGGCGATCACCGCGCCGTTGGTCTGCTTGGTGTCCATCGCCTGAGCGAGGTCGGGGGTCAGGTCCTGGATCGAGACGCCGATGCGGCCGCGTTTCACCTCGCCGTAGCGGATCAGCTGGTCCATCACCTTGCGCGCCATGTTGATCGGCACCGCGAAGCCGATGCCGATGTTGCCGCCGCCCGGCGCCAGGATCGCGGTGTTGATGCCGACGAGGTCGCCCTTCAAATCGACAAGCGCGCCGCCCGAATTACCCGGATTGATCGAGGCATCGGTCTGGATGAAATCCTCATAGCCCTCGATCCCGAGCCCGCTGCGTCCGAGCGCACTGACGATGCCCGAGGTCACAGTCTGACCGAGCCCGAACGGATTGCCGATCGCGACGACAAAATCGCCGACCTGAAGCTTGTCCGAGTCGCCGAGCGGCACGGCGCTTAGATGCTCGCTGTCGATCTTCAGCACCGCGACATCGGTTTCGGTATCGCGGCCGACGAGCTTCGCGGCGAAGCGCCTGTTGTCCTTGGTGGTGACGGCGATCGAGGTCTCGTTGGCGATGACATGCGCGTTGGTCAGCACATAGCCCTGCGCGGCGTCGACGATGACCCCCGAGCCGGTCGCCTGGGTCTCCGCGTAATTCTGCTGTCCCTGCGGGACGTTGAAGAAGCGGCGGAAGAACGGGTCTTCCAACAGCGGGTTCTGGATGCGCTGGCGCCCCTTGACGGCGATGTTGACGACGCCGGGGGTAACGCTCTTCAGCATCGGCGCGAGGCTCGGCACCACACCGCCAGCAAATTCCGGGATCGGCGCCGCCGCCGAAAGCGGACGGACCACCGCCATCGCCACGATGGCCGCAATCCCGCCCATCAGCACAAGCGCCGACAACAGCCGCTTCATCCGTCTGATCCTGTCGCGAATGCATGCAACGACGCTACAAAAACGCCGCGTGGTGAGGATAATTTCCCGCGCTAATATGTAAATCGCAGGTAGGAGGTTCAAGAACCAGGAAAGGCGCCAGCGGTTACCCGGCTTCCCGCACATGGGTGTGAACATGCCGCCGGCCCAGGTCTCCGCCGTGCGGGTGGCTTTCCACCGAGAGCTCGACCGGTACTGCGACGAGCCGCCCATGGCGGACGCCGCGTTCGGAGATGACGTGCTCGGCGAAGTGGCGGATGTCATCCATGCCGCCGCGAAGCACGGCGACCTCGAGACAGCTTTCGTGGTCGAGATGCACGTGCATCGTCGCCAGCGACAGATCGTGGTGGTCATGGAAGGAGCGGGTCAGCCGCTTCGCCAGCTCGCGGCCTTCGTGGTCGTAGACGTAGACGAGCGCCGCGACGCCCTCACGCTGAGTCGCCGCCGTTTCCTCCAGCTCGGTCATGCCGGCGCGCGCCAGATCGCGGATCGCTTCCGAGCGGTTCTGATAGCCGCGCTCCGCGATCACCCGGTCGATGGCCGCCAGCAGCTCGTCGTCAATCGTGACGGTTATGCGTTGCATCGCGAGAAACCTCCGCGATAGTATGA
>DATJSH010000198.1:0-4356 GCA_035504235.1 Allostellaceae bacterium | reverse complement strand
CCGTCCCGCCGCGGCCATCGCGTAGGTCAAGGCGATCGACGACTTGCCGACCCCAGCGCCGCCTATCAACAACAGGCTTGTACCTCGCTCGATGCCCCCGCCGAGCAAGGCGTCGAGCTCAGCCGAACCGGTCGAGGTGAGTTCACCGAGAAATGCCCGGTGGTGCTCTGCGGCAACAAGCCGAGGGTAGATGGCAAGGCCGCCGGTTTGGATTGTAAAATCGTGATAACCGCCCCGGTGCTGCCTCGATCTCGAAGCGGGCAACATGCTCGCAAAGCAACTCAAGTACTTTGGCGAATCTGAGCTCGCGGGTATTGTCCTCGGTGCTCGGTTGCCGATCATCCTCACTGCGCCGACAAGAGTCCAGCTCGATTAGCGTCATGTGCGATCGCATTGCTGCTTGCCCGCCATAGCGCCTGAGCTTGGCCGGCGCGCCCGGTCTTGTCGCTGCTCGGCTGCGCCGCTACGGAGATCGCGGCACAACGCGTTATGAGAGCCGACCTCCTCCCGGATACGGTGCGGGTGTCGCGCATTCCGAGCGATATCCAGGCAAGCCGCATTCCAGAGTCGCCGTTCGCCCGGCGGCTGATGTTCGTTCAGGCCCAGCTTAGTTTGACTCAAATCAAGGCGCACTCGCGCGCGGCGAACTATCGAGGTGATGAGTTGTCGTGACGCCTCCGTCCCGTCATTCAACGCGAGAAGGATATTGTCGGTGACTTCATCCGTTCGCAATTGGGGCGCTGTTGCCGCCATTCACGGGTCTGTCGTCGACCTTGCCTTCGCGAGCGACAGGCTCCCGGCGATCAACCACGCCGTCCAGATCGAGTTGGATGTCGGCGGGCCCCTGCTGGCAGAAGTCCAGCAGCATCTTGGTACGCAACTGGTTCGTGCTGTTGCACTCGGCGACACCAGCGGGCTGAGGCGCGGAGCCAAGGCAGCCGCCCTTGGACATCCTGTCGAAGTACCAGTCGGCGACACGGTGCTTGGCAGGCTGCTCAACTCTGCAGGCGAACCAGTCGATCGCGGCGGGCCTTTTTCCGTCGAAGTCGAGCGGCGGCCGATCCATGCGCGCGCCCCGTCGCTCGACCGCCAGACCGGCGCTCGGCAAATGTTCCACACCGGGATCAAAGTAATCGACCTCCTGGCGCCCATCATCGCCGGAGGAAAGGCAGCGATGTTCGGCGGCGCCGGCGTCGGCAAGACGGTGCTGATCATGGAGCTGATCCGCACCACCGTCGAACGTCACGCCGGTATCTCGGTTTTCGCCGGGATTGGCGAACGCTCCCGCGAAGGGCACGAGCTGTTTCTGGAGCTCAGCCAGGCCGGAGTGCTTAAGCGCACCGCGTTGGTCTTTGGCCAGATGAACGAGCCACCGGGCGCGCGCTGGCGGACCGGGCTCACCGCGCTCGCGATCGCGGAATATTTTCGCGATGCGGCGCATGAAAACGTGTTGCTGTTAATCGACAACGTTTATCGGTTGGTGCAAGCAGGTGCCGAAATCTCCGGACTCCTGGGGCGGCTTCCGTCGCGGGTCGGCTATCAGCCGACGCTCGGCACCGAGATCGCGGATTTCGAGGAACGCATCGCCTCGGTAGCTGGCGCGGCGATTACGTCGATTCAAGCGGTCTATGTCCCTGCTGACGATTTTACCGACCCGGCAGTGGCCGAAATCTTCAGCCACCTCGATTCGTCGATTGTGCTGTCACGGACAATGGCGGGCGAAGGCATGTACCCGGCCGTTGATCCCCTGGCGTCGACGTCGAGCCTGCTCGACCCTCGCCTAGTGGGTGAGACGCATTACCGGACCGCGCAGGATGTCCGCAAGACGATCGCGCATTATCGCGAGCTGCAGGAGATCATTGCGCTCCTTGGAGTCGAGGAGTTGAGCGCCCGGGACCGCATCGCGGTCCGGCGGGCGCGCCAGCTGATGCGCTTTTTGACCCAGCCCTTCATGGTGACCGTTGCCTTTACCGGGAAGCCTGGACGCGCGGTGGAACTAGATGCCACGCTCTCCGGATGTCGAGCGATCCTCAACGGCGAAGCCGACGGCTGGGCCGAAGCTTCTCTCTACATGGTGGGTGACTTCGAAGAAGCCCGGGCGAGAGAAGGCCAAGCGAACGCCGTCCCGTCATGAGGCTAACCATCATCACCCCGCTTGCGATTATGGTCGAGACTGATGGTGTCGCCCATTTGCGCGCCGAGGACGAAACTGGAGCGTTCGGCATTCTTCCCGGCCATGCCGATTTTCTGACCGCGCTCGCGGTGTCGGTGGTGACATGGCGCGACGAGGATGGTACCGAGCATCACGCCGCGGCGCGCGGCGGAATGCTGCAAGTCCGCGGCGGTGGCGAAATCTCGATCGCGACGCCCGAAGCCGTCGCGGGCGACGAATTGCGTCGCTTGGAAGCCGATGTGCTTGACCGCTTTCGCCGTGAGGTCGCGGAGGAGCAGGCAGCGCGCACGGATGCCCAGCGCCTCTATCTCGCCGCCATCCGTCAGATCGAGCGGTTCTTGCGGCCTGGAGCGCCATCGCTGGTGCCAGGCGCGGATGTTGCGCAACCCGCTTCGGGGGCGTTCGAACCATGAAGTTGCCCGCGGCCAACCGGACCCATCATTCCGAGCGGCTCGACCAGGCGATCAAGCTGCGTCGCGCCCGACGCGATCGTTGGCAGCGCGAAGGCGAGCGCTCGATCGGGCAGAACCTCGCGATGATCGGAGCGCTTGGCTGGGCGATCGTGACGCCGACCCTCCTCGGCATTTTCATCGGCCGCTGGCTCGATCGCGCTTTTGGATCCGGGATTTTTTGGACGCTGGGATTGCTGTTCGCCGGTCTAGTGGTCGGTTGTTCGATGGCCTGGAAGAGGATGCATCGCGCATGACAGGCTCGATCAACCTGATCACGCTCGCCGCCACCTGGGCGGCCGCCGGCCTAATGCTGGGGGCCGCGTATTTCGCCGCGGTGCGGCGGACCGTGGAGCTTTTCGCGGCTTCCGGAAGCCGCTGGATGCCGATCACGCTGACGTTCGCCCGTCTGATCGGCGCGACGCTATTTCTCGCCGTGGCGGGGCGATTTGGTGCGACGCCGCTGCTTGGCGCATTTCTCGGCTTCCTGGTTGCGCGCGCTGTTGCGCTGCGCAGAGCTAAAAGGGCCGCGTGATGGCACAATCGCCGCTCGCCATTGCGGTTCTGTTGCAGCTCGGGCCGGTCAACATCACCCGTCCGGTGGTAACGACATGGGCGATCATGGTGGCGCTGGTTCTGGCCTCAAGGCTGCTGACCCGGCGCCTCAGGATGCGACCGGCCCGCGGCCAGGCGATCCTGGAGCTGATCGTCACCGGCATCATAGGCCACATCGAGGGGATCATCCGCAAGCGGCCGCACCCATTTCTGCCGTTGCTCGGGACGCTGTTCATCTTTCTTGTCGCGGCCAATCTGTCGGGCGTGCTGCCGGGCGTCCAAGCCCCGACCGCCACACTGGAAACCCCCGCGGCGCTGGCGCTGATCGTCTTTGTCGCCGTGCATTTTTACGGTGTCCGCAGCCGCGGCGTCCTTGGCTATCTGGCGAGCTTCGCCAAGCCGAAATTGATCATGTTGCCACTCAACCTCGTGTCCGAAGTCACCCGCACCTTCGCGATGATGGTGCGGCTCTTTGGGAATGTGATGAGCGGCGAGTTTGTGATCGCGCTAATCATCGGCCTCGCAGGGTTGTTTGTTCCGGTGCCGCTGATGGCGCTCGAAATTCTGGTCGGGCTGGTCCAGGCCTACATCTTCACTGTGCTCGCGACGGTCTTTATTGGCGCGGCGGTCGATGACGCCGGTTAGCAACAAGGAGAGGCCATGGACATCAAGCTGATCAGCGTCGCGGCAGCCGCTCTTGCCGTCGCCGTCGGGTCGATTGGGCCCGCCCTAGCGGAGGGCCGCTCGGTCGCCGCCGCGATGGATGCGATCGCCCGGCAGCCGGAAGCGGCGGGGGCCATTTCGCGTACCTTATTCGTCGGCCTCGCGATGATCGAGACGATGGCAATCTACTGTCTGGTCGTCGCCCTGTTGCTGCTGTTTGCCAATCCGTACGCCAGCTGACCATGCACTTCGACTGGTCAACCCTCGCGCTCCAGACGGCCAACTTCGCGATCCTCGTCTGGCTTCTGCATCGATTTCTTTACAAGCCAGTGCTGGGATTTGCGGATGCGCGGCGGGCGGAAATCGATGGGCAATTCGCCGAAGTTCGTGCGGCGGAGGCCTGCGTGGAAGCCGAGCGCGCTGCGATCAAAAGCGAGCGCGCCGGCATCGCCGGGGAACGGCTGGCGGCGATGAGGGATGCCGCGACGCGAGCGGAACAGGAAGCCGCAGCGCGCC
>DATJSH010000197.1:0-4504 GCA_035504235.1 Allostellaceae bacterium | reverse complement strand
CCGGCGATATCGCGATCGTCGACCGGGCGCGTACGCCGGTCAACGGCAATGTCGTCCTGGCGCTGGTTGATGGCGCCTTCACCGTTAAACGTTACCGGATCAGGGACGGCGCGGTGTGGCTGCAGGCCGAAAATCCGGCATTTCCCGACATGCCGATCGGCGACGGGCAGGCTCCGGAGGTGTGGGGCGTCATCACGCGCAGCATCCGGCTGCTGTGACCGTGGGCGGCCTGATCGCCCTCGTCGACTGCAACAATTTTTACGTCTCGTGCGAGCGCGTGTTTCAGCCGGAATTGCGCGGCAAGCCGGTCGTGGTGCTGTCCAACAATGACGGTTGCGTGATCGCGCGCAGCAACGAAGCCAAGGCGCTCGGCATTGCCATGGGGGCGCCATGGCATCTGCATCGCAAGCAGTTCGAGGCCGCCGGCGTGATCGTGCGGTCGAGCAATTACACGCTCTACGGCGATATGAGCAGCCGGGTGATGTCAGTGCTGAGCACCTTCACCCCCGATCTCGAAATCTATTCGATCGACGAAGCCTTTCTCGGCCTTAGCGGGTTGGGCCTGCGTCTCGAAAGCCATGCCCGGGCTCTGCGCGCCGCAGTGTTGCGATGGACCGGCATTCCGGTGTCGGTCGGAATCGCTCCGACAAAAACCCTCGCCAAAGTCGCCAATCACGCCGCGAAGAAGGATCAGAAACATGGCGGCGTGGTTCTGTTGCTCGATGAGGCGGCGCAGGACGATGCTCTCTCGAAGATCGAGCTCACCGATCTGTGGGGCGTCGCCGGCCGGCTGGCGGCGCGCCTGCGCGCGATCGGCATCGACGCACCGCTTGATCTGAAGCGCGGAGATCCGCGCCTGATCCGCGAACGCCTCGGCGTCGTCACCGCCCGCCTGGCGCTCGAACTGCGCGGCGTGCGCTGCCTCGATCTCGAGCGCGTAACGCCGGACCGCAAAAGCATCATGGCCTCGCGCTCGTTCGGGCGGCCGGTGACAGCGCTGACGGAATTGCGCGAAGCGGTCGCATCCTACACTGCGCGCGCGGCCGAAAAACTCCGTCGGCAGCATCTGGCGACGGCGAGCCTGATGGTGTTCATCGAAACCAATCGCTTCAAACCGGACGATGCGCAGCATTACGCGGCGTGGCCGGTGCGGTTGCCGGTCGCGACCAGCGACAGCGCCAGGCTGATCGGGGCGGCGCTCGCCGGCCTAGCCGCGATCTGGCGCGACGGCTGCCGCTACAAAAAAGCCGGCGTCGTGCTGCTCGATCTGCATCCGGCCGGGGCGGTGCAGGAAGGCTTGTTCGACAAAAGGGACGATGCGCGCCGGGTCATGCTAATGCGCACCGTCGACCGGCTCAACCTCCGCTTCGGGCGCGATACCGTATCCTTCGCCGCCGCCGGGCGGCGGCAACGTCCGTGGAAATTGCAGCGGGAACTCTTGTCATCCTGCTACACGACCGCGTGGGATGGGCTGTTGCGGGTTTAGCCGGACCCAAATTTGACCGGAAGCGGCGGAAAGCCTAGCTTCGCGGTAAGGAGATAGCCCATGGGTTCGCACAGCGAAGTGATCGAAACGACTGTCGGCAAGGTCGCGACCGAGCTCGCAAAGCGCGGCCTCGATCCACAAGATCGCATCACCATCACGATTGAGCCCGACGAGCTGATCCCTGGTCGGCGTATAGCGCGTGCGCGGGTCGTCGCGGCCGGGCTCACTGATGATGATATTGACCGGCTTATCGACGAAGCGCGCAACGAAGCCCAACCGCATCTCGGATGAGGGTGGTTGTCGATACAAATGTTTTTATCAGCGCGGCCCTGAAGGCGAATTCGCCGCCCGAGACGGCCGTGCATCTCACGGCGACATATCATGTGCTCCTCAAATCGGCCGTCACCGAAGAGGAACTGTTCATCACGCTGTCGCGTCCGCGGCTGGCGCCGTTGATTCCGCCACAGTTTCGTGGCTGGCTCCACGAGGTAATGGACGCGGCCGAGGTCGTCGTCATCACCGAGCGGATCACGGCCTGTCGCGACGCGAAAGACGACAAATTTCTCGAGCTGGCGGTCAACGGCCATGCGGATTTGATCGTCAGCGGCGACGGCGATCTGCTGGCGCTTAGTCCATTTCGCGACATCCCGATCGTCACGCCAGCGAGCTTCGTACAGGGCGTAGGACGGTAGACCGCTACCGAAACATCGCCAAACAGGGGATAAACTCGAAAGGCTCTCCGCATTTCGTTCCCTTGCCGTTTCCACATTCCGCCAGCAGCGCCGCCGCGCAGTGGTTGTGACGCTCGGCGTTACAAATGGGGACGCTGTTGAACATGCAGGCATGGCACGATGCGCACGCCATGCGGCAACGTGAGGGCGAGATCGCCGTCAAGCCCTACCGACCCCCAGCCCCCGAGCCGCGCTGATGCAGCAACGTTTTCCAGAATGGTCATTATGCGGCTTTGGAAGCGCACGCCAAGCGCAGCAGAAACAGATGATGTAGTAGGGGCCGAGCGCTGGTGATGCCTCAATGACATTGCCCGGTCTTTTGCCGCGCGGTGTTGCCGACAGCCATCATCAGCATCGAGTTGTTTAGGCACTGCAAGTTGTTGCCAACACTGTTGCCGACGACATCGAGAGAGCCAGTATTGTTGTTCACCGTCGCGTTGACGCCGACCGAATTGTCGAAGATCAGCACAGGGTTGGTATCGTCCAGGGCCGTGAGGCTGCCGCCGATCTCGTTGCCAGGGCAGAACGCCGAAGCCGAGCCGATCTGGACTGCGGTTCCGTTATTGTAGAATGTCAGGTTGCCGTTGACGGTCGTGCCGCATACCGAATTGCTGGCACTACCTGGCGGGATGCTCTGGATCGTCAGATTGTTGCCTATCGTCGCACCGGGGCCGAGCGTAAAGGTTCCGCCGCCATTGAGCACCAAATTGACGCCGACCGATGAGCCATTGAGAACAAAGTTGCCGCCGGTCATCGTGACGTTGCCGGTAATCTGACCGCCGTTAATGAACTGACAATTCTGACCGGCGGACACGGTGATGTTGCCGTGGAAGATACCGTTGTACGTGCCGTTGCAAGCCATTCCTGAGATGGGCACAGGTAGCGCTGCGATGAAGCCACTGTCGGTGATCTCGAACACCGTGCCGTATCCATAGGCCCCGCCCAGGTTTGTCGTACCCAACAGATTGCCGCTGGCGTCGGCGATCAGGCCGGACCTCGGTTGTTCGCCATCAGTGCACCCACTCTGCGCGCAGAAGTCGTAGAGGATGGTCGGAAAGTCAGAGTACCCGTTGGCGGTATTGGCGATCTCGAACACTACGCCACGGTCATTTGCACCGCCGAACTCGGTGGTGCCGAACAGATTGCCATTGGCGTCGGCAATTAGGCGGCCGGAGGGTTCCGCACCATCGGTACAATTGGTTTTGGCGCAGAAGCTATAGAGGATCGTGGGCATGGTGGCGTAGCTATCGCCAATTTTGGCGATTTCGAAAACCGTGCCTCGGCCGTTCGCCCCGCCGCCACCCGTCGTCCCGAACAGATTGCCGCTGGCATCCGCGATCAAGACGGTAGTCGGGTTCGCACCATCGGTACAATTAACTTTTGCGCAGAAGCTATAGAGGATCGTGGGCATGGTGGCGTAGCTGTCGCCGATTTTGGCGATTTCGAACACCGTACCCCAGTCATCATGGGCCCCACCAGCTGCTGTCGTGCCCAACAGATTGCCACTGGCGTCTGCTATTAGCCCAGCGAACGGATACCTTCCATCTGCACAGTTCGTTATGGCGCAGAAGCTATAAAGGGTTGTAGGACTAGTCGCATAACCACTATTGGTATTGACGATCTCGAACACCGTGCCCTGGCCATTCGCCCCGCCGCCACCCGTAGTGCCGAACAGATTCCCGTTATCGTCGGCTATCAGCCCAGCGAGCGGTGCCTCTCCATCTGCACAGTTCGTTTTGGCGCAGAAGCTATAAAGGGTTGTAGGGCTGGCCGCATAACCAGTGTTGGTCTTGGTGATTTCGAACACCATTCCCGAGCCATAGGCCCCACCAAGGTAGGTCGTGCCGAAGAGGTTGCCGCTGGCATCCGCGATCAGGGGAGCGGTCGGATTCATCCCATCTGCACAGTTCGTTTTGGCGCAGAAGCTATAGAGGGTTGTGGGACTGGTCGCATAACCACTTTTGGTATTGACGATGTCGAACACCGTGCCCTGGCCATTCGCCCCGCCAAATGCTGTCGTGCCGAATATATTGCCGCTGGTGTCGGCGATGAGGTTGGCATCCGGTTGTGAACCATTGGAAAAGTTGAAGTTGACCAGCGTCGTCAGAGTGGGGGTGGTAGCGCGAGACTGACCCGGCGTGAGGGCGGGGAGTGTCAGGAATTTCGTGCGGAGGTTGGGCATGATCGGAGCAAAGGAGCCCAACGATGCGACGCCGCAAACCACCTCGTATTCCCGACGTTATACTTGACCAGCTGTTAGCGGGCGCCGATGCAAAGACTGCCTTTG
>DATJSH010000196.1:0-14696 GCA_035504235.1 Allostellaceae bacterium | reverse complement strand
GCCGGTGATCAGCCATTTGTCGCCGTCGATGATGAAGTCGCCCTTGTCGAGCACCCAGGCGCAATGCCAGATCGCCAGGCGGCTGGCATGGATGTCCATCTCGTTGTCGGCGAGCATGAAGCCGACGCCCTCGTGCTCGCCGAGCGGCTTGCCGAACGCGTGCCGGGTGCGCGCGTAGCCGGTGGCGATATCGTGGCACCGCCGCGCGGCGCCAAGCCAGCGCATGCAATGCGTGAGGCGCGCCGGTGCGAGCCGCGCCTGGGCATAGCGAAAGCCTTGGCCGACCTGGCCGAGCACCGCGGCCTCGGGCACCCGCAGCCCGTCGAGGCGGATCACCGCGTGGCCGCCGGCCATAAAGCCGTCAAGCGTGTCGAGCACGCGCTCGACCTTGATGCCGGGCGCGTCCATCGGCGCAAGGAACATTGTCGCCCCCGCCGGGCCGAGATCGTCGCTGTCGTTCTTCGCCATGATGATCGCGAATTTGGCGCCGACCGCGCCGGTGATGAGCCATTTTTCGCCATCGAGGACGAAGTCGCCCTTGTTGCCTTTTGGATCGCGCCGGGAGGTGGTCAGGAGCATCGACGGGTCGGCGCCGGCGCCGGGCGCCGGCTCGGTCATCATAAAGCACGAGCGGATGTCGCCTGCCGCAAGCGGGCGCAGGTATTCTTCCTTTTGCGCTTCGGTCGCGACCTGCTCTAGCAGATGCATGTTGGCTTCGTCGGGCGCGAAACAGTTCATCGCGATCGGCCCGAGCGGCGAATAGCCGGCCGCCTCGAACACCACCGCCTTGCCGCGGTGGTCGAGGCCGAGCCCGCCCCACTCCGCGCCGACATGGGGCGAGATAAGCCCGGCGCGTCGCCCGAGCGTCACGAGTGCCTGGCGGAAATCCTCGGAGGGGCCGTGATGCCCGAGCCGCGCATCGGTCTCGCGCGGGATCATCTCGTCGCGCACAAAGGTCTCGGTGCGCTCCTTGAGGTCGAGCAATTCGTCGGGGATGGCAAAATCCATCAGAGACCTCCAATTCCGCGATGGCCGACCGCCAACCGATGAAGCACACTCGCTTCGTCGGGTGCAACCAAACCAACGCACAACGCGTATGCGCGTATTCTCTCGCGCTTTCGGAAGCTCGATCACGTGACCGCTTCGCCATTGCTGCTTCAGGAATTGCTGCGCCAGACCGCGGTCGGCGACGCCGCGGCATTCGCCGCGCTCTACAAGCAGACCGCGGGAAAGCTGTTCGGCATCGCGATTCGGATCGCCGGCCGCGGCGAGGTCGCCGAGGACGCGCTGCAGGAATGCTTCGTGCTCGTCTGGCAGCGGGCCGGCGACTACGACCCGCTGCGCGGCGCGGCGATGAGCTGGCTGATCGCAATCATCCGCAACTGCACGATCGACCGGCTGCGCCGCCGTGCGAGGCGTCCGGAAGGACACGCCGTGGAAGATGCGTTGGACCGGCTGGCAGCACCCGACAGCGCCGCCAAGGGAGCCGAGTTGCGGGCGCTCGAGCATTGCCTTGGCGAACTGGGTGAGCAGCCGCGGCAAGCGGTGTTGCTCGCATACGTCCATGGATTGACCCGCGAAGAGCTTGCGGTGCGCCTCGCCGTGCCGGTGGGGACGGTGAAAAGCTGGATTCGCCGCAGCCTCGACCGTCTGAAACGGTGCCTCGACCGATGAGATACGATGACGCAGAGTTGCGCGAAAAGCTCGCCGCGGAATATGTGCTCGGAACCATGCCGGCGTTGGTGCGGCGGCGCTTCGAGCGCCTGCTTGCCGCCGACCCGAAACTGCGGCGCGAAGTCGAGGATTGGCACGCCCGTTTCGACCCGATTGACCATGGTGCGCCGGTGCGGGAGCCGCCCGCCCGTGTCTGGCGCGCCGTCGAGCGGCGCCTGGCGCTGCCGCGTGATTCGGCGGTAGCCCGACCCGGGTGGCTCGGCTCGCTCGCTTTCTGGCGGGGCGCGACACTCTCCGCGACAGCGCTGGCGGCGGCAGTCATCCTTTACGTCGCGGTGCGGCCGGCGCCATCGCCGGCAACGGTCGTGGCGATTCTTACCGACGACACGGGCGCGCCCGGCTGGGTCGCTCTCGGCAACGGGCGCGGCGGCAGCGTCGAGGTCGCGCCGGTTCATCAGGTCGCACTTGACGCTGCTCATGCCTTCGAGCTGTGGGCGATCGCCGGGGGCACGCCGCACCCGCTCGGGCTGCTCCAACCTGAGCCAGGCCACCCGCTGGCCGTAGAGGCCGGGCTCGTCCCCGCCAAGGGGATGCTGGCCATCAGCCTCGAACCCGCTGGTGGTTCACCGACCGGGCTGCCGACCGGGCCGGTGCAATACAAGGGCAAGGTATTAATTTCGGCGCGGTAAAAAACTTTTCGGCGCCTGCGTCCAAAAGCGCTCCTCCTGCGTAGCGGCTTCGACCGGCGAATCGGCCGATCGGCAACGGCGATCCCGTTGTTCGCGCAATCAGAGGAATTCACGCGATGAATATCAAACTCTTGGCTATGAGCACGGCACTCACCCTGACCCTTGCCGCCGGCGCTATGGCGCAGACCGATCCAATGGTCGGCGGTGCCGCGATGTACCCAACCAAAAATATCGTCGAGAACGCGGTCAACTCGAAGGACCACACGACGCTGGTCGCCGCGGTCAAAGCCGGCGGATTGGTCCAAACCCTTGAGGGGCCCGGCCCGTTCACCGTCTTTGCTCCGACCAACGAGGCTTTCGCCGCATTGCCGCCCGGCACCGTCGATAACCTCGTGAAGCCGGAAAACAAGGCCACGCTCGACAAGATATTGACCTATCACGTCGTCCCCGGCCGCTATGACAAGGCGACCTTGGAGCAAGACATCAAGAACGCGGGCGGGCGGATTTCGCTCAAGACCGCTGAGGGCGAGCCGCTGATCGTCTCCGACAATGGCGGCATGCTGATGGTCACCGATTCGAAGGGTGGAATGGCGCAAGTCACGATCCCCGACGTTTTCCAGAGCAACGGCGTGATCATGGTCGTCAACAAGGTGCTGATGCCCTAGTCGGCGTCGCTGCGTCACGGGAAGACGTGCGGCGCGAGAAGCTCGCCGCACGTCTTTTCATCTCGTCGCGCAGGAACGATGCCGTCATCGGACGCGAGACAGCCGTAAGAGACCATGCTGACACAGTGGCACTTACTGAATGCTGGCACCCGCACACGAGCTCTACAGGATTGGTTGATATGCATGCCAGCGGCTATACCGCGCTGCTACGGGCGATGGTGTTCGGTATTTTTGCTTTTCGGCGGCGTCGTGACGTGGCTCGGAATCAGCCGATATCGTGCGGCCACCTAGCATCGACAGCTAGCGCCCCTCGGCAGCCACTTGTGCTCGCCGAGGGCAACAAAACTTGGAAACGTCCGTCCACAGACTGAGATGTTCCGTCCAGATCCCGATGGCGAGCTTCCCATCGACGAGGTCATTGCCGACCTAACTGCGCTCCTGGCGGCCGTCCCTCCTGGTGACCCCCGGGCATTAAAGCTCGCCGAAATCATCCGTAGGCTGCGGGGACAGGAAGATACGAGGCAGCCGCGCTGGTAGCGGCGCGCTCAGCGTTGGCGAGATCGATGAGGGCACTAGAACGAAACCCGAGGTGACCGGCATCAAAACCAAAGCGCAAACGTCCCCTTTGCCCTGCTCGCGGCCCTAACGCGGCGCGAACTGCAGCAGGCGGGCAAGAAACTGGCCCAGGAGCGCGGCATGTCATTCTATACGCCGGTTCGAGGGCGAGCGGGTCAGCGGCACGAGGCGCCGTGCAACTCGCCAGCGGCAAAAATGAAACGATTTCAAATGCTTCAGATTGGCTTCTCAGCTTACGACGAGGGTTCGCTTCCCTTCACCCGCTGCACCTTTGGCCTGTTGATCACAGCGAACGACGGCTTGCCAACAGGGTCGGGGTGAAGGTCTGCACGGCTTCGCCGTGCTGATTGAGGGTGGTCACCCGAACCGTGACGAGACCGTGATCGGGGCGCGAGCGCGATGCGCGCAGTTCGAGGATCTCGCTCTCGACATGGAGCTCATCGCCGGGCCGCACCGGCTTCAGCCAGGAAAGCTCGCCGCCGAATCCGACAATGCCGCCGGCGGGCCGGAATTCGCTCGGCACGAGGAGGCTCATCGTTAGCGCCGCAGTGTGCCAACCGCTGGCGGCAAGCCCGGAGAAGACGCTGCTCCGCGCGGCGCCCTCGTCGAGATGAAACGGCTGGGGGTCGTAAGCAGCGGCGAATTCCTTGATCTCCGGCGCCGTCACGCGCCGCCGCGCCGAGGCGAATTTCTGGCCGACGGCGAAATCCTCGAAATAAAGCATCACGGCCTCGCGGCTTTAAAAGCAGGCGATTAAGGCGTATATGCACGGATATAGAGACGCCGCTGTTTTTGTCCAGATCTCGCAGCATAGAGTTGGGCATGAGCGACAACTGATGAGCAATGATTGATGAGCAACCACGGGGCGCCGCTTTCCGAATGCAACTGCCTGGCGATCCGCCAGGCGGCGCGGCACGTCACGCAGTTCTATGACCAACTCTTCGCGCCGATCGGGCTGCGCGCGACACAATTTGCGATCCTCAGCCGGTTGCGCCAGAACGGACCGATGCCGATCAATGCGCTCGCGGCGCTGCTGGTGATGGACCGCACGACCTTGGGCCGCAACATCCTGCCGCTGCAGCGCGACGGGCTGATCGAGGTGCGCCCCAGCCCGTCCGACCGGCGGCGCCACGAGCTGCGCTTGACCGACGCGGGCCGCGACGTTTACCGCGCCGGGATAAAGCATTGGGATGAAGCGCAACGCCGCTTCAACGCGGTGTTTGGCGACGAGCGCGCCACGGCGCTGCGCAACCTCTTGCGCGAGGTCAGCGCCAGCGATTTTGCTGGGACCGCCGACTAGTTCTTCTCGTCATCCCGGAGGTTAGGCGAGCCCGCGGCTTGACCGCGGGTGCGAGCCTTGCTGTCCCGGATCCATGAACACGGACTTCCGCCACACAAGCGCAGGCCTGTGTTTACGGGTTCCGGGTTCAGCGCTTCGCGCTGCCCCGGAATGACAACGTGGCTAAAACGGCAGTTTCATGCCGCCGGGAAGGTTGAGGCCACCGGTCAACTTGTGCATCTCGGCCTCGGCGTGGGCGGCGACCTTCTGCTTCGCGTCGTTGAACGCGGCGACGATCAAATCCTCGACGACCTCCGCTTCCTTGGGGTCGAGCACCGATTTGTCGATCTTGATCTTCTTCAAATCGCTCTTGCCGTTGAGCGTCACCTGAACGAGCCCGCCGCCGGCGACGCCAGTCATCTCGACGGACTCGAGCTGCTGCTGCATCTCGGTCATCTTCTGCTGCATCTGCTGCGCCTGCTTCATCAGCTGACCGAGATTCTTCATGGCTCGTCCTCTTCGCTCGCAACGGGATTATCGTCGTCGGCGGTTTCCTCTTCGCTGGCGGGCTCGGCGGCGGCGAAGCGCTCGCGCACTGCGGCGATCGTCGCGCCGGGAAACGCATCGAGCACCGCGCGCACCAGCGGGTGCTCCGCGACCGCGCTCTTCATCTCGCTATCGCGCGCCGCTTCCTGCTGTTCCACGGTCGGCGCACCCGGAGCCTGCGAGATCGCGACCACCCAGCGGGTGCCGGTCCATTCCTGGAGGCGCTGGCCCAACCGGCTGGCAAGATCGCGCGGCGCGCTATCAACCGGCCGAAACTCGATGCGCGGCGGCTCAAACAGCACGAGATGCGCCTGCGAGCGCAGTTGCGCGCGGGTGATGACCTCACCGTGCCTCTCGAACAGCGCCAGCACCTCGCCGAAGCTTTGCGGCAGCGGATCGAAGCCGGAATCTTGTGGCGGGATGGGCGGCGCGACCGGCAGCGGCGCCGGTTCGAACGGCGCCATGACCGGTGCGGCGTTGCCGCTGTCGCGGCGCGGCAGCGCGGCCGGCGCCGGCGCCGGCTCAAACCCGACCATGCCGCCGGTGCCCTCACCGACGGGCGGCATCGTCGCCGGCGGGCGCGGCGGGGCGGACGGTTCGGCGACGGTGCGGGTCGCGATCGGCTCGCCCCCGGCGATCGACTTCACCAGCTCGGCCGGCGCGGGCAGATCGGCGACATAAGCGAGCCGCACCAGTAGCATTTCCGCGGCCTGCTTGGGCGATGGCGCGGTCTGCACCTCCTCGATGCCTTTGAGGAGCATTTGCCAGGCGCGCGCTAGCACCGGCATCGCGAGGCGTGCGGCGAGCGGCTTGGCGCGCTCGCGGTCGCCTGCTTCCATCGGGTCGCCGGCGCCGGCATCGGCCACCAGCTTCAACCGGGTCACAAAAT
The DNA here is from genome assembly GCA_035504235.1 of Allostellaceae bacterium. Lineage (GTDB taxonomy): Bacteria > Pseudomonadota > Alphaproteobacteria > ATCC43930 > CGMCC-115725 > DATARH01. The sequence continues at coordinate 8,378 of DATJSH010000196.1, read as the reverse complement.
GCGCGAGGTCGAGAAGCTCTTGCACGACCGAGAGCGGGTCGGCGCCGCCCTGATACAGCGCTTCCATCTGGTCGAGCGCGCCGGCCGCGCCGCCCTTCAGCACCGTCTCGAACAGGTCGAAGATGAGCCCGCGATCGGCGATGCCGAGCATATCGCGCACAGCATCTTCGGCGATCGGGCCGCCCTGATCCGATCCACCCGCCAGCGCGATCGCCTGATCCAGCAGCGACAGCCCATCGCGCACCGAGCCATCGGCGGCGCGGGCAATGAGGCCGAGCGCGTCGGGGGCGATCTCGATTCCCTCGGCCCGAGCGATGCCGGCGTAATGCGCGATGAGCTGCTCTACGGCCACGCGGCGCAACGAAAAGCGCTGGCAGCGCGACAGCACCGTCACCGGCACTTTCTGGATTTCGGTGGTGGCGAAGACGAATTTGACGTCGGGCGGCGGCTCTTCGAGCGTCTTCAGCAGCGCGTTGAAGGCGTTCTTTGAGAGCATGTGCACTTCGTCGATGATGTAGACCTTGAACCGCGCCGAGACCGGGCGGTAGCGCATGCCGTCGGTGAGCTCGCGAATGTCGTCGACCCCGGTGCGCGAGGCCGCGTCCATCTCGATCACATCGACATGGCGGTCCTCGGCGATGCCAAGACAATGCTCGCACCGGCCGCACGGGCTGACCGTCGGCCCGCCGGCGCCGTCGAGCCCGACGCAGTTGAGCGCGCGGGCGATGATCCGTGCCGTCGTCGTCTTGCCGACCCCGCGCACCCCGGTGAGAATGAAGGCATGCGCCACCCGGCCGCTGGCGATCGCATTCGCCAGGGTGCGCACCATCGCCTCCTGGCCGATCAGCTCGGCAAAGGTCTGCGGCCGGTATTTGCGGGCCAGCACGCGATAGTGGGTCGCGGCGTCGGGCATCAAGCAGCGCAAGTGAGGGGTGGGAGACCGAACAAACGACCCAGGCCGGAACTCGTTACGGCTGCTTCCTTCCGGACCTGACCGGGTTGGCGAGGGACCTGTCCGCCGCCGACCTCCCAAGGGCACTATATCAGGTGCCGGCTCCGGTGCCGCAAGTTTTGGAGACGATCATCCGGGCTCGGCACGATCTGGCTCGACCAAAAACGAGAACAGCGGCGAGCGGCCGCCGTTTGCCCGGACAAGGATTACCAGGGAGACTCGACGATGCCGGCAAAATCAAAGGCGCAACAGAAGGCGGCGGGCGCGGCGCTTTCCGCCAAGCGTGGCGAGCAGAAGGTCAGCAGCCTCAAGGGCGCGTCGAAATCGATGTACAAGTCGATGAGCGAGGACCAGCTCGAGGACTTCGCCGCGACCAAGCGCAAGGGTAAGCCGGAGCACGTGAGGTAGTGCGTCCTTCGAGGCTTCGGCGGACCAGCGCCCGCCGAAGCACCTCATCAGGACGAGGGCTATTCTTGATCCGCCCATGAACCTTCCTCATCCTAAGGTGCCGAGCGCAGCGAGGCCTCGAAGGACACACTAGGCCAATGCAGCCCGGCGGGGGGCGTGCTAGCGTCTGGTGGACATCACGAGAGGATCGCCATGCCCCTGCTAAAGCATCTCGCCAAGCTCGACATTCCGGGCGGCGGGCAGGTCGTCGCCGAGGGGTCCCATGCCTATGTCGGCCATATGGGCCCGCCCGACGGCACCTCGATCATCGATGTGTCGGACCCGCGCCGGCCGCGCGTCACCGCGCGCATCGAGGTGCCGGCGTTCATGCACTCGCACAAGGTGCGGGTGAACGGCGACGTGATGATGGTCAATCAGGAGCTGTTCCGCGCCCGCAACCCGGAAAAGCCGGAAGGCTGGGCGGGGGGTATCAAGCTCTACGACATCAAGGACAAGACCGCGCCCAAGGAGATCGGGCATTACAAATCGGGCGGCTCGCACCGCTTCGATTCCGACGAGCGCTACGCCTATATCTCGTCCGAGGAAGAGGGCTATGTCGGCGACATCGTCGTGATCCTCGATCTCAAGGACCCGACCAAGCCCGAGGCGATCGGCAAATGGCACATGCCGGGGCAATGGACCGCCGGCGGCGAGACCCCGAGCTGGCCGGGCCGCCGGCACCGCTGCCATCATCCGCTGCGGCGCGGCGATCGGCTCTACACCAGCTACTGGCATGGCGGGTTCGTGATCCTCGACTGCGACGATTTGAGCAGCCCGAAATTCATCTCTGGGCTCGACTGGAGCCCGCCCTATCCGTGCCCGACGCATACCATGCTGCCGATCCCGCACGAATTGAAGGGCCGCAAGGTCGCGGTGGTGACCGACGAGGAGGTTTCTGACCGGCTGACCCCGTCGCCCAATGCCTTTATGTGGATCGTCGACATCACCGACGAGGCGCACCCGGTGCCGGTCTCGACCTGGACGGTGCCGCACGACGAGCCGTTCGACCCGCTGTGCTGGTTCGGCGCGCACCAGCCGCAGGAGACGGTCGACGGCGGCAATGTCATCCTCGTCACCTGGTTCGGCGGCGGGTTGCGCGCGGTCGACATCTCCGATCCATACCGGCCGGAAGAGGTCGAGAGCTTTATGCCGACCCCCGGCGCCGGGCAGACGATCGTCCAGTCGAACGACATTTTCGTCGACAAGAGCCGGGGCCTCGTTTTCCTCATCGATCGGCTCAACGGACTGGATATTTTCGAGTACGGCGGATAAACGCCGCAAAAGAACAAGCCGGAGCACGCGCAGGGAAGGGCAATATGACCACGGCCATGACGACGCCGGGTTCGTCCACCAAACGCGTCGGGTTCGCCCGGGCAGCCGCGACAATCGGGCTGCTGCTGGGGGCGGCGGCGGTGCTGCTGCTCGCGGCGGGGCCGTTCGGCTGGCGGTTTGGCTGGTGGAGCTTCCGCCTCGCGTTCACGACGCTGATGCCCTGCGCCTTTTATGGCGGCTGCGCGGCGATCGTCGTCTCGGTCATCGCGGTTGCCGGATCGCTTGGCCGCCGGGCGCGCGGCAGCGTCGCGGAAGCGGTGCTGGGTCTCGTGCTGGGCGCCATCGCTGCCTATTTTCCGTGGCACGCCAGCGAGATGCGCGGCGTCTATCCGCCGATGCACGACATCACCACCGATGCCGCGAACCCGCCATCTTTCGAGTTCGCCGCGGGAATGCGGGTGGCCGAGCACGGCGCCGGGGTCGCGTACCCGAGCGACGCGGCGGCGATGCAGCAGAAATATTATCCGGGCATCGAGCCGGCGCTGCTCGATGTGCCGCCGGCGCAGGCCTTCGGCCGCGCGCTCGCGGTGGTGAAGGCCAAGGGCTGGACGATCGTCAAAACCGAACCGGAGGACGGAGTCATCGATGCCTATGACCGCAGCCTCTGGTTCGGGTTCGCCGATGATGTGGCGATCCGGGTCAGCGCGTCGGGAAGCGGCAGCCGCGTCGATATCCGGTCGGGCTCGCGCCAGGGCCGCGGCGATTTCGGCGTCAACGCGGCGCGCGTGCGCGGCTTCCTTGCGGCGCTGAAGCAGGAAAAATAGCCGGCGATTGTGTAACATCGCCGGATGTCCGAACTCGACACGCTGATAGGACTTTTGGCCAAGCTGCCGGGGCTGGGGCCGCGCTCGGCGCGGCGCGCCGCGCTGCACCTCATCAAGCGGCGAGAAAGCATCATGGAACCGCTGGCGGCGGCGCTCAAGGAGGCCGCGGCGGCAATCCGGCCGTGCCCGGCCTGCGGCAATCTCGACACGATCGAACCGTGCTCGATCTGCCGCGACCCACGCCGCGATCCGAGCGCGGTCTGCGTCGTCGAGGATTTGGCCGATCTTTGGGCGCTGGAGCGCACCGCGGCTTTTCACGGCCGCTACCATGTGCTCGGCGGTACCTTGTCGGCCCTGGATGGCGTCGGTCCGGAAGAGCTCAACATCGGCAAGCTGATCGCTCGCCTCGCGCCCGGCATGGAGCTGATCCTTGCCTTGAACGCCACGGTCGACGGCCAGACTACCGCCCACTACATCGCCGACCGGGCCGCGGCGACCGGCGCCACCGTGTCGCGAATCGCCCAGGGCGTGCCGATCGGCGGCGAGCTCGACTACCTCGACGAAGGCACGCTTACCGCGGCGCTGAAGGCGCGCCGCGCGCTTTAATGTGTCATTCCGGGGCTGGTGCGGCCAGAACCCGGAACCCATGAACACAGACGGCGCTGGGTTGGCAAAGTTTCGTGTTTATGGGTCCCCGAGAGCAAGGCTCGCAAGCCAGGCTTTGCCTGGGCTCGCCTAGTTTCCGGGATGACGGAGGAAATGGCGCCGCCGTGGCAGAGTCATGATCTCGACTTAGCAGTTTTGCTAACAGGGGATGCCTCGCTGGTTTGAGGCATCCCCTTAAGGGCAAGCTTACAATGGCCTTAAAAGGCGGCGGAATCACACATTTTGTGTTGCTGGAAACGGCAACCTCATGGTCTAGCTGTGGGACTTGGTAAGAAACCTAAAGGATAGATCATGAAGGTTGACATTCGCGCCACCACTTTGGCCATCGCGGCGGTCGCGATTCTGGCTCTCGCGTCGACCGGCCCGGTCAAGGCGAGCGATTTCACCGACACCTGCGTCAAAGGCAGCGGTTTGTTTGACGATGCCGGTTGCAAATGCCTTGAGGACAAGGTCACCGACAGCGGCGACAAGGCGTCGCTGATCGCCTATTTCAAGATCCAGGCCGACGCGATGAACGGCAAGACGCCGTCGAACTCCGATGCGACATCAAACACGATGTCCAAGGGCACCGAGTTGGTGAGCAAGTACTCCGGCGAGTGCATAAAATAGCGCGAGAAGGCGGGCGAAAAGTCCGCCTTCCTTTTAGGCGGCGCGGCGGCTGCGGACGCGCGTGCGACCGCTGTCCTCTTCCTCGAACAGTTCGGCCAGGCGTTCGAGCATGACGCCGCCCAATTGCTCGGCGTCGACGATGGTCACCGCGCGGCGGTAGTAGCGCGTCACGTCGTGGCCGATGCCGATCGCTGTCAGCTCGACCTCGCCGGTGCGTTCGATGTCGCGGATCACCTCGCGCAGGTGCTTTTCTAGGTAGTTGCCGGGGTTGACCGACAGCGTCGAATCGTCGACCGGCGCGCCGTCCGAGATCACCATCAGGATCTTGCGCTCCTCGGTGCGGGTCAGCAGCCGGTTATGCGCCCAGGCGAGCGCCTCGCCGTCGATATTCTCCTTGAGGATACCCTCGCGCAGCATCAGCCCCAGGCTGCGCCGCGCGCGGCGCCAGGGTGCGTCGGCCGGCTTGTAGACGATGTGCCGCAGATCGTTGAGCCGGCCAGGGTTGGGCGGCTTGCCGGCGGCGATCCAGCGTTCGCGCGCCTGGCCGCCCTTCCATGCGCGGGTGGTGAAGCCGAGGATTTCGACCTTGACCGCGCAGCGCTCCAGGGTGCGCGCGAGGATATCGGCGCTCATCGCCGCGACCGTGATCGGCCGGCCGCGCATCGAGCCGGAATTGTCGATCAACAGCGTGACGACCGTGTCGCGGAAATCGGTTTCGCGCTCGCGCTTGAAGGCGAGCGGCAGCACCGGGTTGGCAACGACGCGGGCGAGCCGCGCCGCGTCGAGGATGCCCTCGTCGAGGTCGAATTCCCAGGCGCGGGTCTGACGCGCCAAAAGGCGGCGCTGCAGCCGGTTGGCGAGCTTGGCAATGACGCTTTGCAGATGCGACAGCTGCTGGTCGAGCAGGTGGCGCAGGCGGCCGAGCTCGTCGGAGTCGCAAAGCTTGTCGGCTTCGACGACCTCGTCCGAGACCGTGCTGAAGGCGCGGTAGATCGCGTTATCGTCGGCGCGACCGCGCGGCATCTGGCCGGGCCGGCCAGGCCGGCCGGGATCGTCGTCGCTGGCGCCCGGCATCATCTCGCCGTCCGTGTCGGCGTCGCCGTCCTGCTCGGCGTCTTCCGCCGTCCCCTCGGCCGGCGCGCCCTCCATCGAGGGCTGCGCGCCGGCGGTGGCGCTTTCGCCGCTGTCGGTCTGGTTCTCGCCGTCGGCCTCGTCGCCCTGGCTCTGCTGATCGTCGGCCGACTCGTCGAGCTCGCCGAGATCGAGGTCGAGGTCCTGGATCAGCCGCCGCGTCGCGCGAGCATAGGCATCCTGATCGTCGGCAAGCCGATCGAGTTCGCCGAGATCCTTGGCGATCTTATCCTGCAGCCACGGCCGCCACAGATCGACGACCTTTTTCGCGGCGGGCGGCGGCGGCTGGCTGGTCAGCGCCTCGCGGGTCAGCAGGCGCACCGCCTCGGCCATGGTGCCTTCGGTGCGCTCGGTGACGCGCTCAAAGCCCTGGCGGCGGTACTGCTCGTCGAGCAGCGCCGAGAGGTTGGCGGCGACCCCGGCCATGCGGCGCGAACCCAACGCCTCGACCCGCGCCTGTTCAAGCGACTCGAAAATGGCGCGCGCCAGCGGGCCGCCGGGCAGGCGCTTCGAATGTACCGCGTCGTCGTGATAGCGCACCCGCAGCGCCAGGCTGTCCGCCGCGCCGCGCAACTGCGCGACCTCGTCCGGCGGCAAGTCGCGCGCCGGGTTGGGCAGCTTGACCCGCCTGCCGGATAGCCCGGCCGGCTCCGGCCCGAAGGTGACGTTGACCTCGTCATCTTCGGCGATCGCCCGCAACGTCGTCGCGGTCGCGCGCTTGAAGATTTCGGTCGGCGAGAATTCCTGCGCCATCGGCCCGAGACCCGCCTACATCAGCGTGGCGTTGACGCCGGTCTCGGGCAGGTCGGTGCCGAAGCAGCGCTGGTAGTATTCGGCGACCGCCGGCCGCTCGGTCTCGTCGCACTTGTTGAGGAAGGTAAGCCGGAAAGCGAAGGCGACATCGTTGAAGATACGCGCGTTCTCGGCCCAGGTCATCACAGTGCGCGGCGACATCACGGTCGAGATGTCGCCGTTGATGAAGCCGCTTCGGGTGAGGTCGGCGAGCGCGACCATCGCGCTGATGCGGCGCTTACCTTCCTCGTTGTCGTAGGTCGGCACCTTCGAGAGCACGATGTTGCACTCGGCGTCGTGCGGCAGGTAGTTGAGCGTCGCGACGATGCTCCAGCGGTCCATCTGGCCCTGGTTGATCTGCTGCGTGCCGTGATAGAGGCCGGTGGTGTCGCCGAGGCCCACCGTGTTGGCGGTTGAGAACAGCCGGAAGCCCCCATGCGGGCGGATGACGCGGTTCTGGTCGAGGAGGGTCAGCTTGCCCTCGACCTCGAGCACGCGCTGGATCACGAACATCACGTCCGGGCGGCCGGCGTCATACTCGTCGAAACACAGCGCCACCGGGTGCTGCAGCGCCCAAGGCAGGATACCTTCGCGGAATTCGGTGACCTGCTTGTTGTCGCGCAGGACGATCGCGTCCTTGCCGACCAGGTCGATACGGCTGATATGGCTGTCGAGATTGACGCGGACGCAGGGCCAGTTGAGGCGCGAGGCGACCTGCTCGACATGCGTCGATTTGCCGGTGCCGTGATAGCCGCAGATCATCACACGGCGGTTGAACGCAAAACCCGCCAGGATCGCCAGCGTCGTGTCATGGTCGAAGCGATAGGCCTCGTCGTGATCGGGGACGTGCTCGCTCGGCTGGCTGAAGGCCGGAACTTCGAGATCGCTGTCGATACCGAAGGTCTGACGCACGGACACCTTGATGTCGGGCATTCCGGTAGGCGTGACCGGGAGTTCCGCCTGTTCTACGGTTGGCATTCTCAATGGACTTTCTAGGGTTGATGCGTGGATCGGTTGAGCGGGGTTTCCTGCTGAAGGTTCAAGCGAAGTAGCTGGCTTTCAACGTCGTATAGGCCTGGTTGATGATCTTCAGCTTTTCCTCCGCTTCCTTGTCGCCGCCATGGGCGTCGGGATGGTGCATTTTCACCAGCACCTTGTAACGCGCTTTGAGCATCGTCTGGGTAAAGGGCGCGTCCATGTCGAACACCGCGAGCGCCTGCTCCCGGGCCGAAGCAACGCGTGCCGAGGCGTCGGCGCCGGACGAATGAGCGCGGCGATGATGCCCCGTCTTGCCGCCATTCTCGCCGTAGACGCCAAAATGATCGCGCATCCGCGCCTCGTAGGCCGGGCCGTGACGCTGGCCAAGCTTCCAGCTTGGCCGCTGCCAGACCGTGTCGCGGCGGATTTCGGCTTCGATCTCGGACTCGCTCATCCCGGCGTAATAATTCCACGCGGAATTGTAGGCGCGGACATGATCGAGGCAAAACCAGAAATAGGCATCGAGCTCCAGGCGCGAGCGCGGTGCGCGATAGTCGCCGGCACCCTCGCAGCCAGGGTGGTCGCACAGCCGCGCCGGCGGCTCGGGCTCCGCGATCTGCACCGGCTCGAAGACGACACGTCTCATCGGCTCAGTATGGGTAGCTTGCCGCGATGTGACAAGGATTCGCGGCGGGTCGCTGGGATGC